>JACPVA010000096.1 GCA_016191995.1 Burkholderiales bacterium | reverse complement strand
AGCGCGCCGGCAGCCGCGTCGGCGACCGCCCCGATGGCGATGCAGGCGATGCCGACGGCGACCCCGGCGCCAGGCGCAGCGGCATCGGCGCCCTCGCCCGCGCCCGCACCCTCGCCTTCGCCCTCGCCCGCGCCCGCGCCCTCCCCGGCACCCTCCCCTGGCCCTTCGCCCTTGACGCCGCCCTCTGCGGCGCCCGACGCGCCTGCCTCTGCCGCGCCGCCCGCCGCTGCGGCGCCCGCCGCCCCGGGAGCCGCCACGGCTGCACAGCCGCCGACGCCGGCGCCGACTTGCGCCCAGCTCACCGACCGCGCGCTGACGCTCGACCTGCGCGTCGCCACGCTGCAGTCGCAAAAGGGCGAGGCGGCCGAGCAGGCGCGGGTGCTCGACGAGGCGATCACGCTGTGGCAGCAGGCGCTGGACCTGTGCCAGGGCCACCCGCGCGAGCGCGCCAGGCGCAACCTGGCCGACGACCGGCGCCAGCGCGATGCGCTGTCGGAGCTGCTCGGATCGGGGGCGCGTTGCGTCGCCGGCCAGCGCGATGCCGCCGCGCTGCAGGACCTGGCGCGCCAGGCCGCCACCGAGCGCCGCTGGGCCGACGCCGCGGCACTGTTCCGCAAGGCCGAGAGCAGCTGGGACCTGAGCAGCGAACGCTGCAGCGGCGAGCCGCAGCAGCTCGCGCTACAGCGGCGCGAGCAGGCCTCGGTCGACGCCCACAATGCCGAGCACTGCGCGCCGCGCTTCGACCGCGCGCGCGAATTCAGCCAGAAGCTGCGTGCCAGCCTGCCCGAGCTCGACCCGGCCGCGCGGCAGATCCAGCAACAGATCGCCGAGACGCTCTGGCGCGACGCGGTGGCGCAGTGCAAGGGCCGCGCGCTGGAGCTGGCGAACAGCAATGCGCAGGCACTGGCACGCGAGCGCGGCACGCCCTGGGTCGCCACGCAGCCGCCGCAGCCACCGCCCCCGGCGGCGCCCGCGGCCGCGCCGACGCAGCAGGCCGGTGCCGACTCGGCGGCCGAGCGGGCCTCGGCGCCGGCCGGTGTCAGCTCCGCGCTGAAGGCTGCCGGCGACCTGATCGGCGCCGCCGCCGGCGCGTTGGGTTCGATCGCCGCACCAGCTTCGTCGGCGTCGGCGCCCGCCTCCCCGCCCGCGTCGACGGCGCAGGCGGCGCCGGCCAGCGCATCGGGCAGCCCCGGCAGTGCGCCGCAGGCCAGCGCCGCGCCGGCCGCCCCGCAGGCTATCGACCTCGCGCTGCAGGGCGGCGCGCGACTGAAGGGCGTCTTCGCCGCCGACCCGGGCGGGCAGACCTATACCGGGCAGGGCGAGATCCTGTGGCCCAACGGCGACCGCTACCGCGGCACGGTGCACAAGGGCAAGCGCCACGGCCAGGGCGAGTTCGCCTGGTCCAACGGCCAGCGCTACGACGGCGAATGGGTCGACGACCGGCCCGAAGGCCGGGGGCGGCTGCACTTCGCGAACGGCAATGTCTACGACGGCGGGGTCGTCGACGGCCAGCCGCACGGCCAGGGCACGCTGGCCCACGCGTCGGGCGACCGCTACAGCGGCCAGTTCGAGCGCGGCCAGCCGCACGGCCAGGGCAGCTACGTCTGGGCCAATGGGCAGCGTTACGAGGGGAACTGGGCGCGCGGCAAGGCCGAGGGCCGAGGCACCCTAAGTTCCCCGGGCGGCGATGTCTACGACGGCGAGATCGCCGACGGGCTGCCGCACGGCCAGGGCCGCATGCGCTACGCATCGGGCGATGTCTACGAGGGCGCGCTGGCGCGCGGCCTGCCCGACGGGCAGGGCGTCTACACGTGGAAGCACGGCGACCGCTACGAGGGCCAGTGGAAGGCGGGCAAGAAAGACGGCCAGGGCCTGATTCAGTGGCGCAACGGCGACCGCTGGGAGGGGTTGTTCCGCGCCGACGCGCAGACCGAGCAGGGCCGGCTCGTTCGCAAGCCCTCGGGCTGAGACCCTGTGATTCGATCGGACGCAGTCGCGCGGTCCTTCGCCCCGCGTCCCCCGCGCGCGAACGCGCCGCAACGCAGGCCACGGCACGGCAATCGGTGCGGCGCTGGCCGCCGCCGCGGCCAGTCTCGCCGCATCGGCTTCGGCAAGGCGGTGGGGACGGTGACCGGCTGACGCGCGACGCCTTGCCCGCGGCTCAGACCGCGAGCTTGTCCACCGCCGCCAGGTTCTTCGCGATCTGCTCGCGCAGCTTGGTGTCGGTCGCGGTCTGCTGCGCGCGCTCGAAGCATTGCCGCGCCAGCGCGTAGCGCTCGCTGCGGCTGGCCAGCACGCCAGCCAGGGCGAGCAGCTGCGCTTCACCGCCCGGATGGCGCAGCGCGGCGGCGAAGTCCTCGCGCGCGCGATCGTCCTGCTGCAGGACCTTGCCCGCCAGCACGCCGCGCTCGAGCAGCAGGTCGGCATCGTGCGTCGAGGGGTCGGCGCGGTCGAGCTCGGCCAGCCGCAGCCGGGCCAGCGATTCGACGCGCGAGAGCATCAGGTTGGCGTGCGCCCAGCCCGCGGCGTAGACCGCGAGCGCCGCGAGCACGAAGAGCGGCCCCTCCCGGACGAGGAAGATGACGATCGCGGCGTAGGGCAGCGCGTAGAGCCAGCCCTGGAACTTCCGGCCGAGCTGCTCGTACGCGACCACCATCAGCCAGCCCAGCACGACGATGCCGAGCGCGCACTTGAGGTTCAGCGCCGCGCGGCCGATGCCGGGGGCGCGCAACAGGTAGTCTTCGAGGAGGGGGTGCTTGCCGATCATCGCAGGTTCAAAGGGGGACGACGGGATGGCGCAATGACCGCGCAGCATGAGACGGACGCCGCGCGCCCCGCGGCCAGGACGAGATTCGGTAGCGCGTCAGGTGGACCGTCGTGCCGGGTGTCGCTCGACCGCTGACGCCCAGCGATGCGGTCGCTCGCGGCGCGCAGCGAGGGCGACCACGGGAAGCGACTTCCACCGCGCTAGACGAATCGCACCGAACGCAAAGCCCCTCACCAGCATCGTTCACACTTCGTCGAACGCGGATGCGCCGACGTGCCGAAGGTGAGCGGCACGACACGCTTCGAAGCCATGCGCGAGTCTAGCGCGGGCGCCGGGGCCGCCATGGGGACGGTCAACGTGGAGATGCCCGGCGCGCGAAGCCGCGGCGCGGTGGACGCGAGGCGCCTGAAGAACGAGCCGCGCGGCACGGCCAGGGTTCCACCCCGTGGCACGTCCGGTCGGCCGACATGTCCGGCGTCGCATGGTGGCCAATCCTCCCCGAGCATGGAGCCGGCCCCGAGCGGCGCGAGTCAGCGCAGGGCCGTGACCGCAATGCGCGGCCCTGCCCCGCCCTCGCCGCATCAAACGACGTCCGCGCAGACCGCCGAATCCTGCGCCAGCCGCCGCGCCACCTGCTGCGCGTCGCCCAGCCGCAGCAGCTCCTGCGCGAGCGCCTCGAAGTGCGCCTGGCCGACCGCGCAGGCGCGCTCCAGCGCCGCGCCGCCGTCGCCGGCGCACCAGGCCCGGTAGGCGCCGACCAGCCCCGGGAACAGCGCCGCGTGCGCGCCCTCGTGCTGCGAGAACCAAAGGTGCAGCGCAAGCGCTGGCTCCTCGGCCCGCAGCGCCGGCAGCGTCACGCGCAGGTCGGCGAGATGGTCGCGCACCGCGCGCAGCCACAGCGCGGCGCGCCGGTCCTGCACCGCCAGCCGCAGCGCCGCCCAGCCCGGCTCCAGCGTCGCCGCGGCACGGTGCTCGCCGATCTCGTGCCACAGCAGCATGCGCGCCGCCAGCGCTGCCAGGCGCGGCAGCGCGGCGAGGAACGATCCCGCATCGTCCAGGCCGAAGGCCTCGGCCACGGCGGCGAAGGGCACGTCGCCGCGGCGCAGCGCGAAGGCCTCGTAGCGCTCCCACAGCCAGCGCTCGATCGATTCGTGCCGCAGCACCACGGTGCGGCCCTGCAGCGCCGCCGGCGGCGCGAACAGGCCGCGCGCCAGCTCGCGCCCGGCGTGCTGCACCGTCAGCGCCGGCGCCGCGGCGACGCCGCGCTCGAGCTGCCTCAGCTCGGCGAGGAAGAAGCCGGCGCGCCCCGGGCCGGCGAGCCCGGCGCCGTAGATCCAGCCGCGCGGGATCAGCCAGGCGTTGGCGGCGTCGACGTCGAACGGGTCGATGTGCGCCGCGCCGATCGGCAGCGCCGCCAGCGGCTCGTCCTGCAGCGTGTCCCAGTGCGCCTCGGTCCGCGCCAGCCAGCGGCCGACGTCGTCGCGCGCGAGCACGGCGTCGAATCCCAGCCCGTGCCGCCAGCGGTAGTACTCGCGCATCTGCAGCAGGAAGTTGCACAGCGACAGCTCGGCCGCCTGCGCGGCATCGGCGATGTCGCAGTTGCGCTGCACCGCGTCGACGAGCGCGGCGGGCAGAGCCCCGGCGCGCGGCTCCGGCACGGCGTTCATCGGATCGCCCTGCGCGCTGCGCGCTGCGGGATGAGCGCTCGGGAGCGGCCCGGCGCGCTCATGCTGGCCTGCGCCGTCGCGGCGCCCAGGCGCGCATCGCGCCGACGACCTCGTCCCAGGGCAGCTCGGCGAGGCTGCCGTGGCGCTGCTGCGCGTGCAGGACGAGCGCGTGCACCTCGGGCGGCGTCGCCGGTGCGCCGAGCGCGCGTGCCAACCCGAGGATGCCGCCGCATTCGAGCTGCATCGCCTGCGCGTGCCGCAGCGGCGCGTCGGCCGCGGGCAGCCGCAGCGCGAAGCGCGCGCGCTCGCGCATCAACGCCACCATCGTCTCGCAGTTGGCGTGCGCGGCCGGGGCGCGGCATTCGACGGTCTCGCGCTCGCCGACGCTGCCGCGCCGCGCCAGCTCGCACGCGGCGGCCTGCGCCAGCAGCGCGCGGCGGAAGACGCACGGCAGCTCGGGCAGGCCCGCGCGGCGGGCCGCGGCGGGGCCTGCCGCGCCGGCCGAGGGGCTGGGCTCAGTCGTCACCCTGCGGCTGCGGTGCGCGCGGCTGGCACAGCAGGTCGACCGCCTGCTCCTCGGACTCGGCGAAGATCACTTTGATCTGCTCGGCGGCGCCGGCGTCGAGCTGGCCGCGCAGGATCTTGGCGCGCGCCGAGGCATCGCGGAAGGCATCGTGCTGCTCGCGCAGCTCGAGGCGGCCGAAGGAGCGGATGCTGTAGACGTAGTAGGGCATCGTGGGGGGCGCTCGGGAAGGCACTAGACGTAGCGTTTGCCCAGCCGTCGCCGGCCGGGCACGGATTTCTGGATCACGACGCCGCGCACCGCGTCCAGCCCCGGCAGCGGCAGGTCGGGCCACGCCGGGTCCAGCGCGTGCAGGCGCCAGCCACCGGCGCCGTCGGCGCGCAGCTGGCGGAAGATCCACTCGCCGTCGTGGCGGGCGACGACGAAGCTGCCGTCGTGCAGCGCGCCGTCGGGCTCGACGACGATGATGTCGCCGTCGGCGAACTCCGGTGCCATGCTGTGGCCGATGACGCGCAGCGCGAAGACCTCGCCGCCGGCACAGCCGCCGTCGAACTCGCCCCGCGCCGGGGCCGCGGGCGGCGGCGCGTTCACAGCACGAGCGAGCGGACCTGCCGCGCGGGGACGCCGAAGCGCGCCAGCGTCTCGGCCAGGGTGGCGACGAAGGCCGGCGGCCCGGCGAGGAAGCAGTCGCAGTCGAGGTCGAACAGCTCGGCGCGCAACGCCGCGGCGACGGCGCGCGCGCCCTGCGCCGGGTCGGGATCGTCAAGCAGCGTGGCGTCGAAGGCGTCCAGCGCCTCGGTCCACGACCGCACCAGGCGCGCCATGAAGTGGCCGTCGCGCCGCGTCGCGAGCCAGTACAGGTTGATCGACGGCGCGGCGTCGAGCGACATCGCGTGCTCGATCAGGCTCTTGACCGGCGCGAAGCCGGTGTCGCAGGCGGCCAGCAGCAGCGGACGCGCGCCCTCGTCGAGGACGAAGTCGCCCAGCGGACCGCGCACCGCGACCGCCGCCCCCGGCCGCAGCGCGCCGGCGAACAGGTGCGCGGCGAAGGCATCGTCGTCGCGGCGCGGGATGTAGAAGTGCAGGTTGCGGTCGTCGCAGGGGCAGCTCGCCAGCGGGTAGGTCGCGTGCAGGTCCTCGCCGTCGGCCGCCTGCGCCAGCCCGAGCGTCACCGACTGCCCGGCGAGGAAGCGCAGCCGGTGCGTGCGCGGGGTCTGCAGGTGCAGCAGCAGGGTGTCGGGCGCGAGCGGCGAGACCGCGCGCACGCTGGTGACGATCTCCTGCGGCGCGATGTCGCCCGGCCCGCGCGCCTCCAGCGCCTCCAGCGTCAGCTCGGCGCTGGCGGCGGTGTGCGCGCACGCGAGCACGATGCCCTGCGCGCGCTCGGCCTCGGTCAGCGGGCAGTCGGTCGGCATCGTGCGCGCGACCTCGCCGGCGGTCACGCGCACCTTGCACATGCCGCAGCTGCCGTTGCCGCAGCCGTAGTTGAGCTTCAGGCCCGCCTTCAACCCCGACTGCAGCAGGGTCTCGCGGCCCTCGACCGTGAACTGGTGGCCGCTCGGCCGCAGCGTGACCTGCGCCGAGACGACCTTGAGCACGTCGTCCATCACGTCCAGCATATCCACCGATTCGGTCGCCAGCGCGCGCGCCAGCCCCTCGGTAAGCTCGCGCTCGAGAGCCTGCAGCGGCGCGGCGCGCCCGGCATCGTCGCCGGCCTGCGCGCGCAGCGCGCGGATGCGGTCGCGCAGCGCGAGCACCAGCGCATGGTAGCGCTGCAGGTGGCGTTGCGTGTCCGCCAGCTCCTGCCCCTGGCGGAACAGGCGCTGCGCGAGCACCTCCTGGCTCGGCAGCAGCCGCTCGCGCAGCCGGCGCGCGAAGGCATCCTCGCGCAGCGCGGCGGTGCGCTCGAACGCACCACCGCTCTCGAGCTCGGCCTGCGGGTACAGGCGCAGCAAGGTGTCGGTGGAGACCAGCCCGTCGCTGAGCTCGATCTCGCCGGCACGCACGCGCTGCTGCAGGACGCCGCGCGGCACGCCCAGCAGCTGCGCGGCGCGCCAGATGCTCAGCCAGTGCGCCACGGCGGCTCCGCAGCGTGGTCGCCGGCGCCGGCGTGGCGGCCGCGCCGGCGCGCGCGGCACCCCGATCGCGGCGGCGGCGCCATCGGGGTCGCGGCACGGTCCATCGCAGCGCCCCTACTCGCCGCTCATCGACGCTCGCCGGCGCGTGCGCGGCTTGTCGTCGTGCAGGTCGCGCATCGCGCTTTGCACGATGCCGACCGCGTCCGGGGCCTCGATCGCCATCACCTGGTCGAGCACCCAGCGCCGATCCCTCTCGGGCAGGTCCGGCTCCAGCCGATGGCCGAGGTAGCGGTAGAAGGCGAAGTCGGGGGTGAAGCCGCCGTCGTCGCGCGCCGCCGGGTCGGCGCCGAACTCGGCGTAGTGGCCCTGAAGCGCGTTGAACTGTTCGACGAAGCGGTCGGCCCAGCTCGCGCCGTCGGGCCGGCCGAGCAGGTCGGATTCGTTCTCGTCGAGCAGCTCGGCCACGCGCAGCACCAGCGCGGGCGTGAAGCGGGCGCGCGCATCGGGGGCGAGCCGCGCGTGCGCGATGCGGTCCGCCACCGCGAGCAGGAAGACGAGCACCTCGCGCATGAAGCCGAAATACGGCGCGCCGGGGTCGATGTCGAAGCCGGCGGCGCGCATGCGCTTGAGCATCTGCTGCGCGACGCGCCAGGCGATGAACGCGACCGCGCCGGCCTGCTGCTCGGGCGTCTTCGGCGCGCCGGGCTTGAACCAGTGGCTCTTGACGCGGATCGCCGGCGGCGCGGCGGGCTTGTCGGTCACGGTCGGTGCCTTGGTCGTGGCCGCAGGGGCGCCCGGTCGGGCCCTACGCTGCGGCGAGGCTGTCGCGGCCTCAATACCCGCCCTTGCCGTAGGGCTGCGGCAGCCCGGCGACCTTGGCGCCCTGCTTGGCCGGCCCGGTCGGGAACAGGTCGTACAGCCGCTTGCTGTCGCAGCCGGGCAGGATCTCGGCCACGCCCTTGAGCATGTTGCGGAAGTTCGGAGTGTGGCCGTGCTCCCGGTACTGGTCGCGCATGAAGGCGATCACCTTCCAGTGGTCGTCGGTCAGCGTGATGCCTTCGGCGGCGGCGATGACGGGCACGACCTCGTCGCCGAAGTCCGGCTCGAGCAGGTAGCCCAGCTCGTCGGTCTCGAGTTCGCGGCCGTTGACGGTGTAAGGCATCGGAGGATCTCCTGGTGTCGTCCGAGGGGATGGGGGATGGGGGGCGAGGCAGGGGGTCGGGTGTCGGAGTCGGCGGCGGGGTCGGGCCCGGGGCGCGTCAGGCGCCGACCGCGGCGGCCGACCGGTGCGGCACGAACAGGCCGCAGCCGAGCGCACGCCGCAGGCCGACGCCAGCCTCCAGCACGCGCAGCGCGTCGGCGGGCTTCAGGCCGTCGAGCATCAGGCTGAAGCCTTGCAGCGGCCCGTCGTCGCACTGCAGCGACTGGCGCCGCCCGCACACCGGCCGGCAGGCCACGCCCAGCGCGTTCAGCTCGGCGTCGACCATCGTCATGAACGCGGCCTCGTCGCCGTCGGGCGCGGCGACGAAGTGGGCGTACAGGGTGCAGTGCGGCAGCAGCTCGCGCGTGACCGCCGCGCCGAGACGCAGCGCCTCGCCGGCGACGTCCAGCGTCGCGCCGGCCAAGGCCGCGGACGCGTCGTCGGCGCGCTCGCGCGGCAGCCTCAGCAGCAGTCGCGCGCGGCCCGACAGCAGAACCTGCGCGCCGACCTGGGACACGCCGTGCAGCCGGTGCAGCCCCGCGCCCGGGGCCTGGTCGAGCCACGGCAGCCGCTCGAGCAGCGCTGCCGAGAGCGCCGCGCGATGGTCGCGCGGCAGCACGCGGCCGGCCAGCGGGAAGGCCAGGTCGACCAGTCGTGCCGGCGGGAGGTCGTCGTCCATGGTCAACTCGTCGGTTGCTCGCGCGCCCAGTCCAGCAGCGCCTGGCCCCAGTCGCGCGCGGTCTGCGGGTCGATGTCGAAGATCGTGAAGCGCTTGCCCTCGCGGATGCGGGTGCGCAGCAGCGCCATGCCGCCAGCGTCGAAGTCGATCTGCTGCAGCTCGATCTCCTGCCCGCCCAGGGGCACGCGCAGCTTGGCCAGCGAGGTCTGTCGGGTCATCCGTGGATCTCCAGCCTCGCATTGAGCGCGGGCGGGTGCGGCCGCGTCCATACCCGGCACGGGGGGGCGGCGGCATAACCCATCCGGGTAGCGGCAGGCCACCCCATCCGGCGGGCCCGGCTACCCATGGTGGGAATGGCGGCCGCACCGCGCCGACCCGTACGATGCCCCGGCAGGGCGGCGAACGCCCGCGCAGATCCATGGGGGCGCCGTGTCGGCGCCCGCGGACCCGACCCAGGAGACCAGCGATGGCCAAGAAGATGCATCCGACGCCCATGCTCGACGAGCTCGAGTCGGGCCCCTGGCCGAGCTTCGTGACCGGCCTGAAGCGGCTGGCGAAGGACAAGGACTACGTGGTCGACCTGCTCGGCACGCTGGAGACCTCGTACCGCACCAAGAAGGGCTACTGGAAGGGCGGCACGGTCGGCGTGTTCGGCTACGGCGGCGGCGTGATCCCGCGCTTCACCGAGCTGAAGAACGACGACGGCACGCCGGTCTTCCCCGACGCGGCCGAGCTGCACACGCTGCGCGTGCAGCCGCCGCCCGGGATGCACTACACGACCGACATCCTGCGCAAGTTCTGCGACATCTGGGAGAAGCACGGCACCGGGCTGATCGCCTTGCACGGCCAGTCGGGCGACATCATGTTCCAGGGCGCGACCACGCCCAAGGTGCAGGAGGCGTTCGACGAGATCAACGAGCTGGGCTTCGACCTCGGCGGCGCCGGCCCCGCGGTGCGCACCTCGATGAGCTGCGTCGGCGCCGCGCGCTGCGAGCAGAGCTGCTACGACGAGGCGCGCGCGCACCACACGGTGATCAACACCTTCACCGACGACATCCACCGCCCGGCGCTGCCGTACAAGTTCAAGTTCAAGTTCAGCGGCTGCCCGAACGACTGCATGAACTCGATCCAGCGCGCCGACATGGCCGTCATCGGCACCTGGCGCGACAACATGCGCACCGACGAGGCGCTGGCGCGCAAGTGGTTCGCCAAGCACGGCATGAACGAGCTCGTCAACGACGTCGTGACGCGCTGTCCGACCAAGGCGATCATGCTGAAGGAGGTCAAGGACCTGAGGAGCGACGCCCACCTGTCGACGGTCGCGGTCAGCGACACGCACGCGCTCGAGATCGACAACAAGGACTGCGTGCGCTGCATGCACTGCATCAACGTCATGACCGGCGCGCTGGCGCACGGCACCGACACCGGCGCGACGATCCTGGTCGGCGGCAAGCGCACGCTGAAGATCGGCGACCTGATGGGCACCGTGATCGTGCCGTTCATGCCGCTGAAGACCGACGAGGACTTCGAGGCGCTGGTCGACCTCGGCCGGCGCACGATCGACTTCTTCGCCGAGAACGCGCTGGAACACGAGCGCACCGGCGAGATGATCGAGCGCATCGGCCTGGTCAATTTCCTCGAGGGCATCGAGGTCGAGGTCGACCCGAATATGGTCTCGACGCCGCGCACCAACCCCTATGTGCGCACCGACGGCTGGGACGACGAGGTCGCCCGCGTCCAGGCCAGCAAGCAGGCCAAGGCCGCCTGAGAACCGATCACCGCGCCGAGGAGAGACCCACCATGGCCCACCGCACCCCGATCGAATCCGGCTGCCCGGACAACAAGCCCTTCCTGCACCCGACGCTGGCGAAGAACTACGGCAACTGGAAGTACCACGACCGCCCGCGCCCGGGCGTGCTGCACCATGTCTCGCACAGCGGCGACGAGGTCTGGACCGTGCGTGCCGGCACCCAGCGCCAGATGGACGTGCACACGATCCGCAAGCTGTGCGACATCGCCGACACCTACGCCGACGGCCATGTCCGCTTCACGATCCGCTCGAACATCGAGTTCATGGTCGCCGACCCGAACAAGGTCGCGCCGCTGATCAGCGCGCTGACCGAGAGCGGTTTTCCGGTCGGCGGCACCGGCAACTCGGTGTCGATGATCGCGCACACCCAGGGCTGGCTGCACTGCGACATCCCGGGCACCGACGCCTCGGGGGCGGTCAAGGCGTTGATGGACGAGCTGTACGAGGAGTTCGTCAAGGAGGAGATGCCCAACCGCGTGCACCTGTCGACGAGCTGCTGCGAGATCAACTGCGGCGGCCAGGCCGACATCGCGATCGTCATCCAGCACACCAAGCCGCCGAAGATCAACCACGACCTGGTCGCCAACGTCTGCGAGCGCCCGGCGGTGGTCGCGCGCTGCCCGGTGGCGGCGATCCGGCCGGCGCTGGTCAACGGCAAGCCCTCGCTCGAGGTCGACGAGAAGAAGTGCGTCTGCTGCGGCGCCTGCTACCCGCCGTGCCCGCCGATGCAGATCAACGACCCCGAGCACTCCAAGTTCGCGATCTGGGTCGGCGGCAAGAATGCCAACGCGCGCGGCAAGCCGACCTTCATGAAGATGGTCGCCTCCGGGCTGCCGAACAACCCGCCGCGCTGGCCCGAGGTGAGCGCGATCGTCAAGAAGATCCTCTACACCTACAAGAACGACGCCCGCTCGTGGGAGCGGCTGTCGGACTGGGTCGAGCGCATCGGCTGGCCGCGCTTCTTCGAGAAGTGCGACCTGCCGTTCACCAAGTACCTGATCGACGACTGGCGCGGCTCGCGGTCGAGCCTGAACGCGTCGACCCACATCCGCTTCTGACCGGACAGGACGGCAGCGATGAAATTCTCGCTGATGGTCAGCGAAGGGCCGTACACCCACCAGGCGAGCGACACCGCGTACCAGTTCGCGGCCGCGGCGATCGCCAAGGGGCACGAGGTGATGCGCGTCTTCTTCTACCACGACGGCGTCTACAACGCGACCCGGCTGACCGAGCCGCCGCAGGACGACCGCCACATCGTCAACCGCTGGTCGGCGCTGAAGGACCAGCATGGCGTCGACCTCGTCGTCTGTGTCGCCGCGGCGCTGCGCCGCGGCATCAAGGACGAGGTGCTGGCGCCGGGCTTCCGCATCAGCGGCCTGGGGCAGCTGGTCGACGCCGGCATCAAGGCCGACCGCACGGTCACCTTCGGCGACTGACGGAGGACGAGGCGATGAAGAAGTTCATGTTCGTCAACCGCAAGCCGCCGTACGGCACGATCTACGCGCTGGAGAGCCTCGAGGTGGTGCTGATCACCGCGACCTTCGACCAGGACGTGAGCCTCGTCTTCCTCGACGACGGCGTCTACGAGCTGGTCAAGGGGCAGGATACGGCCGGCATCGGGATCAAGAACCACTCCAAGACCTACCGCGCGCTGGAGGGCTACGACGTCGAGAAGCTGTACGTCGAGCGCGAGTCGCTGGCCGCGCGCGGCCTGACCGAGGACGACCTGATCGTCGACGTCGAGGTGCTGTCCAGCGCCGAGATGGCCGACCTGATGGCCGAGCAGGACGTCGTCCTGTCGTTCTAGCGCGGAGCCTGCCCGATGCTGCACATCGTCAACAAGTCCCCGGCGCTGACGCGCTCGCTCGAGAGCTGCGTGCGCCTGTCGCGCCCCGGCCAGTCGCTGCTGCTGATCGAGGACGGCATCTACGCCGCCACCAGCGCCGACACCGTGGCCACGCTGAAGCACCTGAAGTTGTACGTCCTGCAACCCGATGTCGAGGCGCGCGGGATGAAAGGGCGGATCGTCGAAGGCGTGACCGCCGTCGACTACGCCGGCTTCGTCGACCTCGTCGCCGAGCATTCCAGCAACCAGTCCTGGCTCTGACCCCCCGAGCCCTCACGGAGATCCCGCCATGCCCATCGAAGTCAACGGCCAATCCTACGAAACCGACGAGGAAGGCTACCTCGTCAACCTGTCCGACTGGAACGAGGACATCGCCAAGGTCATCGCCAAGGAAGAGAACGTCGATCTGACGCCGAACCACTGGGAGGTCGTCAACTTCCTGCGCCAGTACTACGAGGAGTACCAGATCGCCCCGGCGGTGCGCGTGCTGACGAAGGCGATCGGCAAGCAGCTCGGCCCCGACAAGGGCAACAGCAAGTACCTCTACGAGCTGTTCCCCTATGGCCCGGCCAAGCAGGCCTGCAAGATCGCCGGCCTGCCCAAGCCGACCGGCTGCGTCTGAGCCGAGCGGCGCTGCCGCGGCGCGCCGGCCGCGCGGCCGCGATGCCCGCCGCAGCGGCTCGCGGCCGGGTCTCGCGACGCGGCCCCGGTGTGCCATCGGCGCCAATCCGACCAACCCCGACCTCCTGAAGGACCCGCGATGAATGCGCTCGGCATCGCCTACGCGGTGCTCTTCTACGCCGCGATGGCGATCCTCGTCGTCGGCCTGGGGGTGAAGATCCGCGCCTACGCGCGCACGCCGGCGCCGCTGAAGATCCCGACCACGCCGGCGCCGACGACGCGCAGCGGCGTCGCGCTGCGCATGGCGCGCGAGGTGCTCTTCTTCGAGAGCCTGTTCAAGTCCAACAAGTGGACCTGGGGCCTGGGGCTGATGTTCCACGGCGCGCTGGCCCTGGTCCTGATGCGGCACCTGCGCTACTTCCAGGAGCCGGTCTGGACGCCCGTCACCTGGGTCCAGTTCGCCGGCACCTACGCCGGTTTCGCGATGGTCGCCGGGCTGGCCGGGCTGTGGGCGCGGCGCTTCCTGGTCGACCGCGTGCGCTACATCTCGACGCCGTCGGACCACCTGCACCTGGCGCTGCTGCTGGCGATCGGGCTGTCGGGGCTGGGGATGCGTTTCGTCGCCCACACCGACATCGTCGCCGTCAAGGCCTACATGCTCGGGCTGATGCGCCTGTCGATCCAGCCGCTGCCGGCCGATCCGGCGCTGCTCGTGCACCTTGCGCTGGTCGCGCTGCTGATGATCGTCTTTCCGATCAGCAAGCTGCTGCACGCGCCGGGTGTGTTCTTCAGCCCGACGCGCAACCAGGCCGACGACCCGCGCGAGGCGCGCCACCTCGCCGGCTGGGCCGCGGCGCTGGACAAGTAAGGCCCGCCCGGACCCGGACCGAGACCCATGGCCGCCGCCAAGTTCGAGACCCCCGCGCTCAAGCCCTACCCGGTGATCCCGCTGGTCACCGAGGGGGCGATGGCGCACAACAAGCCCTTCGTCGCGTCGCCGAAGATCCAGGAGGCGATCGGCTTCCCGGGCGAACTGACCGACGGCTGGGAGCAGCGCGCGATCGCGCGCATGGGCGAGCTGCTCGACAAGTACCGCTCGCTGCGCGTCTACATGGATGCCTGCGTGCACTGCGGCGCCTGCTCCGACAAGTGCCATTACTTCCTCGGCAGCGGCGACCCGAAGAACATGCCGGTCGCGCGCCAGGACCTGATGCGCGGCGTCTACCGGCGCTACTTCACCTTCGCCGGCAAGCATTTTCCGAAGCTCGTCGGCGCGGTCGACCTGAGCAAGGACGTGCTCGACCAGTGGTGGAGCTACTACAACCAGTGCTCCGAGTGCCGGCGCTGCAGCGTCTTCTGCCCGTACGGCATCGACACCGCCGAGATCACGATGGCGGCGCGCGAGATCATGGACGCGGTCGGCCTGGGGCAGAAATACGCCAACGAGATCATCGGCAAGGTCCACCGCATCGGCAACAACCTGGGCATCCCCGGCCCGGCGCTGGAGGACACGCTGCTCGGGCTCGAGGAGGACACCAAGGACGACACCGGGGTCGACGTGCGCTTCCCGCTCGACCAGCAGGGCGCCGAGGTGCTGCTCGTCACGCCGTCGGCCGACTTCTTCAGCGAGCCGCACGTGGACAGCCTGATCGGCTACGCCAAGGTCTTCCACGCCGCCGGCATCAGCTGGACGCTGTCGAGCAAGGCCAGCGAGGCCGGCAACTTCGGCATGTTCATCGGCAACTACGAGCAGCTGCGGACGATCGCGCTGCGCATCCGCGAGGCGGCGCTGGAGCTCGGCGTCAAGCGCATCGTCGTCGGCGAGTGCGGCCACGCCTGGCGCGTCGCCTACAGCTTCTGGAATACGCTGGTCGGCATCGGCGCCGGCGGCAGGGATCCGTTCGCGGTCCAGCTGCAGAGCCAGCTCGACCCGCGCTTCAAGCAGCCGATGCACATCTGCGAGCTGACCTGGGACCTGATCCAGCGCGGCGCGCTGAAGTTCGACAAGGAGAAGAACGATTCGCGCATCGTGACCTTCCACGACTCGTGCAACGTCGCCCGCGCCTCGCGCATGGGCGATGCGCCGGGCGGCCAGTTCACGATCCCGCGCGCGATCGTCCGCGCGGTCGCCAACCACTACGTCGAGATGCCAGCGGGCACGACGCACGAGGCCACCTTCTGCTGCGGCGGCGGCGGCGGGCTGCTGACCGACGACCTGATGGAGGTCCGCGTCAAGGGTGCGCTGCCGCGCATGGAGGCGCTCAAGAGCGTCGTCGACGCCCACGGCGTCAACTTCATGGCCACGATCTGCGCCATCTGCAAGGCGCAGTTCAGCAAGGTGCTGCCGTACTACGGCTTCGACATGAGCATGGTCGGCGGCGTGCACCAACTCGTCAGCAAGGCGATCCGGCTCGGCGAGCCGAACTGACACGATCCGGAGCGCGGCATGGCACATATCGTCATCATGGGTGCGGGCATCGGCGGCATGCCGGCGGCCTACGAGATGCGCGCGGCGCTGGACAAGACGCATCGCGTCACCGTCGTCAGCGCGGTCGACTACTTCCAGTTCGTGCCGTCCAACCCCTGGGTCGCGGTCGGCTGGCGCAAGCGCGACGAGGTCGTCCTGCAGGTCGCGCCGCTGCTGCAGCGCAAGGGCATCGAGTTCATCGCCAGGCCGGTCAGCGCGATCGACGCCGACGCCCGCCGCCTGACGCTGGAGGGCGGGCAGACGCTCGACTACGACTACCTCGTCATCACCACCGGCCCGAAGCTGAGCTTCGACGAGGTTCCGGGCGCCGGGCCGGCGGGAGTCGGCGGCGGGCACACGCATTCGGTGTGCACGGTCGGCCACGCCGAGGCCTTCTTCCAGGACTACGAGAAGTTCCTGCGCGATCCGGGGCCGGTCGTGATCGGCGCGATGCCGGGGGCGAGCTGCTTCGGCCCGGCGTACGAATTCGCCTTCATCCTCGACGCCGACCTGCGCAAGCGCAAGCTGCGCCACAAGGTGCCGATCACCTTCGTGACGAGCGAGCCCTACATCGGTCACCTCGGCCTGGGCGGCGTCGGCGACAGCAAGAGCATGCTGGAGAGCGAGCTGCGCGGCCACGACATGAAATGGGTCGTCAACGCCAAGACCACGAGGGTCGAGGCCGGCAAGCTCTTCGCCACCGAGCTCGACGCCCAGGGCAACACGGTCAAGGAGCACGAGGTCCCGTTCAAGCTCGCGATGATGCTGCCGGCGTTCAAGGGCATCGACGCGGTCGCGGCGGTGCCCAGGCTGTGCAACCCGCGCGGATTCGTGCTGATCGACGAGTTCCAGCGCAGCAAGGCCTACAAGAACATCTTCTCCGCCGGCGTCTGCGTCGCGATCCCGCCGGTCGAGGCCACGCCGGTGCCGACCGGGGCGCCGAAGACCGGCTACATGATCGAGACCATGGTCACGGCGATCGTGCACAACATCGCCGACGAGCTTGCCGGCAAGCCGGCCACGACGCAGGCGACCTGGAATGCGATCTGCCTGGCCGACATGGGGGATACCGGCGCGGCCTTCGTCGCGCTGCCGCAGATCCCGCCGCGCAACGTCAACTGGTTCAAGAAGGGCAAGTGGGTACACCTGGCCAAGATCGCCTTCGAGAAGTACTTCATGAGCAAGATGAAGAGCGGCAACTCGGAGCCGGTGTACGAGAAGTATGTGCTCAAGGCGCTCGGCATCGTGCGCCTGAGCGGCAAGTAGCCCGGCCCGCGCCGCAACCCCACCGAGAGGCGACACCATGTCCACCCAAGTCCCGACCGCCGAGACCCGGCCGCTGAGCTTCCGCCGCTACAAGGACGGCGACGACAAGGTGCGCCGCTGGCAGGACGAGATCTTCGACGCCGACCATTCGCACAAGTGCCCGACCTACATCCAGAGCTCGCCGCCTTGCCAGGCGTCGTGCCCGTCGGGCGAGGATATCCGCGGCTACCTCAATATCGTGCGCGGCATCGAGAAGCCGCCCGCGGGAATGCCGTGGCAGGAGTACGCCTGGCGCCGCCTGACCGAGGCCAACCCGCTGCCGTCGGTCATGGGCCGGGTCTGTCCGGCGCCGTGCGAATCGGGCTGCAACCGCAACCAGGTCGAGGACTTCGTCGGCATCAACTCGGTCGAGCATTTCCTCGGCGAGTGGGCGATCGAGCACGGCCTGGGCTTCCCCAAGCCCGAGACCAGGACCGGCAGGAAGGTGGCGGTGATCGGCGGCGGGCCGGCCGGGCTGTCGGTCGCCTACCAGCTCGCGCGCAAGGGCCACGAGGTCACGATCTTCGACGAGCGGCCCGAGCTCGGCGGCATGATGCGCTACGGCATCCCGGGATTCCGCACCCCGCGCAAGGTGCTCGACGCCGAGATCCAGCGCATCCTCGACCTCGGCGTCAGCGCGCGCACCGGCACGCGCATCGGGCGCGATATCACGCTGGAGCAGATCAGGGCCGACTTCGACGCCGTCTTCCTCGGCATGGGCGCGCAGAGCGGCCGCCCGCTGCCGGTCGAGGGCCACGAGGCGCCGAACGTCGTCACCGCGACCGCGTTCCTGAAGGCCTTCAACGACGGCCGGCTGCAGCATGTCGGCAAGCGCGTGGTGGTGGTCGGCGGCGGCGATACCTCGATCGACGTCGCCACCGTCGCGCGCCGCCTGGGCCACATCGACCAGGTGCACGAGTCCGACCGGCCCGAGAACGCGATCGGCGGCCAGGCCGCGCACGATGCCGCGCTGGTCTCGCGCCGCCAGGGCGCGGAGGTGACGCTGACCTCGGTCTTCGCGGTCGACAAGATGCAGGCGAGCCGGCACGAGGTCGAGCACGCGCTGGCCGAGGGCATCGTGATCCGCGGCGGCATGGTGCCGGTCAAGGTCGTCCGCGACGCCAGCGGCCGCGCCACCGCGCTGCGGGTGGCGAAGTGCGAGGCGAAGATGATCGGTGGCCGGCTCGAGATCAAGACCGTCGACGGCAGCGAGGAGGATATCGAGGCCGACCTGATCGTCTCGGCGATCGGGCAGGCGGTCGACTTCAGCGGGCTGGAGTCGCTGAACAACGGCAAGGGCGCGGTCAGCGCCGACAAGAACTACCAGGTCGCCGGCCAGCCGGGGATCTTCTGCGGCGGCGACGTGATCCGCCCGCACCTGCTGACGACCGCGATCGGGCAGGGCGCGATCGCCGCCGAGGGCATCGACCGCCACCTGCGCGGCGAGGCGCTGGACAAGCGGCCGAAGATCGACGTCCACAGCTTCGACCTGATGCGCAAGATGGCGGAGAAGGGGCTGCCGCTGACCCAGATCGACGCGCCGCTGCACGGCACCGACCGCTCGACCGGCGCGGTGCACAACTTCGAGAACCGCTCCGACCGCTACGTCATCCCGCACGACGAGCTGTTCCTCGGCCACTTCGGCTACGTGCCGCGCAACAAGCGCAAGGTCGTCACGCTGAGCGCCGACGAGGCGCTGGCCAACTTCGAGGAGCGGCTGCTGCCGCTGATCGAGGCGCAGGCGCAGGCCGAGGCCAAGCGCTGCATGAGCTGCGGGCTGTGCTTCGAGTGCGACAACTGCGTCGTCTACTGCCCGCAGACCGCGGTCTTCAAGGTCAAGAAGACGCAGTCGACGACCGGCCGCTACGTCGACACCGACTACACCAAGTGCATCGGATGCCACATCTGCCACGATGTCTGCCCGACCGGCTATATCCAGATGGGGCTGGGGGAGTGAGCGAATGCCCTCGGCGCGCCTGACCGGATCCGGCTCCGCGCGGCGTGCGCTGCTCGCGCTCGCCGCGCTGGCGGCGTTCGCGGCGGCGACGTCGGCCGCGCTGGCGGCGCCGCCGAAGCCGGCGATCGAGCCGGCGCGCAGCGGCACGCAGTGCGTCGAGGACACGGCGACGATGCGGCGCTCGCACATGAACTTCCTCAAGCACCAGCGCGACGAGACCGTGCACGGCGGCATCCGCGGCGCCAGGCATTCGCTGAAGGACTGTGTCGCCTGCCACGCGAGTGCGAAGACCGGCAGCGTCGCCGCCGCATCGACCGACTTCTGCCAGAGCTGCCACGCCTACGCGGCGGTGAAGATCGACTGCTTCGAATGCCACACCGGCAAGCCGCCGGCGCTGGCGCAGCGCGCACCATGAACGACAGCACCCGCCGTGCCTTCCTCGGCAGCGCCGCCGCCGCGATCGGCGGCGTCGCGCTCGCGCCCGGCATCCACCTGATCGAGGCGGCGCATGCGGCCGGCACCGGCGCCGACCCGGCGGTGCGCTGGGGCATGCTGATCGACACCACGAAGTGCGCCAGCGGCTGCGACGACTGCGTCAAGGCCTGCCAGCGCGAGCACGCGGTCGCCGCGCCGAAGCGGTCGACCGACCCGCAGTGGATCCGCAAGGTCGAGCTGAAGGAGATGCGGACCGGCCGCACTGCATCGCTGCCGGTGATGTGCCAGCACTGCGCCGAGCCGCCCTGCGTCGACGTCTGCCCGACCGGCGCGTCGTTCAAGCGCGCCGACGGCATCGTGCTGGTCGACCGCCATATCTGCATCGGCTGCCGCTACTGCATGATGGCCTGCCCGTACAAGGCGCGCAGCTTCGTCCACGAGCCGCTCGCCGACCAGCACCCCGACGCGCCGCGCGGCAAGGGCTGCGTCGAGAGCTGCACGCTGTGCGTGCACCGCATCGACCGCGGCGAGCGCATCACCGCCTGCGCCGAGGCCTGCCGTGCCGCCGGCCACGATGCGATCGTCTTCGGCGACCTCAACGACCCGGCGAGCGAGATCTCGCGCCGCGTCCGCGAGACGCGCACGACGCAGCTTCGTGCCGACCTGAAGCTCGACCTCGGCGTGCGCTACGAGGGGCTGTGAGCATGCGACGCGAACCCCGGCCCGACCGCGCCCGCCGCGCGCCCACGACGCAAGGATCGCAGCGATGAACGTCCCCCCCTACGCCATGGACCGCTACGGTGGCGTCGAGTCGCGCCGCTTCTGGGCCGTGCTCGCCGCCGGCCTGCTGGTGCTGCTCGCAGGCCTGGGCGGCGCGCACGAGATGGAGACCGCCGGCCATGTCGCCAGCGGCATGGACAACGCGGTCGTCTGGGGCCTGCCGCATGTGTTCGCGATCTTCATGATCGTCGCCGCCTCGGGCGTGCTGAACGTCGCCTCGGTCGGCTCGGTCTTCGGCCAGGCACCGTACAAGCGGCGCGCGCGGCTGTCGGGGCTGCTGTGCATCGCGCTGCTCGCCGGCGGGCTGATGGTGCTGATGCTCGACCTCGGCCGCCCGGACCGCGTCATCGTCGCCGCGACCTACTACAACCCGAGCTCGGTCTTCGCCTGGAACGTGCTGCTGTACTCGGGCATGGTCGCGATCGTCGCCGTCTACCTGTGGACGATGTACGAGCGCCGGCTCGCGCCGTGGACCAGGCCGGCCGGCATCGCGGCGCTGGTCTGGCGCTTCGTGCTGACCACCGGCACCGGGTCGATCTTCGGCTTCCTGGTCGCGCGCCAGGCCTACCAGTCGGCGCTGCTGGCGCCGATGTTCATCGTGCTGTCGTTCACCTGGGGGCTGGCGGTATTCCTGATCGTGCAGGCGGTGATGATGGCGTGGAACGGGCGCGAGGTCGCCCCTGAGGTCGCGCGGCGCATGAACCGGCTGCTCGCGATCTTCGTCGCCGCGTCGCTGTACCTGGTGGCCGTCTACCACATGACCAACCTGTACTTCGCGCGCCAGCAGGGCTTCGAGGCCTTCGTGCTGCTCGGCCGCGGCGGCGGCGGGGTCTACGCGACGCTGCTGTGGCTGGGTTATGTCGCGGTCGGGTCGGTGCTGCCGATGGTGCTGCTGTTCGGCCGCGCTGCCGCGGGCAAGGGCACGACGGTGCTCGCCGCCGCGCTCGTCGTGCTCGGCGGCTTCGCCTTCCTGTATGTCTTCGTCGTCGGCGGGCAGGCCTTCCCGCTCGAGATCTTCCCCGGCTGGCAGGCCGCGAGCCGCTTCGGCGACGGCGAGGTCGCGCGCTACGTGCCGCGCTGGCCCGAGTGGATGCTCGGCATCGGCGGGCTGGCCGCGGCGTTCGTGCTGACGACGATCGGCGTGCGCGTGCTCGACATGCTGCCGCGCGACGACGAGGTCGGCCACTGAGCGGCGGCGCAACGCCATGAAAGCGATCCCCCGCCTGCTCGTCGCCGCGGCCCACAAGTCCTCGGGCAAGACGACGGTCACGCTCGGGCTGGCGGCGGCGCTGGCGGCGCGCGGTCTGGCGCTGCAGCCGTTCAAGAAGGGGCCGGACTATATCGACCCGATGTGGCTGGCGCGCGCCACCGGCCGCGCCTGCTTCAACCTCGACCTGCACCTGATGACGGGCGGCGAGGTCGATGCCGTCTTCGCACGGCGTGCCGGCGGCGCCGACCTGGCGCTGGTCGAGGGCAATCACGGTCTGTACGACGGCCTGGCGATCGACGGCAGCGACAGCAATGCCGCCCTCGCGCACCGCCTCGCGGCCCCGGTGCTGCTGGTCGTCGATGCGCGCGGAACGACGCGCGGCATCGCGCCGCTGCTGCTGGGCTACCAGGGATTCGACCCGGCACTGCGGATTGGCGGCGTCGTCCTCAACCGCGTCGGCGGCGCGCGCCACGAGGCGCGCCTGCGCGAGGTGATCGCGCGCTACACGACGCTGCCGGTGCTCGGCGTGCTGCACGAGCAGCCGGCGTTGGCGCTGACCGAACGCCACCTCGGGCTGATGCCGGCGGCCGAGGTCGACGACGCCGACGCACGCATCGCGGCGATCGCGCGCGCGGTCGGCGACGCGGTCGACCTCGATGCGGTGCTGGCGCTGGCGCGATCGGCCGGCCCGCTGCCCGTGCATGACGATGCCCCGGGCGACGCCGACGCGCGCGTGACGCGGCTCACGCCCGCCGGCCGCCGCGTGCGCATCGCCGTCGCGCGCGACCGCGCCTTCGGCTTCCACTACCCTGACGACCTCGACGCGATGCAGGCCGCCGGCGCCGAGCTGTGCTTCTTCGACACGCTGCACGACGAACGGCTGCCGGACTGCGACGGTCTGTTCATCGGCGGCGGCTTCCCCGAGGCCTGCATGCAGGCGCTGGCCGACAACGCCGCGCTGCGCGGCACGATCCGCGCCGCCGTCGAGCGCGGGCTGCCGACCTATGCCGAGTGCGGCGGGCTGATGTTCCTCGCGCGCAGCATCGCCTGGCAGGGCCGGCGGCTGCCGATGGTGGGCGCGATCCCGGCCGACGTCGTCATGCGCGCGCGCCCGGTCGGGCGCGGCTACATGCGGGTGCGCGAGACCGCAGCGATGCCGTGGGCCGGCGGCGGCGACGCGCCGGTGCGCGGGCACGAGTTCCACCACTCGACGCTGGTCGACGTCGACCCCTCGGTGCGCTACGCCTACCGCGTCGAGCGCGGGCATGGCATCGACGGCGCGAACGACGGGCTGGTCGTGCACCGGCTGCTGGCATCGTACTTGCATCGTCGCGGTGTCGGCGGCGACGACTGGCCGGCGCGATTTGTCGACTGGGTGCGCGGCTGCGCCGCCGCCGCACCCGACCCGAGCGAGCCGAGAACCGCCTGCAGGGACCTGCGCGGCCCTGCCGTGATGGCGACGGAGCTGACGGCGTGACCAAGAAACTGCCCCCCAACTTCCTCCAGGACCCGGTGATCGTCGACGGCCGCGCGATGCGGACCGACCGCGAGGGCTATCTGCAGAACCTCGACGACTGGTCGCCCGAGTTCGCGCGCGCCCTGGCCGCGCGCGAGGGGCTGACGCTGACCGACGACCACTGGGCGGTGATCCGCTTCCTGCGCGACTTCTGGCACGAGCACGGCGTGCAGGCGCAGGTGCGCGTGATGATCCGCCACTTCACCGAGCTCTGGGGCGCCGAGCGCGGCAGCAACCACCACCTGCACCTGCTGTTCCCGATCGGCGGGCCGCAGAAGCAGGGCAACCGACTCGCCGGACTGCTGCGCACCAAGGGCGAGCACTGACGCACCGAACGGGGGATCGCCACCATGTTTTCGCTCAGCCCCACCGCCGCCGCCGCGCTGCGCGATGCCATCGCGCGCAGCGCCGCTGGCGGGCAGGCGCTTCGCGTCGCCGCGCGCACCGAGGCCGACGGCTCGCTCGCCCTGGGCATGGGCTTCGACGACCCGCGCGAGGGCGACCTGCCGCTGGACATCGAAGGCGTCTCGCTGCTGATCGGCAAGCCCTCGCAGCCACTGCTGGACGACGCACTGCTCGACTTCGTCGAGGTCGAGCCCGGCCGCCACGGCTTCGTCTGCGTGCCGCAGGCCAGCGGTTGCGCCAGCGCAGCCACCGACGCCGGCCCCGCCCGCGGCGGCTGCACCAGCCGCGGCTGCAGCGGCTGCGGCTGAACGAGGAGAGATCTGCATGAACCGGATGACCGATTTCAGCGCCCTGCTGGCCAGGGTGCGGCTTCCCGTCGGCCGCGTCGCCCTCGTCGGCGCCGGCCCCGGCGACCCCGAGCTGCTGACGTTGCGCGCCGCGCGGTTGCTCGCCGAGTGCGATGTCGTCGTCTACGACAACCTGGTCGGCGACGGCGTGCTCGCGCTGGCGCCCGCGCACGTCGAGCGCATCTACGTCGGCAAGGCGCGCGCCGCGCACAGCATGTCGCAGGACCGCATCAACCAGCTGCTGGTCGACCTCGCGCGCCAGGGGCGCGAGGTGGTGCGGCTCAAGGGCGGCGACCCCTTCGTCTTCGGCCGCGGCGGCGAGGAGCTGCAGGCGCTGGCCGCCGCCGGCGTGCCGTTCGAGGTCGTCCCCGGCATCACCGCCGCCTGCGGCATCGCGGCCACCGCAGGCATCCCGCTGACGCATCGCGACCACGCGCAGACCTGCCTGTTCGT
>JACPVA010000099.1 GCA_016191995.1 Burkholderiales bacterium | reverse complement strand
GGGGGCGCGGCGCGCGCCGGCGCGCTGCGTCCCGGCGCCGCCGCGGCCGCAGGCCCGGGCGAGTCCGTAGGCGGCGCCTTCGGCTCGCGCCGCGGCATCGGTCTTGTCGGCGGCGCATCCTGCACCGCGGGCGGTTGGGTGGCGAGGTAGATGCGGGTCATGGCGGCAGGGCGAGAACCAGTCTATCGGCCTCGGCCGCCGCTTCAGGAGCCCGACATCGGCCACGAGGCGGAATATGTCTCACCGCGGCCGGTCGCCGCCGGCTGCGGACGGCGGCGGCGCCGGCGCCGGCGGGTTCAGGAGGCGGCCGGCAGCGCGGCCTGCAGATCGTCGAGCACCGCGTCGAGTCGCCGCAGCGCACGCGCCGCGCGCGTCGGCAGCGGGCGCCGGCGTCCCAGCAAGCTGCGCCGCGGGTCGTCGAGCACCGCAGCATCCAGCGCCAGGCCGTGGCGCGCCAGGGTCGGGCCGAGCGCACGCCGGCGGCGGCGCAGGTCGTCCAGCGTGCGCTGGTAGGCGTGCTCGGCGAGCTCGCGGCGCTGCCGGTAGCCGAAGGTATTGGCCAGGAACATCGTCGGGTCGCGATGGTCGGGCTCGATGAGGACGATGTCGGCGCCGGGGTAGGCGGTCTGGTAACGCTCGAGCCCGAGCTCCAGGCGCGAGTGGATCAGCGAGCGGAAGGTCTGCGACACGACGACCGGCAGCCCGCCGGCGACCAGGCGCGGGATCGGCGGCTCGCCGCTGCCGAGCACGCGGTGATGCTCCGAGTGGCTGGCGTCGAACGGCACCAGCGGGTTGAGCGCGAACAGCAGGTCCAGCCCGAGGTCGAGCAGCACGCTGGCGTGCAGGGTCTTCTTCAGTGCGCCGTCGACATACCAGCGCCGGCCCTCGGGGCCGGCGATCGGCACCGGCGGGAACAGCCCTGGCAGCGCCGCGCTGGCGGCCGCGGCCTGCGAGATCGGGACCTCGTCCCAGCCCGGCATGCCGAAGGGTGCGGCACGGCCGCTGTCCAGGTCGGTCGCGACGAGCACGAGGCGGTTTGCCAGCGCGCGGAAATCGTTGCTGCGCCCGGGCTGCGACAGCACGCGCCGCAGCTCGCGCTCGATCGGCGCGTGGTCGAACAGCCCGGCCGGCAGCGCGCGCCCGAGCCGCTCCGACGCCGCGAGCCAGGTCTGCCCGCCGGTCAGCGCGCGCCACGCGACCTGCAGCGCCAGGCCCGGCAGCGCGGCACCGCGGCGCGCGAACTCGCGCCAGGCCGGGTGCATGAAGGCGCCGGGCCGGATGCGGTCGCCCTCGGGTGCATCGTCCTCGATGAAGGCGCGGCACATCCGGCGCGGCGACATGCCGTTGGCCAGCCCGGCGGCGAGGAAGCCGCCGGCGGAGACGCCGACATAACCCGACAGCGCGGCGAAGTCGAGCTGCGGCAGGGCGTCCTGCAGCGCGCACAGCGCGCCGATCTCGTAGATCGCTCCCAGCGGCCCGCCACCGGCCAGCGCCAGCCCGATGCGCGGGCCGCCGCCGGCGCGCCGGCGGCGTCGTTCAGGCCGCAGCCTGCTTGCGCGCGGCACGCTTGGCGGGGGCCTTGCGGGCCGCGGCCTCGGGCTTCGGCTGCGCAGCGCGCGGGCGGCGCGCCGGCGCGGAAGCACCGTTCAGCGCCGCGACCTGCGCCGTCAGCGCGTCGATGCGCTTGACGAGCGCGTCGACGTCCTTGGCGGTCGGCACGCCGAGCTTGGACAGCGCCTTCGCGGTGCGCTGCTCGAACAGCGTCTCGAGCTTGTCCCAGTTCTGCCCGGCCCGGGTGGTCACGGTCTCGGCCATCGCGCTCATGCGGCCGGTGACCTCGCTGATCTTGTCCTCGGCCAGCCCCTGCGTCTTCTTCTGCAGGCTCAGCCCCTCCTTGACCAGCGTCTCGAAGACCTTGCCGCCTTCCTCCTGCGCCTTGGAAAACGCGCCCATTCCGGCGAGCCAGATCTGCTGCGCCGAGTCCTTGACCAGGGCGGCGACGTGGCTGTCCAGCAGCGCGGCCGCGCCCGACTTCTTCTGCTGCGAAAGGCTCTTGAGTTTCCTGACCATGGCGTCCCTCTGTCGACGGCGGCGGGCACGACGCCACACCTGATATCAATATAGGTCCGCCTCGCGCCGTGCGCAGGCGCTTTCCCTAGTGAGCCGCCTCTACTCGTTGCACGCCGGCGTCCTCGCCGCGACCGCGTGCCGGGATCGGCCAGCCGGGCCGCGCCAAGGCGGCGCGCAGCGCGCGTCAGACGTTGAACAGGAAATGGATCACGTCGCCATCGCGCACGACGTAGTCCTTGCCCTCGGCGCGCATGCGGCCGGCGTCCTTGGCCCCCTGCTCGCCGCCGAAGGCGACGAAGTCGTCGAAGGCGATCGTCTGCGCGCGGATGAAGCCGCGCTCGAAGTCGGTGTGGATGACGCCGGCGGCCTGCGGCGCGGTGTCGCCGACGTGGATCGTCCAGGCGCGGACCTCCTTGACCCCGGCGGTGAAGTAGGTCTGCAGCCCGAGCAGGCGGAACGCGGCGCGGATCAGCCGGTTCAACCCCGGCTCGTCCTGCCCCATTTCGGCCAGGAACATCGCCTTGTCCTCGTCGGCCATGTCGGCCAGCTCGGCCTCGGTCCTGGCGCAGATCGCCACCACCGGCGCACCCTGCGCCGCAGCGTGCTCGCGCAGGCGGTCCAGCAGCGGGTTGGCCTCGAAGCCGTCCTCGGCGACGTTGGCGACGAACATCGCCGGCTTGGCGGTGATCAGGCACAGCGGCCGCAGCACCGCGAGTTCCTCCTTGCTGAAGTCCAGGCCGCGCACCGGGCGCGCCTGGTCGAGCGCGGCGCCGCATTTGTCCAGCGCCTCGACGAGCCGCTGCGCCTCCTTGTCCTGCCCGGCCTTGGCGAGCTTGGACTGGCGCGCCAGCGCCTTCTCCACGGTGGCCAGGTCGGCCAGGCACAGCTCGGTCTGGATGACCTCGATATCGGCCACCGGGTCGACCTGCCCGGCCACGTGGACCACGTTCGGATCCTCGAAGCAGCGCACGACGTTGACGATGGCGTCGGTCTCGCGGATGTGGCTGAGGAACTGGTTGCCGAGTCCCTCGCCCTTGCTCGCGCCGGCGACGAGTCCGGCGATGTCGACGAACTCGACGATCGCCGGCACGACGCGCTCGGGCACGACGATGGCGGCGAGCTGCGCGAGCCGCGCGTCGGGCAACTCGACCACGCCGACGTTGGGCTCGATGGTGCAGAACGGGTAGTTCTCGGCCGCGATGCCGGCCTTGGTCAGCGCGTTGAAGAGGGTCGACTTGCCGACATTGGGCAGGCCGACGATGCCGCACTTGAGGCTCATCGCAGGGCTTTCTCGCAGGGGCGGGGAAAGGCGCGAATTCTAGGAGGCCGCGGTGCTCCGGGATCGCCCCGCGTTCGGCCGTGACGAGGCTTCGGCTCCGGCTCCGGCACGGCGCTTGATCGCCCGGCTCACATGCTCCTCATGGCTGCCGCTGTCGGCCCGAAGCGGTCGCTCAGCCGAGGGCCTCCTTGGGCTGCCACGTGCCAGCGTGCCAAGGCCGCCGGGCCCCCTCTCCCTCCATGCCCGGGGACAGTGCCCCGGGCGCTCGCCAGGCACAAACAGTCCGCAGGACTGTTTGTGTCCGGGCTCGCTCCCCCGGGCCGGGCTGCGCCCGACCCTCCTCCTTGACTTACGGGAGAGGGGGCCCGGCGCCCTTGGCCGGCTACCGTGGCGGTTTTCGGCGGTCGAACACCACCTTGGCAGCCACGAAGCCGGGAGCGGGCCGGCCGGGGCGCGCGTGGGAGGCGCCGAGAAGCGCAGGGCCGAGCCCGGACACGAAAGGTCCAGTGGACCTTTCGTGCCTGGCGAGGGGCCGGGCCACTGTGCCCGGCGCGGCCTGCAAGGCCCTGGCCGCGCGCGCAGCGCGCCTCGTAAACTGACTCGTCGCCTTTGTCCGAGCGCAGCGAACGAAGTGAGCGTAGCGAGTTAGGCGACGGGCCAGGCGACCGAGCATCGCAGGGGAGTCGGCGTGCAGCGCCGACCGCCT
>JACPVA010000085.1 GCA_016191995.1 Burkholderiales bacterium | reverse complement strand
GCCGCCCTCGGCAGGCCACCGTGTTGGTTTTCGACGGTCGAATACCGGGGCGGCGGCAGGCCAAGGTCGGCGGGCACCCTCCCACGGAAGTAAAGGAGGAGGGGCGGTCGCAGCCCGGCCCGGGGGAGCGAGCCCGGACACAAACAGTCCTGCGGACTGTTTGTGCCTGGCGAGCGCCCGGGGCACTGTCCCCGGGCATGGAGTGGGAGGGTGCCCGCCGGCCTTGGCACGCTGGCTCGTCGAACGCCAGGAGAAGCGACGGACTGACTTCGACGACTGTCGGCAACGGGCCTTGCGCGGTCGATCGCGGAACCCGACTTTGCAGGCTCGCGGCAGGTGCTCGCCGGGGGGCAGCGAACGCAGTGACGTGGGGCAACGTCAGCCGCGGCTGCGGCGGACGCGCAGGATCTCGTCGAGGATCAGCCCGATGGCGCCGACGGTGATCGCGGCGTCGGCGACGTTGAAGCTCGGGAAGTAGCCGCCGGCGAAGACCGGCTCCAGCAGCGCGAATCGGAACTGGAGGAAGTCGACGACGTAGCCGTGCAGCAGCCGGTCGACGATGTTGCCGACCGCGCCGCCGAGGATCATCGCCAGCGAGAAGCCGAACAGCCTTTGCGTCCCGTGGCTGCGCAGCATCCAGACGATGAAGCCCGACGCCAGCACGCCGAGGCCGACGAAGAACCAGCGCTGCCAGCCCGACGCGCCGGCCAGGAAGCTGAACGCGGCGCCGCGGTTGTGCACGCGGACGAGGTTGAAGAAGTCGGTCACCGGGCGCACCGCGCCGGGCTCGAACCAGCCGACGATCAGCGTCTTGGTCAGCTGGTCGAGCAGCACGACCACCGCGGCCAGGCCCAGCCACATGGCCAGGCCCGGCGCGCCGCCCGCGCGCGCCATCAGGCCACCGTGCGGCGTTCGCCGTCGCCTTGGAGGTTGCTCGTGCAGCGGCCGCAGATCGTCGGATGCGCCGCGTCGTGGCCGACATCGTCGCGCCAGTGCCAGCAACGCTCGCACTTGGTCGCGGTCGACGGCGCGACCTCGATGCGCAGCGTGTCGCCTTCGTGCAGCGCGGCGTCCGACACGATGAAGACGAACTTCAGGTCGGCACCCAGCGTCACCAGCAGCTCCTCGTCGGCCGACGGCGCGGTGATCGTCAGCCGCGCCTGCAGCGACGAGCCGATCGCGCCGGTCGTGCGCAGCGCCTCGATCGCCTTGTTGGCCTGCTCGCGGATCTCGCGCAGGCGGCGCCACCTGGCGAGCAGCGCGGCGTCGGGGGCGTCGAAATTCCAGTAGATCTCGGTGAAGATCGTCCCGCCGGCGCCACCACCGGCAAAGACCTGCCACGCCTCCTCGGCGGTGAAGCTCAGGAACGGCGCCATCCAGCGCAGCATCGCGTGCGTGATGTGCCACAAGGCGGTCTGCGCGCTGCGCCGCGCGTGCGACTTCGGTGCCGTCGTGTACAGGCGATCCTTGAGGATATCGAGGTAGAACGCACCCAGGTCCTCCGAGCAGTAGACCTGCAGCTTGGCGACCACCGGGTGGAACTCGTAGACCTCGTAGTGCGCGAGGATCTCCGCTTGCAGCTCGGCCGCGCGCGCGATCGCCCAGCGGTCGATCTCGACCATCTCGGCCAGCGGCACGGCGTCGGCCTGCGCGTCGAAGTCCGAGGTGTTGGCCAGCAGGAAGCGCAGCGTATTGCGGATGCGCCGGTAGGCATCGACGACGCGGGCGAGGATCTTGTCGTCGATATTGAGGTCGCCCGAGTAGTCGGTCGCGGCGCACCACAGGCGGACGATCTCGGCGCCGAGCTTGCCGCTGACCTCCTGCGGCACGACGACGTTGCCGAGCGACTTGCTCATCTTGCGGCCCTGGCCGTCGGTGGCGAAGCCGTGCGTCAGCAGCCCGCGGTAGGGCGCTCGCCCCTGCAGCGCGCACGACACCAGCAGCGAGCTGTGGAACCAGCCGCGGTGCTGGTCGTGGCCCTCGAGGTAGAGGTCGGCCTCGGGGCCTTCGGCGTGGCGGCCCGGGTCCTCGGGCGTGCCGGCATGCGAGCCGTGCAGCACATGCCAGAAGGTCGAGCCGGAGTCGAACCAGACATCGAGGATGTCCTGGCCCTTCGCATAGTGCTCGGCCGAATGCTCGCCGCTGCTGCCCAGCCACTCGCTCGCGTCGAGCCGGCTCCAGGCCTCGATGCCGCCTTGCTCGACCAGCGCCGCCGCGCGGTCGATCAGCGCCAACGTATCGGGGTGCAGCTCTCCGCTGACCTTGTGCAGGAAGAACGGCAGCGGCACGCCCCAGCTGCGCTGGCGGCTGATGCACCAGTCGGGGCGGTTGGCGATCATGTCGCGCAGCCGGGCGCGGCCGCTGTCGGGGTAGAACGCGGTGGCGCCGATCGCCGCCAGCGCGATCTGGCGCAGCGTGCCGGGCGCCTTGTCGACGGTGAAGACGCCGTCGCCGTCGTCCATGCGGATGAACCACTGCGCGGCGGCGCGGTAGATCACCGGGGTCTTGTGGCGCCAGCAATGCGGGTAGCTGTGGTCCAGCGTGCCGTGCGCCAGCAGCCGCCCGGCATCCTTCAGCGTGTCGACGATGCGCGGGTTGGCCTTCCAGATATCCAGCCCGCCGAACAGCGGCAGCTCGTCGGCGAAGCGGCCGTGGCCCTGCACCGGGTTGAGGATGTCGGCGTGCGCCATCCCGTGCGCGACGCAGGAGACGAAGTCCTCGACCCCGTAGGCCGGCGCACTGTGCACGAGGCCGGTGCCGTCTTCGGCGGTCGCGTAGTCGGCCAGGTAGACCGGCGCCGTGCGCGCATAGCCTGCGTCCGCCTGCGCCAGCGGGTGGTGGAAGCGCAGGCCGTCCAGCGCCGCGCCCTTGGCCGTCGCCAGCACGATGCCCTGCAGGCCGTAGCGGTCGAGGCAGCGCGCGACCAGCTCGGCCGCGAGCAGCAGCACGCCGCGCTCGGTATCGACCAGCGCATAGTCCAGATGCGGGTTCAGGTTGAGCGCCTGGTTCGACGGGATCGTCCACGGTGTCGTCGTCCAGATGACGGCGTAGGCATCCTTCGGCAGCTTCTTCAGGCCGAAGGCCGCCGCGAGCTTGTCGGGCTCGGCGGCGAGGAAGGCGACGTCGATGGTCGGCGATCGCTTGTCGGCGTATTCGATCTCGAACTCGGCGAGCGACGATCCGCAGTCGAAGCACCAGTAGACGGGCTTGGCGCCACGGTAGACATAGCCGCGCTCGACCAGGCGCTTCAAGACCCGGATCTCGCCGGCCTCGTTGCCGAAGTCCATCGTGCGGTAGGGGCGCTCCCAGTCGCCGAGCACGCCCAGGCGCTTGAAGTCGGCCCTCTGTTGCGCGATCTGCTCGGTCGCGTAGGCACGGCTCTTCTTCTGCACCTCGGCGCGCGGCAGGCCGCGGCCGAAGGTCTTCTCGACCTGGTTCTCGATCGGCAGCCCGTGGCAGTCCCAGCCCGGCACATAGCGCGCGTCGTAGCCGGCGAGCTGGCGCGCCTTGACGATCATGTCCTTGAGGATCTTGTTGACCGCGTGCCCGATGTGCAGCGCGCCGTTGGCATACGGCGGGCCGTCGTGCAGGACGAATAGCGGCGCGCCGCGGCGCGCGTCGCGCAGCCGGCGGTAGAGGCCTTGCGCCTCCCACTGCGCGACCCAGCCCGGCTCGCGCCTGGGCAGGTCGCCGCGCATCGGAAACGGCGTGTCGGGCAGGTTGAGCGTCTTGCGATAGTCGGGGGTCGTCATGGCGTCGGCGCCGCGCGGCGGCGGCATGCACAGGCTGGTCGGGAAGGCCAGGGCGCGTCGGCATGTCGGGGCCGCCGGCGGCCGGGCCGAGGGCGCGCGCCGTGGCCGAGCGGCCCGGTGCGCTCAGTGCGGCCTGGGCAGAATTCGGTCGCGCGTGGTCTGGCGCCGCGTCGACATGTGCAGCCCCGCGGCCTTGCACTGCCGACGCGGGCACAATGAGGATCGCGATGCCACCATGCCGATCATTCTACCGGCGCCCACGGCGCCGGCCCTGCGCCTGATGCGGCGCCGCGCGACGCCGCTGCTGGCGCTGGCCGCATGGCTCGCCTCGGGCATGGCGCTGGCGGCGTCCGAGGCGCCGCAGCCCGCGCTGGCGGCGCCGGCCGTTGCCGCGATGCCGGCGTCGGCGCAAGCCCCCGCCCCGCCAGCGGGCGACGATGCGCCGCCCGCGCATGCGGCAGCGCCGCGCGGCGACGACGACGACGAGAAGCCGCGGCGCTGGGAGGGCGCGATCGGCCTCGTCGCCAACTGGGGCCCGGAGTACGCCGGCGCCGGCCGGCAGGCGTTCAAGCTCGTGCCGGCCGGGTTCGTTCGCTACGGGCGGGTGTCGATCTCGGCCGCGGGCGGCTTCGGCAGCGCGCGCCGCAGCGACGATGTCGACCGCGGCGTCGCCGCCGCGCTGATGGACCGCGAGACGCTGCGCGTCAGCCTCGGCCTGCGCGCCGACAGCGGCCGGCGCGAATCGAGCAGCGACCGGCTCGCCGGCATGGGCGACATCGACCCGACGCTGCGCGCGCAGCTGACCGTCAACTGGCGGCCCGAGCGCCACTGGTCGCTGACGACCGGGATCAGCGTCGACGCGTTGTCGCAGGGCAACGGCTGGTGGCTGCAGCTCGGCGCGAGCCGCAACTTCCCGCTCACGCGCGATACGGCGCTGGCCGCCGGCGCGAGCGTGCGCTGGGTCGGGCAGACCTATGCGCAGCGTTGGTACGGGGTGACGCCGGCGCAGTCGCAGGCCAGCGGCTACCCGGCCTATGCGCCCGGCGACGGCCTGGCCGACCTGACGCTGGGGCTTCGCCTGCGCACCGACTTCGGCCCGCGCTGGTCGGGGTTTCTCGCCGCGTCGGCGTCGCGCCTGCTGGGGCCGGCCGCGCGCGGCCCGCTGGCCGAGCGCGAGTCGAACTGGGGGCTGGGCAGCGGGCTGGTGTGGCGGTTCTGATCGCGGCCAAGGCCGGGATCAGCCGTGTACCGAAAACCACGCGCGCGCATCGCGCACGTCCTGCGCGATGCCGTCGCGCAGCGCCTGCAACGACGGATAGGCACGCTCGTCGTGCAGCTTGTGCGCGAGCTCGACCGTGATCAGCCGGCCGTAGCCGCCGTCCGTGCCGAGCTGCGGCGGCCAGTCCAGCACATGCGTCTCGAGCAGCACGCGGCCTGCGGTCTCGACCGCCGGGCGCACGCCCAGGCTCGCGACCGCCGGCAGCGGCGCGTCGGCCAGCCCGAGCACGCGCGCGACGAAGATCCCCATCGCCGCCGGCCGCGGGTGGCCGAAGCTCAGGTTCAGCGTCCTGAACCCGAGGTCGCGGCCGAGCTTGCGCCCGTGCAGCACACGCCCGCTGATCGCATACGGGCGCCCGAGCAGCTCGGCCGTGCGCAGCATGTCGCCGGCGGCGAGCGCCTCGCGCACCGCCGAGCTCGACACGCGCAGCCCGTGCACCTCGTAGCTCTGCATGCGCGCGACGTCGAAGCCGCGGCGCGCACCCTCGGCGTCGAGCAGCGCGTAGTCGCCGGCGCGCCGCGCGCCGAAGCGGAAGTCGTCGCCGACCAGCACGTAGCGCGCCTGCAGCCGCCGGCACAGGATGCGGTCGACGAAGTCCAGCGCCGGCAGCGACGCCAGATGTTCGTCGAAGCGCAGCAGCGCGACCTGGTCGACTCCGCAGCGCGCCAGTTCGGCGAGCTTGTCGCGCTGCGTCGCGATGCGCGGCGGCGGCGCCACCCCGCCGCGGTGCGCGTGGAAGAACTCGCGCGGGTGCGGCTCGAAGGTCATCACGCACGCGGGCAGGCGGCGGTGCCGCGCCTCGCTCGCGAGCAGCGCCAGCATCGCCTGGTGGCCCCGGTGCACGCCGTCGAAGCTGCCGATCGTCAGCGCGCAAGGGCCGGCCGGCGCCGGGCCATGCAGGCCTCGCAGGATCTTCATGGGCGGGATTATCGAGGCGCCGCCGCGGCTTCCGTGCTGCGGTTCGCGCCGGGCTCGCCGGCCGATCCTGCGGCCGACGCTGCGCTCGTGGCGCTGGCCTTGTCCTGCAGCGCGCCGGGATCGACCCAGCGCCATTGCCCGGGCGCGAGATCGGCCGGCAGCACGAGCGGCCCGAAGCCGCTGCGGTGCAGCGCCTCGACCCGGTTGCCGGCGGCGGCGACCATGCGCCGCACCTGGTGGTAGCGGCCGCCGGTCAGCGTCAGCCGCAGGGCGCATTCGCCGGTGACCTCGGCCGCCTCGGCGCGCACCGGCGCCGGGTCGTCGCGCAGCACGACGCCGTCGCGCAGCGCGTCCAGCATCGCCGGCGTCAGCGGGTGGCGCGTCGTCACCTCGTAGACCTTGGCGACGCGGCGCTTCGGCGAGCTCAGCCGGTGCAGCAGCGCGCCGTCGTCGGTCAGCAGCAGCAGGCCGCTGGTGTCGGCGTCGAGCCGCCCGACCGGCTGCACGCCGCGGCGCGCCAGCGGCGGCGGCAGCAGCTCGAACACGCTCGCGTGGTGGCTGGGCGCGCGCGAGCACTCGACGCCCAGCGGCTTGTGCAGCATCACGATCGCCGGCACGCGGTACGGCCATGCGACGCCGTCGACCTCGAACACCAGGCCGTCGGTGTCGAACGCGGCCTGCGCACCGTCGACCACGCGGCCGCCGACCGCGACGCGCCCGGCGCGGCACAGCGCGGCGCATTCGCGGCGCGAGCCGAAGCCCTGGATGAAGAGGATGTGGCCGATCGACTCCTGCATGGGCCGCGAGCATAGACGCCTGCGCGCCGGGTCCGCCGGCGTCGGCACGCCGACGCGCGCCTGCCATGCCGGCGCACGCGCTCGCCACCGGCGCCCCTACCATCGCGCCATGTCGCACCCGCCCGAACCCAGCCCGCGCATCCCCGGCCTGCGCTTCCTGCACGCGCCCGGCCCGACCCACCTGCCCGACGCGGTGCTGGCGGCGATGCACCGGCAGTCGATGGACCTGGGCGATCCACGCGTGCAGGACTGCATCGCCGCCTGCGACGGTGGGCTGCGCCGGCTGCTGGCGACGCGCGCCGAGCTCTTCTTCTACGCCGCCAACGGCCACGGCGCGTGGGAGGCGGCGATCGTCAACCTGCTCGCCCCCGACGCGGCGGCGCTGGTCCCCGGTACCGGGCATTTCAGCGACTCCTGGGCGCGGCAGTGCGAGGCGCTCGGCCGCGCGGCGCTGCGCACGCCCTGGGACGAGGGGCGGCCGATAGCCCCGCAGCCGGTCGAGGACGCGCTGCGCGCCGATCTGCAACGCCCCGGCGGCCCACGCATCGCCGCCGTCTTCGTCGTCCACACCGACACCGCCAGCGGGGTGACGAGCGACCTGGCGGCGCAGCGCGCCGCGATCGACGCCGCCGGCCACCCGGCGCTGCTCGTCGTCGACGCCGTGGCGTCGCTCGCCACCGTGCCGCTGGCGATGGACGACGCGCGCATCGACGTCGTCGTCGGCGCGTCGCAGAAGGGCTTGATGCTGCCGCCGGGGCTGGGCTTCGTCGCCGTCGGCGAGGCGGCGCTGGCGCTGGCGGCGCGCAACCCGACGCCGCGCTTCTACTGGGACTGGACGCAGCGACGCGCTCGCGAGAGCTACCGCCGCTTCTGCGGCACGCCGCCGCTGCAGCTGATGTATGGGCTGCAGGCCGCGCTCGGGCTGCTGTTCGACGAAGGGCTGGACGAGGTCGCCGCGCGCCACCGCGTGCTCGCCGGCGCCGTGCATGCGGCGGTCGCGGCCTGGTCGCGCGCGGGGGCACTGGACTTCTTCTGCTGCGAGCCGGCAGCGCGGTCGGTGGGCGTGACGGCGGTCCGCACCGCGCCCGGCATCGACCCCGACGCGATCCGTCACGCCGCGCGCGAGCGCTTCCAGGTCGCGATCGCCGGTGGCCTCGGGCCGCTGGCCGGGCGCGTCTTCCGCATCGGCCACCTCGGCGACCTGAGCGCGCCGATGGTGCTCGGCGCGCTCGGCGGCGTTCAGGCCGCGCTGCAGTCGCTGGGCGTGCCCTGCGGGCGCGACGGTGTCGCCGCGGCGGTCGACTTCATCGCCAGCGCCGCCTCCGGCACCAGCGCCGGGCCGCGGTAGATCAGCCCGGTGTAGATCTGCACCAGGTCGGCGCCGGCGTCGAGCTTGGCGGCGGCGTCGGCGCCGCGCATGACGCCGCCGACGCCGACGATCGGATAGGCCGGCCCGAGTGCCGCGCGCAGCAGCCGGATCACGCGGTTGCTCGGCTCGAGCACCGGCGCGCCGGACAGCCCGCCGGCCTCGTCGGCATGCGGCAGGCCTTGCACGGCGTCGCGCGCGACCGTCGTGTTGGTCGCGAGCACGCCGTCGATGCCGTGGCGGCGCAGCGCCTGCGCGATGAGCCGGACCTGCGCCTCGTCGAGGTCGGGCGCGATCTTGACGAAGACCGGCACGCGCCGGCCGTGTTCGCGCGCGATCGACTCGCGCCGCGCCTGCACCGCGCCGAGCAGCGCGTCCAGCGCCGCGTCGGACTGCAGCGCGCGCAGGTTCTTGGTATTCGGGCTCGAGATATTGACCGTCACGTAGTCGGCATGCGGGTAGACGGCGGCGAGCGCGGCCAGGTAGTCGTCGGCCGCGCGTTCGATCGGCGTGGTCGCGTTCTTGCCGATATTCAGCCCCAGGATGCCGCCGCCGGCGCGGAAGCTGCGCGCGCGCCGCACGTTGGCGACGAAGGCGTCCAGCCCGTCGTTGTTGAACCCGAGCCGGTTGATCAGCGCCTGCCGCGCCGGCAGGCGGAACAGGCGCGGCCGCGGATTGCCCGGCTGCGCGCGCGGCGTCACGGTGCCGACCTCGATGAAGCCGAATCCCATCGCGCCCAGGCCGTCGATGCAGCGGCCGTTCTTGTCCAGCCCGGCGGCCAGCCCGACACGGTTCGGGAAGCGCAGCCCGGCCACCGTCACCGGGTCGTCGACGCGCGGCTGCGCCCAGGTGCACTGCGCCGGCGTGTTCTGCAGCGACGCGATCGCGGCCAGCGTCATGTCGTGCGCACGCTCCGGGTCGAGGCCGAACAGGAACGGGCGGGCGAGGGCGTAGGGCAGCGGCAGCATGCGGGGATTGTCTCGCGGGTCGTCGCGAGGCGGTCGGGACGGCCGCGGTCGAGTCCGGACTCCATGCCGATCGGCAGCGCGGGCGGCCGCCGCCGGCGCACCGGCGGTGCCCGGCCTGCGGTCGCGCCGCGCCGGCGCGGATAATCGTGCGCCATGACGCAGGACGAACTCAAGGCGCTGGTCGGCCGCGCTGCGCTGGCGCATGTGGTGCCCGGCGAGCTGGTCGGCGTGGGGACCGGATCGACGGTCAACCACTTCATCGACGCGCTGGCGACGATGCGCGATCGCATCCGCGGCGCCGTCTCCAGCAGCGAGGCGAGCAGCGCGCGGCTGCACGCGCACGGCATCCAGGTCGTGCCGGCGGAGCAGGTCGAGCGGCTGGCGGTCTATATCGACGGCGCCGACGAGATCGACGGCCGCGGCTGCATGATCAAGGGCGGCGGCGCGGCGCTGACGCGCGAGAAGATCGTCGCCGACCTGGCGGACCGTTTCGTCTGCATCGCCGACGCCTCCAAGCGCGTCGAGGTGCTGGGCGCCTACCCGCTGCCGGTCGAGGTGATCCCGATGGCGGCGCCGCAGGTGGCGCGCCGCTTCGCCGCGATCGGCGGCCGCGCGCTGCTGCGCCAGGGCGTGCTGACCGACAACGGCCACCCTTTGCTCGATGTCCACGGGCTGCGCATCGACGACCCGCCGGCGCTGGAGGCCGAGATCAACCAGTGGCCGGGGGTCGTCACGGTCGGCATCTTCGCGCGTCATCGGGCGTCGGCCTGCCTGCTGGGCACCGAGCAAGGCGTCGTCAGGCTCGATTTCTGAGCCGCCCGTACCGCCAGGCCGCGCCCGGCGGGCGGCCATCGGGCTCGGGTGAACCCGGACCGGGGTCGGGTCCCGCGGCGATACGCGCCGCTGCGCGCCGCCGCGCGCCGCCGGCGCGTTTGCTGAGCTATGCTTGCGGCTGCGATCTGCCACCGGCGCGCCGCAGGCGCCGCACCGAGGACACCCGACTTGGCCAGGACCAACTACTCGTTCGAGAAACGTCAGCGCGAGCTCGCGAAGAAACGCAAGAAGGAAGACAAGGCGGCCAAGAAGGCCGCCGGCGGCGGCGAAGAGATGACGCCGAACGAGGCCGCGATGGCGCTGGCGCAGAACGAGGCAGAGGGCGCCGAGGCCCCCGAGGGCGGTGCCGACGACGAGGCCGCTGGCGGTGGCGACGAGGCGGGCGGCGCGGCGCCGCGCGCCTGAGCACAGGCACGCCCGGCAAGCAGCGCCGCCGATCCTCGCCCGCCCTGCGGCATGCGCAGTCGGCAGGCGGCGGTCGCGCAGAACCGCGTCGCAGCGTCCTGCCCACCCGCGCACGGCAGGTTTTCAGCCCCTCGCGTCGGCCCCCTGCCGCGCCGCGCGCACGATCCAGCGCGCCGGGTCGATCGCATCGCGCAACCTGGCCTCGATCGGCATCGGCGCGCCGCTGACCCAGGCGGCGAGCACCTCGCCCATCAGCGGGCCCAGCACCAGGCCGCGGGAGCCGAGCGCGGTCAGCACGAACAGCCCCGGCTCGCGCGGCTGCCAGCGCGCCTGCGTCGGCCGCGCCGAGACCGCACCCGGCGCCGGAACCGCGCCGACGATCGGCAGCCGGTCGGGGGTCTGCACGCGCCAGCCGACGCGGCCGGCGGATGGCGCCGGCGCGTCCCAGCCGGTCAGGCGCCGCAGCCGCTCGCGGTTGAAGTCGTGGTCGGCGTCGCGCAGCGCCGGGTCGGTGTCGCCCGGGGTCGAGGTGGCGCCGGCCAGCAGCGAGCCGTCGGGCAGCGTGATCGCATAGCCGGCGCCCGACAGCGGGCAGGCCAGCCGCGGCGTGTCGGGGCCAGCGGGCCAGATCGAAAGCTGGCCGCGACCGCGGCCGATCGGCCAGCCGGCCTGCGGCCACAGGCGCGACGCGCCGTCGGCGTTGGCCAGCACGACGACCGGCGCCCGGTCGACGACCGCGCCGGCGGCGTCGAGCAGCTCCCATTGCGACTCGTCGCGCCGTAGCGCTGCGACCTCGACCCCGCCGCTGAAGCGCACTCCCGGCATGTCGAGCAGCGCGCGCACCAGCGCCGGCGGCTGCGCCCAGCCGCCTTGCGGGTAGGACCAGGCCGGACGATGCAGCGCGATGCCGGCGCGGCGCGAGGCCTCGGCGGCGTCTAGCGCCTCGGCGATCTCCGGTGGCGTGGCGTGGCGCGCGACCAGCGCCTGCATCGACGCCAGATCCTCGTCGTCGCCGGCGATCTGCAGCATCCCGCCGGCATGGCCGGGGACACGTCCGGCGGCGATCCACGGTGCGAGCCGGCGCGCCAGCACAAGCGCGCCGGCGCGGTGCAGCCGCAGGTGCGCGCCTTCGTCGGCGTGCGCTGTCGCGTGGAACAGGCCGCCGGGGTTGCCGGAGGATTCGGCTGCCGGCTCGGTGCAGCGGTCGAGCACGCGCACCGCCCAGCCCTGGCGCGCGAGCGCGAACGCGGCCGACGCGCCGGCGAGCCCGGCGCCGACGACGATGGCCTCGCGCGCTGTGGCCGGCGAGCGGCTGGATGCCGCGCCCACAGCGGTCGGCATGCCGGCCGATGACGGCGCCGGCGCGGCTGCCGCGGCGTCGGCCTGCCCACTGTCGGCCTCGGGATCGCCGGTGGCGCCGACGCCGCGCGGCGGTGGGCCGCGGTGGCTCCTGGGCGCCCAGCGCGCGCGCAGCGTCTGCCGCTTCGCACCGTGGCCGTCGACGCGCTCGACCTCGAAGCCGGCGGCGGTAAGCGCATCGCGCACCGAGCGCGCGACGGTCCAGGTCGCCGCGGTCGCGCCGGGGGCGAGGCAGCGAGACAGCCCTTGCATCAGCTCGCGCGTCCACATCGCCGGGTTGCGGTCGGGCGCGAAGCCGTCGAGCAGCAGCGCGTCGGCCGCCAGGTCGAGCTCGCGCACGATGCGGCCGGCGTCGCCGAAGGCGAGCAGCAACTGCACCTGGCCATCGTCGAAGTCGATCGGGTGCAGACCCTCGACCGCAGGCGGCCAGGCGTCGGTCAGCGCGGCGGCCAGCCCGGGCCAGGGCGACGCCGCATGGCAGCGCTGCAGGTCGGCGCGCGTCGGCGGATGGGCCTCGATCGAGACGAAGTGCAGCGTGCGCGGCCGCGCCGGGTCGTCGCGCCAGGCCTGCCAGGTGGCGAGGAAGTTGTTGCCGAGGCCGAAGCCGGTCTCCAGCAGCGTGAAGGCGGCGCGCCCGGCCCAGCGCGCGGGCAGGCCGTTGCCGGCGAGGAAGACCTCGTGCGCCTGCGCCGCGGCACCTTCGCGCGGGTGGTAGCGGTCGCCGAAGTCGGGCGAGTTCGGCACGCCGTCGGCGTCGATCTCGATGCGGGCAGGGGTCAGCGGCATGATCGTCGGGACGCGTCGGCGCTGGCCCGGGCCGCACGGTCGGCCTCGGCAGGCGCGGCGGCATCATCCGCGGTGGTGTCCGGCGCGGCGGCCTCAGGCAAGGCGGCGTCCGGCACCGCGGCGTCCGGCACCACGGCATCCGGCACCGTGGCGTCCGGCACGGCGGCGTCCGGCATGGCGACGTCCGGCAAGGCGGCACCGGCTGCGCCGATGGCCGGCCTGGTCGATGCGGCGCCGGGCCCCGCCGCCGCATGGCCCGCGGCGCGCGAATCCAGCCACGCCAGCAGCATGTCCCGCACCTCGGCCAGCGCGCGGTAGTCGAGCACCGCCGGCGTCATCGAGGCGACCGCGTCGCGCAGCCGGGCGGCCTGCGCCGGCGTCACGATCGCCGCGCCCAGCGGCGTGACCTCGACGCCGATCGTGAAGACCGCCTGGCGCAGCGTCGGCAGCGGCAGGAAGCCCTGGCGCTCGGTGCGCCACCAGGCGCAGTGCGGCCAGGTCGCCGCCGCATCGGCCGGCCAGCGCTGCGGGTCGACGTGGCGCGGGTGCGCGTGCAGCCGCGGGTGGCCGGTGACGTTCCAGACGAAGCGCTCCCAGCGCTCGGGGCCGGTGGCGAGATGCACCAGCGCGGCGGCGGCGCGCTGCAGCAACTCGGCGTCGGGCAGCGGCGCGTGCGCCTCGGCGAACGATCGCCCGACCTTGTCCGGCGGCGACCAGTGCGACGGCAGCGCGACCGCGGTCCAGGCGATGCGGCTGCCGTCGGCATCGACGATCGCCAGATCCTCGGCGAAGGCCAGCGCCAGCAGCCCGGGCAGGCGCCAGGCCGATGGCAGCGCGCGCAGGCAGCGCGCGACCTCGTCGCCGTGGCCGAAGCGGCCCGGGGCGGTCTGCACGACCTCGGCCTGGCCGCGGGCGTCGACATCGACCGCGGTGCCCAGCCGCAGCGCCTCGGCGCGCCGGCCATCCCAGGCCCAGGCCTCGGGCCGCTCGGCGGCGGCATGCGCCGCGAGTGCGGCCAACGCGGGGCCGGGGTCGAACCCCGGCGCGCATTGCAGCGCCAGCGCGGGGAAGGCCGACAGCACGGCGAGCTTCTCGCGCTGATGGCGCGAGCCGGGCGCCAGCGGCGTCAGGTGGGTGGCGCCGCCGGCCATCCGGCGCAGCCCGGGCTGCATCCGAAACGGCGCGCCGACCGCGGCGGCGAAGTCGAAGCCCAGCGGCGACAGTGCGGTGGCGGGCATGCGTGGCGCGGCGCCCGGGCGCGCGGCTCTTACACGCGCTTGCGGTACTCGTGCGTGCGGGTGTCGATCTCGACCTTGTCGCCGCTCTCGACGAACAGCGGCACCGCGATCTCGAACCCGGTGCCCTTGAGCTTGGCGGGCTTCATCACCTTGCCCGAGGTGTCGCCCTTGACCGCGGGCTCGGTATCGACCTCGCGCACGACGGTGGTCGGCATCTCGACCGAGATCGCCTTGCCCTCGTAGAAGACGACCTCGACCGGCATGTTGTCTTCCAGGTACTGGATTGCGTCGCCCATATTCTCGGTCTCGACCTCGAACTGGTTGTAGTCCGGGTCCATGAAGACATACATCGGGTCGGCGAAGTAGGAGTAGCTGCACTCCTTCTTGTCGAGGACGATCTGCTCGAGCTTGTCGTCGGCCTTGAAGACGACCTCGCTGCCGCCGCCGGTCAGCAGGTTCTTCATCTTCATGCGCACGGTCGCGGCGCCGCGGCCGCCGCGGCTGTATTCGGTCTTCAGCACGACCATCGGGTCCTTGCCCTGCATGATGACGTTGCCGGCGCGGATTTCCTGGGCGAGTTTCATGGCGCGATTCCTGTGGAGCACGCAGCCGCCGCGGCACCCGCCGCCGGCTGCGAAAAACCGCGAATTCTACCCCGCGGCAGGGCTGGTGGCGCCTGCGAGCGGGCCGGCGACCAGGCTTGCCGTCGTGCCGGCACACCGGCTCGCCGGCCCCCGACCGATCAGCCCGCGGGCCGGCTGGCGGCGAAGCGGCGCAGCTGCGTCGTCAGGTCGGCCTGCGCGGCCAGCCGGTCGCGCCAGCGCAGGCAGGCGTCCTGCCAAGCCGGCCAGTCGGGCCAGACCGGCGGCGCCGGCCAGGGGGCGAACCCGTTCCAGGCCAGCCACAGCCGGCGCAGCGCGGCGGCGAAGCCGGCGTCGGCCCCGTCCAGCAGCCGGTCCAGCAGCGCGTCGACCTTGGCGCGCTGGGCGCCTGCCTCCAGCGGGTAGGCCTGCCACAGGAAGGGGCGGCCGGCCCAGATCGCGCGCACCAGCGAGTCCTCGCCGCGCACCGCATTCAGCGCGCAGCCCGCGAGCAGGGCGTCGTAGCCGCGCTGCGTCGTCCAGGGCAGGCGCTCGCCGGGTAGCGCGGGGTCGGCCTGCGCCGCCCCGGGGCACAGGCGCAGCATGCCGGGCCAGTCGCGCGCCAGCGCCGGCAGCATCGGGTTCGGGTAGCAGAACACGCTCGCCGGGCCGCCCGGCGCGCGGGCGGCGGGCGCGGGCGGCAGCGCCAGCCCCGGCTCGCGCAGCAGCCCGCCGGTGCGCGGCGTGTAGCCGGGAAAGAAGAACCAGCGCAGCATGCCGCCCGGCTGTGGCGACGGCAGCCCGTGCGAGCGCTCGACCCAGCCCTCGGCACTCAGGTACTCGACGTCGATCCACGCCGGCGCCGGGCGCATCGCGCCCATGCGGTCGAGAAAGGCCGGCGGCGGGCGGCAGCCGAACAGCTCGACGACGACGCGGCAGGGCTGCACGCCGTCGTCCGCGGCGGCGTCGTACACGGCCACCTGCACGCCGGGGCAGCCCTGCGGCGCCATCCACGCCAGCGCCGATGCGTCGTCGGCCCACAGCCGCACGCGCTCGCCGCGCCCGGCCAGGTCGGCCGCCAGGCGCCAGCCGAAGCCGAGGTCACCATGGTTGTCGATGACACGGCAGAACAGGTCCCAGGTCGTCGGCGCGGGCATCGCCGGATTATCGGCAGCGTGCGCTGCCACCGCCGCCTGGGGGAGGGTCGCGCCGCCCGGGGCTGCGAGGAGGGGCCGCAGGTCGGCGCGGCAGGGTGAGGTACCGGCGGGCGGGGCCTGCACGGCACAATCGACGCCGATGCCCGAGCCCGCAGCGCCCGCCCCCGGCGACGCCTTGCCGGCGGCCGCCGAAGCCGAAGCCGCTGCCGAGCCGCCTGCCGGCCGCCGCGCTCGGCTGCTGGCCGAGGTCGCCGCGCTGCCGCACCTGCCCGGCGTCTACCGCTACCTCGACGCCGCCGGGCAGGTGCTGTATGTCGGCAAGGCGCGCGACCTGAAGAAGCGCGTCGCGAGCTACTTCCACAAGGACCATGGCGGCACCCGCATCGGCAGCATGGTCGCGCGCATCGCGCGGCTGGAGACCACCGTCGTGCGCAGCGAGGCCGAGGCGCTGCTGCTGGAAAACAACCTGATCAAGTCGCTCGCGCCGCGCTTCAACATCCTGTTTCGCGACGACAAGAGCTACCCCTACCTCAAGATCACGGGACCGTCGTCCGCAGGCGCCGGCGCGCCGCGTCGCGGCAGCGCACCCGCGGCGGCGACCGCGGCGCAGCCGGGCGCGGCGCGCTTCCCGCGCATGGCGTACTACCGCGGCAGCGTCGACCGCCGGCACCGCTACTTCGGCCCCTACCCGAACGCCTGGGCGGTCAAGCAGACGATCCAGCTGCTGCAGAAGGTCTTCCGGCTGCGCACCTGCGAAGACACGGTGTTCGCGCACCGCACCCGGCCCTGCCTGCTGTACCAGATCCGGCGCTGCTCGGGGCCCTGTGTCGGGCTGGTCTCGGCCGAGGACTACGCGCGCGACGTGCGCGATGCCGAGCGCTTCCTGCTCGGCCAGACCGACGAGGTCGTCGCCGAGCTGCAGGCGCAGATGATGGCCTGGGCCGAGGCGCTCGAGTTCGAGAAGGCGGCCGAGCTGCGCGACCGCATCGGCGCGCTGTCGCGCGTGCTGCACCAGCAGGCGGTCGACGCGAGCAGCCTGTCGGCGGCGGACAAGGATGTCGACATCCTCACGGTGCGCGTGGCCGGCGGGCGCGCCTGCGTCAACCTGGCGATGGTGCGCGGCAGCCGCCACCTGGGGGACCGCGCCTACTTCCCCTCGCATGTCGACGACGCGACCGCGCTGGCGGCCGGGCCGGCCGAGGTACAGGTGCTGGAAGCCTTCCTGGCCCAGCACTATGTCGGCCAGCCGGTGCCGCCGACGCTGGTGCTCAGCCACGAGGTCGACCCGCATCTGATCGACGCGCTGGGGGCGGCGGCCGGCGTCAGGCTGCGCGCGGTGCACCAGCCGCGCGAGCAGAAGCGCGTCTGGCTCGAGATGGCGGCCAAGGGCGCCGAGCTGGCGCTGGCGCGGCTGCTGGCCGAGGAGGGCTCGCAGAAGGCGCGCACGCGCGCGCTGGCCGACGCGCTGGACCTGGACGTGGCGGACCTGGACGCGCTGCGCATCGAGTGCTTCGACGTCAGCCATACCGCCGGCGAGGCGACCCAGGCCGCGTGCGTCGTCTATCACCACCACCAGATGCAGGGTGCCGAGTACCGCCGCTACAACGTCGAGGGCATCGCCGCCGGTGACGACTATGCGGCGATGCGCCAGGTGCTGATGCGCCGCTACGGCAAGCTCGCCGAGGCGGCGGGTCTGACCGGCGCGGGCGACGTGCCCGCTGGCGGCACGGGCGACGTGCCCGCTGGCGGCACGGGCGGCGCGCACGGTGGCGGCACGGGCGGCACGGGCGGCGCCGGCGCGCGCATGCCCGACCTCGTGCTGGTCGACGGCGGGCGAGGCCAGGTCGGCGTCGCGCGCGAGGTGTTCGAGGAGCTGGGGCTGGACCTGTCGGCGATCGTCGGCGTCGAGAAGGGGCAGGGACGCAAGGTCGGGTTGGAGGAGCTGGTGTTCGCCGACGGCCGGCCCAAGGCGGGGCTCGGGCACGACTCGGCGGCGCTGATGCTGGTGGCGCAGATCCGCGACGAGGCGCATCGCTTCGCGATCACCGGCATGCGCGCGCGCCGCGCACGCGTGCGCACCGGGGCCAGCGCGCTGGAGGATATCGCCGGCATCGGGCCGCGCAAGCGCGCGCGGCTGCTGCAGCGCTTCGGCGGCGTGCGCGGCGTCGCCGCGGCCAGCGTCGACGACCTCGCCACCGTCGAAGGGATCTCGCGCGAACTCGCCGAGACGATCCACCGTGCGCTGCACTGAGCCTCCCGGCGCTGCGCGATGGCGACCGCAGCAGGGCGCGCGCGCATCGGCCAGAATCGGCCCCCATGTTCCTGACCCTGCCGACGCTGCTGACGTGGGCGCGCATCGTCGCCATCCCGCTCATCGTCGGCGTGTTCTACCTGCCGCTGGACGGCGCGGCGCGCAACCTGGTGGCCACGGTGCTGTTCGTCGCCTTCGCGCTGACCGACTGGGCCGACGGCTGGCTGGCGCGGCGGCTGAACCAGACCTCGGCCTTCGGCGCCTTCCTCGACCCGGTGGCCGACAAGTTCCTGGTCTGCGCGTCGCTGCTGGTGCTGGTGCACCTGGGGCGCGCCGATGTCTTCGCGGCGCTGATCATCATCGGGCGCGAGATCGCGATCTCGGCGCTGCGCGAGTGGATGGCGCAGATCGGCGCATCGCGCAGCGTCGCCGTGCACATGCTGGGCAAGGTCAAGACGACGGTGCAGATGGTCGCGATCCCGTTCCTGCTCTTCGACGGCGTCGTGTTCGGGCTGCTCGACACGCGCCTGTGGGGCACGCTGCTGCTTTGGGTCGCGGCCGTGCTGACGGTGTGGTCGATGGCCTACTACCTGCGCAAGGCGCTGCCCGAGATCCGGGCCAAGGGGCGGTAGGACCGGACGCCGCGCTTGTCAAGCGTGTTTGCGCGGCCCGCGCGGCACCCCGCGCGCGAGGGCGGAGTGCTTAGAATCCTCGCTCCCATCCGAGCCCGTGGCGCGCGCGGCGAGGCGTCCTGCGGGGCGGGCAGGCGGGTACCGCCGCCCTGCCGCCGTCGGCCCCGGTGGAATCCTCGATCGCCCGACGACCATCAGACAGGGGTACCCCACGTGAACAAGACCGAACTGATCGAACACATCGCCCAGCAGGCCGACATCTCCAAGGCCGCGGCCGCGCGCGCGCTGGATGCGCTGGTCGGCGGTGTCAAGACCACGCTGAAGAAGAGCGGCAGCGTCTCGATCGTCGGTTTCGGCACCTTCACCGTCACCAAGCGTCCGGCGCGCAGCGGGCGCAACCCGCGCACCGGCGCGACGATCAAGATCAAGGCCGCCAAGGTTCCGAAGTTCCGCCCGGGCAAGGCGCTGAAGGATCATCTGAACTGACCGCGCACGGCCCGGCCAGGGCGCCGGGCGTGGCCATCGCGGGTGCTTAGCTCAGCCGGTAGAGCGGCGCCCTTACAAGGCGTAGGTCGGCGGTTCGATCCCGTCAGCACCCACCACCGCGAGGCCGCCGCGCGCCGGCCCGGCCACCGGCCGTGCCGCGCCCACCACCGACCAGACTGCCACGATGTTCGATTTCATCCGCTCGCACTCCCGGCTGATGCTCGGCCTGGTCGTGCTGCTGATCATCCCTTCCTTCGTCTTCTTCGGCATCCAGGGCTATACCAGCTTCACCGATGCGGCCAACGCCGCGGTGGCACAGGTCGACGGGCGCAAGATCACGCGTGCCGAGTGGGATGCGGCGCACCAGCGCGCGATCGACCGCCTGCGCCAGCAGATGCCCGGCGTCGACGTGAACCTGCTCGACACGCCGCAGATGAAACGCCAGACGCTGGATGCGATCGTGCGCGAGCGCGTGCTGCTGGCGGAGGCGAACGCGCGCCACCTGTTCCCGAGCGACCAGCGGCTGCAGCGGCTGTTCGTCGCCGACCCGCAGTACGAGCCGCTGCGCAACCCCGACGGCAGCGTCAAGCGCGAGCTGCTCGCCGCGCAGGGGCTGAGCTCGGAGCTGTTCGCGCAGCAGTTGCGCACCGAGTACGGGATGCAGCAGGTGCTGGGCGGCGTCGCGCGCAGCGTGGTGGCGCCGGCGGCGGCCGCCGCGGCATCGCTGGACGCGCTGCTGCAGCGGCGCGAGCTGCAGATCGAGCGCTTCGACGCCGCCGCTTTCCGCGAGCGCGTGCAGCCGAGCGACGAGGAGCTGCAGGCCTTCCACAAGGCCAACGAGGCGCGTTTCCGCGCCGCCGAGCAGGCACGCATCGAGTATGCCGAGCTGAACCTGGAGGCGCTCGGGCGCGACGTCGAGCTGCCCGAGGCCGAGCTGCGCCGCTACTACGACGAGAACGCCAGCCGCTGGACCACCGCCGAGGAGCGCCGCGCGAGCCACATCCTGATCCAGGCCGACGCGGCCGCATCTGCCGCCGAGCGCAGCGCGGCGCGCGAGAAGGCCGAGGCGCTGCTGGCGAAGCTGCGCCGCGAGCCGGCCCAGTTCGAGGCGCTGGCGCGCGCCGAGTCGCAGGACCCGGGATCGGCCGCCAAGGGCGGGGACCTCGGCTTCTTCGGCCGCGGCGCGATGGTCAAGCCGTTCGAGGACGCGGTGTACGCGATGCGGCCGGGCGAGATCAGCCCGGTCGTCGAGACCGACTTCGGCTACCACGTGATCCGGCTCGACGCGCTGCGCGGCGGCCAGCGCACGCCGTTCGAGTCGGTGCGCGCCGAGGTCGAGTCGCAGGTGCGCCAGCAGCTCGCGCAGCGCGCCTTCGCCGACGCCGCCGAGCAGTTCACCAATATCGTCTACGAGCAGCCCGACAGCCTGCAGCCGGTCCTCGAGCGCTTCAAGCTGCAGCCGCGCAGCGCCACCGTGAAGCGCCAGCCCGCGCCCGACGCGCAGGGTGCGCTGGCGTCGCAGGCGCTGCTCGATGCGGTGTTCGGCGAGGATGCGCTGCGCCTGAAGCGCAACACCAACGCGGTCGAGGTCGGCCCCAACACGCTGGTGTCGGCGCGCGTCGTCGAGCATCGGCCCGAACGCACGCGGCCGCTGGACGAGGTGCGCGACGAGGTCCGCGCGGCGGTCGTCGCCGAGCGCTCGGCGGCGCTGGCGCGCGAGGCCGGCGCGAAGCGGCTCGCCGAGCTGCGCGCCGACCCCTCGGCGACGCTGCCGACGACGCTGACGGTCTCGCGCGTGCAGCTGCAGGGGCAGCCGCGCGAGCTGGTCGACGCCGCGCTGCGCGCCGACCCGGCGGCGCTGCCGGCCTCGCTCGGCGTCGACCTCGGCGCGCAGGGC
>JACPVA010000084.1 GCA_016191995.1 Burkholderiales bacterium | reverse complement strand
TCGACGCCGCCGGCATCGCGCAGCCGCGCCAGCGCCAGCGCGCGCTGCGCGTGCACGGCCGCCGCGACGGCGCCGAGGCCAGCGTCGCCGACGCCGCCTCCATCGCCGATCGCTCCGCCGTCGCGGCCGCCTTCGCGCCCGGCGGCCGCGCCATCTGCGGCCGCCGCCAGCGCATGCCACTGCTCGGCGCTCGCGGCCATCAGCACGCGTGCGCGCGCGCGCATCAGCGCGTGCAGCGCGCCGGCCTCGGCGATCGGCGCGTGCGTCGGACGGCCCTCGGGCGCGGCGCCCGCCTGCGGCGCCAGCCGGTCGCGCGCCTCGGCGATGCGCTCGGTCGTCAGCGGGTGGCTGCGCAGGTAGGGGAATGCGTTGTCGTCCATCAGCCGGTTGGCGAACGCCAGCCGCTCGAACATCGACGCCATGCCCTGTGGGGCGAAGCCGGCTGCCTGCAGCATCGCGAAGCCGACGCGGTCGGCCTCGCGCTCCATCTCGCGCGTGAAATTGAGCTGCCCCTGTGCCATCGCCGCCTGCCCGCCGACGATCGCCGCTTGCGCCGCGTCGGCATTGCCGGCGCGCGAGGCCGCCAGCAGCGCCAGGATCATCGCCACCGTGCTGAGGATGCCGATGCGCTGCGAGCTGCCGACGCCGCGCGCGATATGGCGCTGCGTGACGTGCGACAGCTCGTGCGCCAGCACCGAGGCCAGCTCGTCGCCGCTGGCCGTCAGCGAAACCAGCCCCAGGTAGACGCCGACGAAACCGGCCGGCAGCGCGAAGGCGTTGACCGCGCGGTCGCGCACCAGGAACAGCTCCCAGCCGAAGGTGGCGTCGGTATCGTCGCCGATGTGCCCCAGGCGGCGGCCGGCGTCGACCAGCGGATCCCACAGCGACTGCACGTACTCGAGCAGGATCGGGTCGTCCAGGTACAGCGGGTCGGTGCGCACGCTGCGCATGATCTGCTGCCCCAGGCGACGCTCGTCGGCGACCGCCAGGTCCTCGCTGGCCGAGTCGCCGAGCGCCGGCAAGCTGCTGGCCGCGTGCAGCGCGGGCGCCGGTAGCGCGAGCGCGGTGGACAGCGCGAAGACGACCGCGCGCGTGCCCGTGCGGCTCGATCGGCGGCGTTGGCGAGGATGGGGGGATCGGTGCGTCATCGGCTCGGTATCATGACAGCGTCGTGTTGCTGCCGGGTTTCGGGCCGGGCCCGGCGACTCAGGTCGCAGGGTGCACGGACCACATCGGAGCCCGGCCGCCGCGGCTGCGTTCCCCGCACCGGCCTGCCGGCCGGCCCGCAGGCCGCCTCGCCACCTTGCTGCCACGCCGATGCCCGACCCCGTCTCGCCGCTGACCCACTTCGACGCCACCGGCCAGGCGCACATGGTCGACGTCGCCGCCAAGGACGCAACGCACCGCATCGCACGCGCAACCGGCGTCATCCGCATGCAGCCGGCGACCTTCGGCCTCGTCGCCCAGGGGCAGGCGAAGAAGGGCGACGTCATCGGCGTGGCGCGCATCGCCGCGATCCAGGGCGCCAAGCGCACCGCCGATCTGGTGCCGCTTTGCCACCCGCTGCCGATCACGCGCGTGGCGGTCGACTTCGAGCTCGACGCCGCGCGCAGCGAAGTGCGCTGCACCGCGCAGGTCGAGACCCTCGGCCGCACCGGCGTCGAGATGGAGGCGCTGACCGCGGTCCAGGTCGGCCTGCTGACCGTCTACGACATGCTCAAGGCGGCCGATCGCGGGATGGTCATCGACGGTGTGCGGCTGCTGGAGAAGCGCGGGGGGAAGTCGGGGGATTGGGTGGCCAGGGTCAGGTCTTAAATCGAAACCCCCTCACCGCGTTCGCGCCACCCCTTCGGCCCGTGCGATCAGCTGGCTCACACGCGCGCCGCTGAGGCCGAGCTCGCGGCCGATCGCCGCCATGGTCAGGCCGCCTTCCCGGTGCGCGCGCCGGGCTGCCTCCTCGCGCGTCGGGCAGATCGTCAGCCAATGCGCCAAGGGCTTCGCGGCGGCGCGCTGGGCGCGCGGAACCTCGTCCGTGCTCAGGCGCCTTGCGTCGGCGCGGGCCTGCATCAGCTCGATGAAGCGGTCGTCGCCCAGGTAGATCTGCTGGCGCAGGCCCGACTCCCACAGCCGCACGTCGCGGCCGGCGTCGACCCAGGCCGCGTAGCGTCGCGTGGCGTCACGCCAGTCGGCCGTCGTCAGCGGCTCGCGCCCGAGCAGCAGCGCGTGCAGCGTGCGCCCGCCTAGCCAATCGGGCGCCTCGGCCGCGCCCGTCAGCACGCGGTAGCTGGACCAGGGCCAGTCGCCCGGCGCTGCCACCATGCGCGCGCGCACCGGGTTCAGGTCGACGTAGCGGCACACTGCCAGCAGGTAGGCATCGCGGTCGACCAGGATCGCCTTGAAGCGCCCCTGGAACACATGCCCGACCTTGCCGTGGCGCTGGTTGAAGCGCTGCGTGTAGACGCCGTTGAGATGGCGCATCAACGCGCTGAGGTTGCCCTGCCGCGTCGCGAGCACCAGGTGGTAGTGGTTGCCCATCAGGCAGTAGGCATGGACATCGGCGTCGAAGCGCTCGCAGCCCAGCGCCAGCACGTCCAGGAAGTCCAGCCGATCGGCATCACAGGCGAAGATGGGCTCGCGCCGGTCACCGCGCGAGGTGAGGTGATACAGCGCGCCGGGGAAGTCGATGCGCAGCGGGCGGGTCATGGCGTGGGCCGCGGTCCGGGGAGGGCTCCGACGCGATTCTCGGCGTGGCGCCCGCGAACGTCTGCCAATCCTTCGGGCGAGTCCTTCTTCCGGGGGGGCCTGCAAAGGCAGCGGCTCCCGCAACCCGAACTTGAGCGGACGAAGCGGCCCGGAGGCCTTCTTGCTGGACAGGAGAGACCTGGAGGCCCGGCGTCGTCGCCGTTCGTTGACTGGGGGTTTCGATTTCAGACCTGACCCTCGAGTCCCCGAGTCCCCGCGCGCCGGGCAAGTCGATGCGCAGCGGCCGGGTCAGCCCGGCGGCGTCGCCGTTGATCGAGGGGGTTTCGACTTGGGCCCCGACCCTCGAGTCCACTCGATTCGCTGCGGCGCCGCGTCTTGCCGCTTGGAATATGCTGCCTGAGCCCGAAGGGTCGATACTTGCGCCATGAGGCTCACCGCCCGTCAACAGCAAGTGCTGCGAGAAGCCCTGCGCCGCCGCTTCGGTGGCGCGGCCAGGTTGTGGGTGTTCGGATCCAGGCTGGACGCTCAGGCCCGTGGCGGCGACTACGACCTGATGGTCAGCACGCCGGAGGCGGACGCCGACCGCCTGGTCGAGGCCCGGCTGCGCTTCCTGGCCGATCTGCATGCCAGCCCGTGCTTCGAGGACGAGAAGATCGACGTCGTGCTGCATGCGCCGGCACTGCAGCCCGAGCCGCTGCCGGTCCAGCGCGCCGCGCTGGCGCACGGGGTGGAGTTGACGTGAACGCGCCGCACCACCCCAAGCTGCAGGCGGCCTTGACCGAGTGCGCGCTGCACGCCAGCGTGCTGCAAGAGGCTGCGGCAGCGCTGCCGCCGAGGTTCGATGCCGCGGATGCGGCCGCGGTGACGGCAGAGCTGCGCCGCTCGCTGGATCAGGCCGCGTACCGCTTCATGAAGTTGCAGGACAGCCTGGGCGAGAAGGTGCTGCCCGGGCTGCTGGCCGCCACGCTCGACCCCCTGCCACCCGAGGCCCCGTTTGCGCAGCGGCTGCAACGCCTCGAGCGCCTGGGCGCGCTGCCGTCGGTCGAGGCCTGGCGGCTGCTGCGCGAGGTGCGCAACGCGCTGGCCCACGACTACCCCGACCAGCCCGCGATTCAGGCGGCGGCCTGGAACCGCTTGCGCGCGGCCATCGGCGAGCTGCTGGCGGTCTGGCGTGCTGCGCAGGCCTTCAGCGCGAAGATTTAGTTGGGGGGTCAGGTCACAATACTGTTAGTTTAGCGAACGCCTAGCCGCTCTGATGCTGTTCGACTAGGCCCGCTGGGCCCCGACAGCGGGTATTGCAGGCAAGATCTGAGGCGTGCAGTCGATCGTCACCCGAGTCGGTGCGCCTGG
>JACPVA010000088.1 GCA_016191995.1 Burkholderiales bacterium | reverse complement strand
TACGACCGCAGCCTGAAGTTCGCCCTCTACCGGCGGCTGGCGAGCCTGCAGGAGTACGCCCTCGTCGACCCCGACACGCGCCGCGTCGAGGTCTTCCGCGTCGGCGCCGACGGGCTGTGGGTGCTGCACGACATGAGCGAGGGCGACACGCTGTCACTGGCGAGCCTCGGCTGCGAGGTTCCGATGGCCGAGGTCTTCGACGGCGTCGATCCCGACGCCTGACAGCCGGCTCCTCCGCGCACATCAAGCGGACCGCGGCGGGCCGCTCGCTGCGCCGCGCCACGGCGCGCCGTGCCGGGCTCGGCGCAGCCCGGCGGGCGCGCAGCGATAGACAGCGAACTCGACCGTTTCGACCCGCGGGTCGTCGAAGCCCTGGCCGGCCTCGAGGTCGGGCCAGGAGTTCTCGGCGCTTTCCGCAGCCGTCGATGTGCCGCTCGGCGCATGGCGATGGGCGTGTCCCCGGCGGTCAGTGCGGCAGCAGCACGAGCCGAGGCTCGGTTTCCCGCAGCCTCTCGAAGTCCACGTCGTCGGCCAGCAGCGGCACCCGCTCGTCGACCGCGATCGCCGCGATCAGGCAATCGTGCGGGCTTCGCGGCGTGACGCCGCGCCAGCGCGCGCGGGCGTACAACCTCGCCGCCGAGCGCGCCAGCGCGATCGGATCGCCCAGACCCAGCATCGGCAGCCGGCCGAATTCGGCCGCGAGCTTGCGAAATGCGCCTTCGTCGCGCGCGCCCTGCAGGATCTCCTGCACGATCACCGGCGCCAGTGCGGCCTCTTCCGTGTCGATGACCGCGCGCAGGCGGACCACTGCGGGGGTGTCCCGCGCGCGGAGCAGGTCGATCCAGATCGCGGTGTCAACCAGGACCACGGCGCATCGCCCGGCGCACCGCGCGCACGTCGTAGTCCGGGTCGATCAGCCCCGCGGTGGCGAGCTTCAGCACGCGCCGGCTGCGCTTGCGCGCGACGTATTCGCGCAGCGCCACCTCCACCGCCTCGCGCTTGGTGGCCAGGCCGCCGAGACGCATCGCATCGGCGACCAGTGCATCGTCGAGGACGATATTGGTTCGCATATACACCTCCGGATGTGTATTCAAGTCCCGGGTCTTGCGGGTATTGCAAGTATGAGCGACGGCGAACTGCGCCGGCAAGCGAGTCTGGCGGTCCGGCCGCGCGACCCGCCGACAAGGCGCGCTCGGCGGTGCACACGCGCGCGGGCCCCAGGCTGCCGACGGCGCGCGCAGCCGGCCCCGTGGAGCGGAGGTTCTGGTAGATTGCCCGCATCCGATCGCCTCGCCGAAGGGCTGGTCATGGGAAGCCCGCTGCCGAAACCGACGCTCGACGACTACCTGCGCTGGGAGGACGAACAGCCCGCGCGGCACGAATTCGTGCGCGGCGAAATCTTTGCGATGGTGGGCGCCAAGCGGGTTCACGGGGTGGTGGTGACGAACCTGTCGGCCGCGCTGCGCATGGCGCTGCGCGGCAGTCCGTGCCGGGTGTTCACCGAGGGCATGAAGGTCCAGCCCGCCGACGATACGGTCCTGTACCCGGATCTGTTCGTCACCTGCGACCCGGCCGACCTGCGCACGGAGGCGATCTTCCGCGCGCCCAAGCTGGTGGTCGAGGTCCTGTCGCCGACGACCCAAGCCTACGACCGCAGCCTGAAGTTCGCCCTCTACCGGCGGCTGGCGAGCCTGCAGGAGTACGCCCTCGTCGACCCCGACACGCGCCGCGTCGAGGTCTTCCGCGTCGGCGCCGACGGGCTGTGGGTGCTGCACGAC
>JACPVA010000024.1 GCA_016191995.1 Burkholderiales bacterium | reverse complement strand
CGCGGCCGCCGCCCGCGGCGGCTCACTGGTCCTCGATCTCGCCGCGGTACTCGATCTTGCCGCGCACGCGCGCGCGCGGGTGCATGTCGATCGCCTGGTCGTAGCTGACATCGCCGATCAGGGTCGCCGAGCCGGCGATCTCGAGCGCCTTGCGCGCGATCACGGTGCCGGTGACGCGGCCCTCGAGGAAGATGTAGTCGGCCTCGAGCCGGGTGTTGGCGACGCGGCCGGTGGCGCCGACATGCAGCGTGCCGCCATTCTCGAAGGTGACGTTGCCGGTCAGCACGCCGTCGATCTTGATGCCCTGGTCGAGCGCGGTGTGGAAATTGCCTTCGAACACCGCCCCCTCGGCGATCAGGCTCGTGATCGCGGTCAGGCGGTCCATCGGGACGAGGCGGGTCGCGGTGTCCGGATGCAGCGCATCGGGGCGGGTCAGGTGGGCGGTCGGATCGCGTTTCATGGGGTCATGGCTCCGTGGGGGCTTGGGGGGCGGGAACAGGGGGCGCGCTCGGCGCCGGTTGGGGCATGGGATTCGGATCAAGGCGCAGCAGCGGCCGGCCTGGGGCAGGGGCCGGATGCAGCGGTGGCAGCGGCGCGCCGGCATCGGCCGGCCCGGGTGCGACGACCCGGGGGGCGGTCGCAGCGACGGGCGCCGCATCGGTCGATGCGTCGGTCGGCGCACCGGGCGGTGCAGCAGTCGGCGCCAGCCACCAGGCGAGCGACGCGGCGAGCAGCACGGCGGCGGCCAGCGGCGGCCCGTAGCGCCCGAGCAGCCACAGCGTCCAGCGCCAGGCGAGCCGCCGGCGCCCGACGCGGCGGTCGCGCATCCAGCTGCGCCTGAGCGCCGCGCGCCGCAGCGTCTCGGTATCCGGCACGGCGCAGGGTGTGGCGGGGCACGGCGGCTGCATCGCTGGCGGGGCCCGAGGACGTCGCGGGGGGGCGTGGAGGGCCTCAGGCGGTCACGCGCTCGAGGGTCGCATTCAGGTCGGCACCACTGACCTGGATGCGGCCGTAGCGCACCATGCCGTGCACGTGCGAGCCCTCGTGCAGCGAGACCTCGCCGTTGCCGGCGTCGAGGATGCCCTCGGTGCGGCCCATGACCGAGATGCGCTGTGCGGTGATGTCGCCGCGCACGCGCCCGGTCTCGGTGACGACGATGGCGACGAAGGCCTGCTCGGCCTGCCGCAGATGGCCCTCGATCTCGCCGCTGACGCTGCACGGCCCGCTCAGGGTCGCGTTGCCGTCGAATCGCATGCCCTGGGCGATCGTCGTGCCGCTGGGCGCCGGAGGGTGCGTCGCCGCGACCGCGCCGGGCGCGACCTGCTCGTGCGCCTGCAGCAGCGGCAGCGCGGCCGGCGCCAACGGCAAGGCGCGGCCGACCTCGAACTCCAGCACCTGGCCGCCCGCCAGGGCGCCGGCGTCGGACGGGTCCGGCACGGCCGCGGCGGCCTCGTCGCGGGGCTCGGCGGCCAGCCATTCGTCGGCCGGCGCGTCGGATGCGTGCGGCGCGGCCTCGTCGGCGTAGCCGTTGGCGGGGAATTCGTCGTGGTCGTGCATGGCGGGTTCCTGCCCGGGTTGGGTCGTTGGGGTGGAGGAGTTGTCGCGCCGAGGGGGGGTCAGGCCGGATCGGTGACGACTTGGCGAAGCACCGGCAGCGTCTGGCCGCGGCGCAGGGTCTTGAAGGTTCCGCGCAGGTCGGCGCCGTCGTAGAGCTGCAGCCGCCTGGCCACGAGCGTCGCGGTGGATACGCCGGTCTGCGCGATGCAGACCATGCCGTAGCTCTCCAGCGTGGTCGGCGGCGCATCGGGCGCGAGGTCGCCGAGCTGGCCGAAGACGAAGACATCGCCGGTGGCGCAGATCTGCCCGCGCACGCGCCCTTCGGTCCAGACCACGAGCCTGCCGTCGACCCGGATGTCGCCCTTCAGGTCGCCCTGGACGAGCAGGCCGCCGGCGAAGTGCAGCGCGCCATGCAGCTGGCAGCCCGGCGCGACGCGGTTGACCACGTTCAGCGCCACGGGGTCGAAGGTCAGGATGTCCTGCGGAGCCTTCATCGCCACAGCAGAGCTCCCGCGAGCAGCGCCGAGCCGGCGAGGCCGGCCGCTCCGGCAGCTCCGATCAGCAGCGCATGCCTCTCGAGCCAGCGCCGGGCCCGCCGCGGGCGCCGGAACGGCTCGCCGTCGGCATCGAATCCGCGCTGCAGCAGGGCAAGGTCGCGCCAGGCCTCGGTCAGGCGTGCGCCGCCGGTCGCCAGGTCCAGGTCCAGGCCCTGGGCGCGCCGCTCGGCCGGCGTCAATCGTCGCCCCAGCAGCAGCGAGGTCGGGGCACCGACGATGGTCAGGGTGAAGAAAGCGTCCGGATCGTCCATGGGCGCGCAGGTTCGGGTTCAGCGCGTCGGGACGTTAGCGGCGGCGGGCCGCCGCGAAAGCATGGAAGGACGCGCCAAAGCGCGCCCATTTCGGGGCATCGGCGCGTGGTGGCGCCGTGCGACGATGCGACCGCGATCAGCGTCCGGTTGGCGCGACCGGGTCAGTCCTGGGTCGCCTTGGCCGCTGCCGGCGCGTCCGCATCCGTCGCGCTGCCCGCCCCGGGGACCGGACGGATATTCTGGGCCAGGCTACCCTTGGGGCCTTGCACGAGTTCGTACTCGACCCGCCCGCCCTGCCTGAGGGTGCGAAACCCGTCCATCTGCACGGCGGAATAATGGGCAAAGACATCCGGGCCGCCGCCCTCGGGCTCGATGAAACCGAAACCCTTTGCATCGTTGAACCACTTGACGGTGCCGGCGGCCATCGGCGTACTCCCATGCGGACGAACGCCGGATTCTTCCGCCGCGCTCGTGCCTATGTCAAGGTCGTGACGGGCGCCGGCGAGTCGCCGCGGCCGGGGCGGCGGCGCGCTGCCGGCGCGGGCTCGATCGAGCGCGGATGCGGCCCCGAGCCGCCGGCGCGCGATGCGCCGAAGTCACCACGATGCCACGGGCCGGCGCCGCGGGCGCGGCACGCCGCGAGGCATTGGCCGATAAAATTCGTTCATGGCCGACGACAGCCCGAAACATCCTCCCGCGCCACCCCGCGTCACCCGGCGCGACACGGGTGATGCGGTCGTCGTCGAACGCAGGAAGTCGCGGCTGCAACCGCCGCGGCTGTACCAGGTCGTGATGCTCAACGACGACTTCACCCCGATGGAATTCGTCGTCATGGTGCTGCAGCACTACTTCCAGCGCGACCTCGAGACCGCCACCCACATCATGCTGAAGATCCACCACGAGGGACGGGGGGTTTGCGGTGTATATCCCAAGGACGTCGCGGCGACCAAGGTGGAATTGGTCCTTGCCGCTGCACGGCGGGACGGTCATCCGCTACAGTGCATCATGGAGGCCGCATGATCGCGCAAGAGCTTGAAGTCAGCCTGCACATGGCGTTCGTCGAGGCGCGCCAGCAGCGCCACGAATTCATCACCGTCGAGCACCTGCTGATGGCGTTGCTGGAAAATCCCAGCGCGGCCGAGGTGCTGCGCGCCTGCGCGGCCAATATCGACGAGCTGCGCAAGAGCCTCGTGACCTTCATCAAGGAGAACACCCCCACCGTGGGCGGCTCCGAGGAGGTCGACACGCAGCCGACGCTGGGATTCCAGCGCGTGATCCAGCGCGCGATCATGCACGTGCAGTCCACCGGCAACGGCAAGAAGGAGGTCACCGGTGCCAATGTGCTGGTGGCGATCTTCGGCGAGAAGGACTCGCACGCGGTGTACTACCTGCACCAGCAAGGCGTCACGAGGCTGGACGTCGTCAACTTCATCGCCCACGGGATCAAGAAGTCCGACCCGCCGGAGCCGGCCAAGGGCGGCGAGGGCAGCGGCGGCGACGGCGAGAAGGAGGAGGCGGCGCAGCCCGAGGGCAAGGGCTCGCCGCTCGAGCAGTTCACGCAGAACCTCAACCAGCTCGCGCGCGACGGCAAGATCGACCCGCTGATCGGTCGCGAGCTCGAGGTCGAGCGCGTGATCCAGATCCTGTGCCGGCGGCGCAAGAACAACCCGCTGCTGGTCGGCGAGGCCGGGGTCGGCAAGACCGCGATCGCCGAGGGGCTGGCCTGGCGCATCACCGAGGGCGACGTGCCCGAGGTGCTGACCGGCGCGACGGTCTACGCGCTCGACATGGGCGCGCTGCTGGCCGGCACCAAGTACCGCGGAGACTTCGAGCAGCGCCTCAAGGGCGTGCTGCGCCAGCTCAAGGACCAGGCCGGGGCGATCCTCTTCATCGACGAGATCCACACGCTGATCGGCGCCGGGGCGGCCAGCGGCGGCACGCTGGATGCGTCCAACCTGCTCAAGCCGGCGCTGAGCACCGGCGCGATGAAGTGCATCGGTGCGACCACCTTCACCGAGTACCGCGGCATCTTCGAGAAGGACGCCGCGCTGTCGCGGCGCTTCCAGAAGATCGATGTCGTCGAGCCCTCGGTCGAGCAGACGGTGGAGATCCTCAAGGGGCTGAAGAGCCGCTTCGAGGACCACCACCAGGTCAAGTACGCGCTCGGCGCGCTGCAGGCGGCCGCCGAGCTGTCGGCCAAGTACATCAACGACCGCCACCTGCCGGACAAGGCGATCGACGTCATCGACGAGGCCGGTGCGGCGCAGCGCATCCTGCCGAAGAACAAGCAGAAGAAGACGATCACGCGCGCCGAGGTCGAGGAGATCGTGGCCAAGATCGCGCGCATCCCGCCGGCCAGCGTCTCCAGCGACGACCGCAGCAAGCTCAAGACGCTGGACCGCGACCTCAAGAGTGTCGTCTTCGGCCAGGACCCGGCGATCGACGCCGTGGCTGCGGCGATCAAGATGGCGCGCTCCGGGCTGGGCAAGCCGGACAAGCCGATCGGCTCCTTCCTGTTCAGCGGCCCGACCGGCGTCGGCAAGACCGAGGTCGCCAAGCAGCTGGCCTATGTCCTCGGCGTGGACCTGATCCGCTTCGACATGTCGGAGTACATGGAGCGCCACGCCGTCAGCCGCCTGATCGGCGCGCCGCCGGGCTATGTCGGCTTCGACCAGGGCGGGCTGCTGACCGAGGCGATCACGAAGAAGCCGCACGCGGTGCTGCTGCTCGACGAGATCGAGAAGGCGCACCCGGACGTCTTCAACGTGCTGCTGCAGGTCATGGACCACGGCACGCTGACCGACAACAACGGGCGCAAGGCCGACTTCCGCAACGTCATCGTCATCATGACGACGAACGCCGGCGCCGAGACCATGGGCAAGGCGACGATCGGCTTCACGACCAGGCGCGAGCAGGGCGACGAGATGGCCGATATCAAGCGCCTGTTCACGCCCGAGTTCCGCAACCGGCTCGATGCGATCGTCAACTTCCGCGCCCTGGACGAGGAGATCATCCTGCGCGTGGTCGACAAGTTCCTGCTCCAGCTCGAGAGCCAGCTCGCGGAGAAGAAGGTCGAGGTCACCTTCACCGACGGGCTGCGCCGACACCTGGCGAAGAAGGGTTTCGACCCGATGATGGGGGCGCGCCCGATGCAGCGCCTGATCCAGGACACGATACGCCGCGCGCTGGCCGACGAGCTTCTGTTCGGGCGGCTGACCGACGGCGGGCGGCTGTCGGTCGACCTCGACGACAAGGACGAGGTGGTGCTGGACATCCAGCCGCCGAAGAAGAGCGACAAGCCGAAGGCGGAGACGGCGCCGGCCTGATCGGCGACGCGCGCGGGGCCCCACCCGCGCTCGCGCGGACAGGCGCGGCGCGCCAGGCCGCGCGCCCGGGCCGGCTTCAGTGCGCGTCGAAGCGCCCCTCGGCGAGCGGGTCCTGGCGGTACAGGCGCGCGAATAGCGCGTACAGCGCCGGATGCTCGTCCTTCAGCGGCCCGGGAGCGACAAAGAAGGCCTCGCTGGCGACGGCGAAGAACTCGTCCTCGCCGTGCGCGCCGTAGGGGTCGAGCACGGTTGCCGCGCCGGCCTCGACGCAGCCGACGAAGCGCCTGAACTCGGCCGTCATCACCGCCGCCCACTCGGCCGCGGGCAGATCCGGCGGCAGCAGCGGCGTGCCGTTGGACGCGCCGTCGGCGAGGTCGAGCACATGCGCGAACTCGTGGATCACGACGTTGTACGCGACGCCGCCGCCGCGCTGGCCGGCGGCGCGGACGTCCTGCCACGACAGCATCACCGGCCCGCGCGCCATCGCCTCGCCGGCCAGCGTCTCGTCGTACTCGTGGACGACGCCGGCCTCGTCGGTCGCATGCCGGCGCGCGACGACCGCACCGGGGTGGACGACGATGCCGACGAAGCCGTCGTAGCGATCCAGCCCCAGCCGCAGCACCGGCAGGCAGGCCTGGGCGGCGATCGCGACCACGATATCGTTGCGCAGCACCAGGCCGCCGGCGGCGCTGAACTCCTTGCGGTCCAGGAACAGGCTGGTCAGCCGGCGCAGCTCGGCCGCCAGCGCCGGGTCGCGCCGCTGCAGGAAGGGGTAGCGCAGCAGCGTGCGCTTCCACAGGTCGTCGGGGATCGCGCGGCGTGCCAGTGCGCGCGCCTCGGCGCGGCGGCGCAGCGCGTCCGCGAGGCGGTGCCACAGCGGCGGGCGGGAAGGGCGGGACGGCCTGGCCGAAGGCGGCATACGGCAGCGGCCGCGCGTGCCGGGCGCGCGTTTCAGCCCGCGCGGCTCGGCGCGACGCGCGCCAGGCCGTCGCGCGTCAGCCGCAGCACCTCGGCGCGGGCGCGCCCGGCGCCGTCGAGGTCCCAGTCGGTCAGCACGTGGCGCGTATAGCCGGGTGCGATCACTTCGTCGCCCGGGCGGTGCGTGTGGCCGTGGATCAGGTCGTGGCAACCTGCGGCGTGCATCCACGCGACCGCGGCGGCGGGGTCGACGTCGGCCCACAACGCCGGGTCGAAGGGCTGCGCGCGGCGGCGGCGGTCGCTCTCGGCGCGCGCGGCGCCGGCGCGCGCCAGCCGCTCGGCCAGCGGCAGCGCGGCGAAGTCGCGCTGCCAGCGCTCGCTGCGCGACTCGGCGCGGAAGCGCTGGTAAGCGTTGTCGGCCAGGCACAGCGCGTCGCCATGCGTCAGCAGCAGCCTCTGGCCCCAGGCGTCGAGCGCGGTCGGGTCGGCCAGCGCCATCAGCCCGCCGTCGCGCCGCATCGCCTCGCCGAGCAGGAAGTCGCGGTTGCCCGGCATGAAGCCGATGCAGCGCCGGCTCGCGGCCTCGGCCAGCACCTGCACGCAATGCTGCTCGAAGGCACCGCCGCGCTGGTCGTCGCCGACCCAGACCTCGAACACGTCGCCGAGCATCAGCACCGCATCGGCGGGCGTGTGCAGCAGGTGCGTGGCCCAGGCGTCGAAGGTGCGCGGCAGCGCGCTGGCCAGATGCAGGTCGGAGACGAAGTCGATGCGCCGCCAGGCGGCCGGCGCCGCCCACTCGAACAGCGGCGGCAGCGGCGGCGGGGGCTCGGGAACGCTAGGGCTGCGCGCGCTCATCGCAGCGCTCGCTTCCATGACCCGGCGCATTACCCCGGATCATGGGAGACCTCGGCAGCGATGCCGCGATCACTCCAGCGTCGCGCGCACGATGACGACATCCTCCAGCGGCACGTCGTCGTGGAAGCCGCGCCGGCCGGTGCGCACGCCCTCGATCGCGTCGACGACCTCGCTGCCGTCGACGACGCGGCCGAAGACCGCGTAGCCCCAGCCCTGCGCGGTCTCCGACTTGTGGTCGAGGAACGCGTTGTCGGCGGTATTGATGAAGAACTGCGCGGTCGCCGAATGCGGGTCCGAGGTGCGCGCCATCGCCAGCGTGTACCTGGCGTTGCGCAGGCCGTTGTTGGCCTCGTTGGCGATCGGCGCGCGCGTGGGCTTCTGCTTCATCCCGGGCTCGAAGCCGCCGCCCTGGATCATGAAGCCCTTGATGACGCGGTGGAATACCGTGCCGTCGAAGTGCCCGGACTGGACATAGTCGAGAAAGTTGCGGCACGACTGCGGCGCGCGCTCGGCATCGAGCTCGATGCGCAACATGCCGGCGCTGGTCTCGAGGCGGACGTTCTGGCTCATGGCTTCACTTCTCCAGGCTGGCCTTGCGGATGAGGACGGGCTCGATCGGCACGTTCTGGTGCGGGCCGCGGTTGGCGGTCGGCACGGCGCGGATCTTGTCGACCACGTCCATGCCCTGCACGACCTTGCCGAACACCGCGTAGCCATGGCCGTCGCGCGCGTTGGCGGCGTCGAGGAAGGGGTTGTCGACGACGTTGACGAAGAACTGCGCGCTCGCCGAGTCGGGCACCATGGTGCGCGCCATCGCCACCGACCCGCGGGCGTTGCTCAGGCCGTTGCGCGACTCCAGCGCGATCGGCGGCCGGGTGGGCTTCTGCGCCATGTCGGGGGTGAAGCCGCCACCCTGGACCATGAAATTCGGGATCACGCGGTGGAAGATGGTGCCGTCGTAGTGGCCGGCCTTGACGTACTCGACGAAATTGGCCACCGTCTTCGGTGCGCGCTCGGCGTCGAGCTCGAGCACGATGTCGCCGGCGCTGGTCTCGAGCTTGACCTTCTGCGCCCAGACCGGGGGCGCGCCGAGCGCGAGCCCGGCCGACAAGGCCAGGGCGGCGAGGCCGTGCAGCCGCGCGCGGCGGGCATGACGGCGGGCAGGCATGACGAGGGTCAACGAAGGGCTCATCGCGGCATTCGAAAGCGTCGGAGGCCGCGAGTCTAGCCGGGCGCGCTGGCTATACTGGCCCGGCCGCTTCGCATCCTTGCAGGCGGCTTTGCTTTTGCGCTCGCCGCCGCCCGGGCCCCGGGGTGCGCGGCCCACGCCTGCCCCGACCATGCCGCTGCGCATCCACAACAGCCTGACGCGCCGCGTCGAGCCCTTCGAGCCGATCGAGCCCGGCCACGTCCGCATGTACGTGTGCGGGATGACGGTCTACGACCTGTGCCACATCGGGCATGCGCGGATGATGGTCGCCTTCGACGTCGTCTACCGCTGGCTGCGCGCGCAGGGCTGGCGCGTGACCTACGTGCGCAACATCACCGACATCGATGACAAGATCATCAAGCGCGCGCTGGAGCGCGGGATCCCGATCCGCACGCTGACCGACGAGATGATCGCCGCGATGCACCGCGACATCGGCGCGCTGGGCGTCCTGCCGCCGACGCACGAGCCGCGCGCCACCGCCTATGTGCCGCAGATGCTCGACATGATCGCGCAGCTGCAGGACAAGGGGCTGGCCTACCGCGCGGGATCGGGCGACGTCGACTTCGCGGTGCGCAAGTTCGCCGGCTACGGCAAGCTGTCGGGGCGCTCGGTCGACGAGCTGCGCGCCGGCGAGCGGGTCGCGGTCCTCGACGACAAGCTCGACCCGCTGGACTTCGTGCTGTGGAAGGCGGCCAAGCCCGGCGAGCCGGCCGATGCGCGCTGGGAATCGCCCTGGGGGCCGGGCCGGCCCGGCTGGCATATCGAGTGCTCGGCGATGGCCTGCGCGCTGCTGGGGCGGACCTTCGACCTGCACGGCGGCGGGCTGGACCTGCAGTTCCCGCACCACGAGAACGAGATCGCGCAGAGCGAGGGCGCGCACGGCGTGCCGTTCGCCCGCACGTGGATGCACAACGGCTTCCTCAACGTCGACGACGAGAAGATGTCCAAGTCGCTGGGCAACTTCTTCACCATCGCCGACGTGCTGCAGCGCGTCGACGGCGAGACGCTGCGCCTGTTCATGCTGCGCACGCATTACCGCAGCCCGCTGAACTTCGCCGACACGCTGCTCGACGATGCGCGCAGCGCGCTCAGGCGCCTGTATACCGCGCTGGACGGCGCGGCGCTGCCGCCGCCGGACGCGGACGAGACCGCCGCGCAGGCGCTCGACGGCGGCGCGGCGGCGCTGGCCGCGCTCGACCCGAGCGACCCGCGTGTCGCGGCCTTCCGCGCCGCGATGGACGAGGACTTTGCCACCCCCGGCGCGCTGGCGGTGCTGTTCGACCTCGCCGCTGAGGTCAACCGCAGCCGCGATGCGGGCGCTGCACGGCTGCTGCGCACGCTCGGCGGCACGCTTGGGCTGCTGCAGCAGGCGCCGCGCGGCTTCCTGCAGGCCGGCGCGACGCTGGACGAGGTCGCGATCGCCGAGCGCATCGCCGCGCGCGCGGCGGCCAAGAAGGCGCGCGACTTCGCCGGCGCCGACCGCATCCGCGACGAGCTCGCCGCGCAAGGCATCGTGCTGCAGGACTCGCCGCAGGGCACGACCTGGACCACCGCGGCGCGCGGCTGAGCGCCGCGCGCCGTCCCGCCGTCCGCCGAACGCCCCGCCCATGCCCGCCGCCGCGCCGCCGCCCGCCACGCCGCCGTACTGGGACGAGGCCTGCCGCCACCTCGCGCGCCAGGACCGCGTGCTGCGCAAGCTGATCCCGAGCTTCGGCGCCGCGCGGCTGGAGAGCCGCGGCGATGCGTTCACGACCCTGGCGCGGTCGGTGGTCGGGCAGCAGATCTCGGTCAAGGCGGCGCAGTCCGTGTGGGACCGGCTCGCGGCCACCGCCGGGGCCCGCTCGCACCGGCTGCGTCCGGCGGCGCTGCTGGCACTGAGCCCGGAGTCGCTGCGCGGCGCCGGGCTGTCGGCGCGCAAGGCCGAGTATCTTCAGGATCTGGCGCGCCACTTCGACGACGGCCGCGTGCACGTCGCCGAGTGGACGGCGATGGACGACCAGGCGATCATCGACGAGCTGGTCGCGATCCGCGGCATCGGCCGCTGGACGGCCGAGATGTTCCTGATCTTCCACCTGATGCGCCCGGACGTCCTGCCGGTCGACGACCTCGGGCTGCTGCGCGGCATCAGCCTGAACTACTTCAGCGGCGAGCCGGTCTCGCGCGCCGAGGCGCGCGAGGTCGGCGAGGCCTGGGCGCCGTTTCGCTCGGTGGCGACCTGGTATATCTGGCGCAGCCTGGATCCGCAGCCGGTAGACTACTGAGGACGCGCCAGGCGCGACCCGGACCCACGCATGAGCAAGCGCCACTTCCTCGACTTCGAGCAGCCGATCGCCGAGCTGGAGTCCAAGATCGACGAGCTGCGCTATGTGCAAAGCGAGTCCGCGGTCGATATCTCCGAGGAGATCGAGCGGCTGGGCAAGAAGAGCCAGCAGCTGACCAAGGAGATCTACTCCAGCCTGACGCCGTGGCAGGTGACGCAGATCGCACGCCACGCCCAGCGCCCGTATACGCTGGACTATGTCGAGGAGATCTTCACCGATTTCCAGGAGTTGCACGGCGACCGCCACTACGCCGACGACCTGTCGATCGTCGGCGGGCTGGCGCGCTTCAGTGGCCAGCCGTGCGTGGTCCTCGGCCACCAGAAGGGCCGCGACACCAAGGAGCGCACCGCGCGCAACTTCGGCATGTCGCGTCCGGAGGGCTATCGCAAGGCACTACGGCTGATGAAGCTGGCCGAGAAGTTCGGCCTGCCGCTGTTCACCTTCGTCGACACGCCCGGCGCCTACCCGGGGATCGGTGCCGAGGAGCGCGGGCAGTCGGAGGCGATCGGGCGCAATATCTTCGAGATGGCGCGGCTCGAGGTGCCGATCGTCGCGACCATCATCGGCGAGGGCGGCTCCGGCGGCGCGCTGGCGATCGGTGTGGCCGACCAGACGCTGATGCTGCAGTTCTCGGTCTATTCGGTGATCTCGCCCGAGGGCTGCGCATCGATCCTGTGGAAGACCGCCGAGCGCGCGTCCGAGGCCGCCGAGGCGCTGGGCATCACCGCGCACCGGCTCAAGGCGCTGGGGCTGATCGACAAGATCGTCGCCGAGCCGGTCGGCGGCGCGCACCGCGACCCGAAGTGGATGGCCGCGGCGCTGCGGCGCGCGCTCGCCGACGCGCTGCGCCAGGTGTCGGACCTGTCGACCAAGGACCTGCTGCAGCGCCGCTACGAGCGCCTGCAGGCCTATGGCCGCTTCACCGACACGACCGAGCGCTGACGACCCCGCCGCGGCGGCCGAAACGGCGCCGCGGGCCCGCCCGCGCGCGCTGGCCGTCGCCGCCAGCGGCGGGCGCGACTCGACCGCGCTGCTGCACTGCACCGCGCGTGCCGCGCGCGCGCTGGGTCTGCAGGTGCACGCGCTGCACGTGCACCACGGGCTGCAGCCCGAGGCCGACGCCTGGACGCGCCATCTGGCTGCGCAGTGCCGGCGCTGGGCGCGCGCCGGGCTGCCGCTGACGCTGCACGTGCGGCGGCTGCAGGATGCTCCGGGGCAGGGCGAGAGCGTCGAGGCCTGGGCGCGCCGCGAGCGCTATGCGGCACTCGCCGCCATGGCGCGCGAGGCCGGCTGCGACACCGTGCTGCTGGCACAGCACCGACGCGACCAGGCCGAGACCGTGCTGCTGCAACTGCTGCGCGGCGCCGGTGCGCGCGGCCTGGCGGCGATGCCGGCGGCGGCGACGCGCGACGGCATCCACTGGCTGCGCCCCTGGCGCGACCAGCCGCGCGAGGCGATCGAGGCCTACCTCGCGCGCCACCGGCTGCGCTGGGTCGACGATGCGAGCAATGCCGGCGACCGCCATGCGCGCAGCCGCCTGCGCGCGGCGGTCTGGCCGGCGCTGGACGCGGCCTTCGAGCATGCCGAGGCGGCGCTGCAGCACGCTGCCGTGCGCGCCGCCGAGGAGGCGGCCTGCCTGCAGGCGCTGGCCCAGATCGACGCCGCGGACGGGCTGGACGGGCAGGGAAGCTTGCGCGTCGCGCGCTGGCGCGCGCTGCCCGCCGAGCGCCGCGCCAACCTGCTGCGCTGGCTGCTGGCGCGCTGGATCGGGCGCGGGGCGCCGCAGACCCTGGTGCAACGCCTGCTCGCGGAGTTGCGCGATGCGACGCAGGGCCGCTGGCCGGCACCGGCCGGCGAGCTGCGGCTGTACCGCGGCGCACTCGGCTACGCGCCGGCGACGACGACCGGCGCGCACGGGACGGCGCCACGGGCCGCGTCGGCCCCTTCGGGCGCCGCCGCCTCGGCCGCGGTCGACCTGTCGCGCCCGGGTTGCTGGCGCGTGCCGGGATGGAGCGGCCAGTGGGTCGTTCGCGTCGTGCGCCGCGGCGGCATCGCGGCGCAGCGGCTGCAGGACGCGCGCGTCGCGCCGCGCCACGGCGGCGAGCGCTTCCAGCGCCACGCCGGTGGCGTGCCGCGCAGCCTGAAGAAGCAGTTCCAGGCCGCCGGCGTGCCGGCCTGGGCGCGCGGCGCGCCGCTGCTGCTGGATGCCGCGGGCGCCCTGCTGCTGGTGCCCGGCCTGGGCGTCGATGCGCGCGCGGTCGCGCCGGCGCGCGTGGCGCAACGCGCCGTGCAATGGCGGCCCGACGCGGATCGGTAGAATTGCGGGTTTGCCCGCATCCCGCGATCGAGCGCGGGTGGAGCACGACGCCATGGCACTCATCGTCCACAAGTACGGCGGCACCTCGATGGGGTCGACCGAGCGCATCCGCAACGTCGCCCGGCGTGTCGCCAAGTGGGCACGCGCCGGCCACCGGATGGTCGTCGTGCCGTCGGCGATGAGCGGCGAGACGAACCGGCTGCTGGCGCTGGCCAAGGAGCTCCAGCCCGCGCTGCCCGATGCCGCGAGCCTGCGCGAGATCGACGCCATCGCCGCCACCGGCGAGCAGGTCTCGGTCGGGCTGCTGGCGCTGGCGCTGCACAGCGAGGGCATGCCGGCGGTGAGCTACGCCGGATGGCAGGTCCCGGTGCAGACCGACAGCGCCTTCGGCAAGGCGCGCATCCGCCACATCGAGGGCGCGCGCGTTCGCGCCGACCTGGACGCGGGCAAGGTCGTCATCGTCACCGGCTTCCAGGGCCTGGACGAGCACGGCGACGTGACCACGCTCGGTCGTGGCGGGTCGGACACCTCGGCGGTCGCGGTGGCCGCCGCGCTGCAGGCCGACGAGTGCCTGATCTACACCGATGTCGACGGCGTCTACACGACCGACCCGCGCATCGTGCCCGAGGCGCGCCGGCGGCACACCATCTCGTTCGAGGAGATGCTTGAGATGGCGAGCCTGGGCTCCAAGGTGCTGCAGATCCGCTCGGTGGAGTTCGCCGGCAAGTACCGCGTGCCGACACGCGTGCTGTCGAGCTTTACGCCCTGGGACATCCCGCTGGACGAGGAAGCGCGCTCCGGCACCCTGATCACCTTCGAGGAAGACGAGAAGATGGAACAAGCCGTCGTCTCCGGCATCGCGTTCAACCGCGACGAGGCCAAGGTCACCGTCCTGGGCGTACCCGACCGCCCCGGGATCGCCTACCAGATCCTCGGTCCGGTGGCCGAGGCCAACATCGACGTCGACGTCATCATCCAGAACGTCTCGCACGATGGCCGCACCGACTTCTCGTTCACCGTGCACCGCAACGACTACGCGCGGGCGATGCAGACGCTGCGGGAAGTCGTCGCGCCGGCGATCGGTGCGGCCGAGATCGTCGGCGACGCGAAGATCTGCAAGGTCTCGATCGTCGGCATCGGCATGCGCAGCCATGTCGGGGTGGCAAGCAAGATGTTCCGCACGCTGTCGGAGGAGGGGATCAACATCCAGATGATCTCCACCAGCGAGATCAAGACCAGCGTCGTCATCGACGAGAAGTACATGGAGCTCGCGGTGCGGGCGCTGCACAAGGCCTTCGACCTCGAACTGGACAAGGCGGTCGGCAGCGTGTGAACCGCGCGCCGGCGCGCACGATGCGCCGGCCGGAGCGGGCCTCGAACGGCCCCACGTGGTGCGGCCGGCACGCCTCGGGGCGCCGACCCGCAGGCATCAGGCGCGGGGGCCGCTCGCGGGGCCCGCCTCGGCAGCCGGGTCGCCGGCGGGGCTTGCGCGTAGAATCCGGAGCACCAGGAGTCGTGACCGAGAGGCCGAAGGTGCTCCCCTGCTAAGGGAGTATGCGCCCAAAAGCGCATCGAGGGTTCGAATCCCTCCGACTCCGCCACCTCCGCAGCGCGTGCCGGCGCGTGGCGCGCGCGATGTGCGGGCGCGCGGCGGCGGGCGCTGCGTCAGATCACATCCGACCGCCGCGCGCCGTCGAACAGCTGCAACGCATTGCGCGCGCGGCGCTCGCGGAAGCTCTTGCGCGCGAACAGCTTGGCCTGCGCAGTCTCGGGCAGGTCGGTGATATTGATGACGTTGCGATCGGTCAGCGCGTCGATGACGTCCTCGATCACGCGCACGAACTCGGCATCCAGGCGCTCGAAGCCGGTCGCCCCCTGCGGCGCCAGCCCGAGGAAGGCGCTGACCTCCGGGTCGTTGGGCGCGAGCAGCACGCCCACCCCGGGGTCGTGGCGGTGCAGGCTGGTGATCTCGCCGGCGGCGTTGCGTACCGCATAGGGCATGGCGGTCTCCGACTGGTTGCGATGGCGGGCGGCTGCGGGGAGGGCGCGGCGGCGCGGGCTCAGGGCCCGACCTCGAGTTTGCCCCGTTGCAGCAGTTCCTGGATCAGTTGCTGGTCGCTGGCACCGGCGCCCAGCCCGAGCGCGCTGCGCAGGTCCACGCCCTCCAGCGTGATGCGCTGATCCTCGGCCGCGGCACTGTAGCTGCCGCCGGCGAAGCCGCCCGAGGAGCTGATGCGCACGACGGTGCTGCCGGGGGTGGAGGCGGTGTCGAAGTCGAGGTAGTCGGCCAGGTTGCCGGCGCTGCCGCCGGCACCGGGTGCCTCGCCGACGAGCAGGTCGCGCAGGTCGAGCACGTCGCCTCCCGCGGACGCGGCGGCTGGGTCGAAGTCGGTGACGCGGTCCAGCGCCGGCGTGCCGGGCGAGCCGCGGTCGGCGAACTCCCAGCGGAAGACGTCCGCGCCGGCGCCGCCGGTCAGGATATCGTTGCCGGCGCCTCCGGCGAGCAGGTCGGCTCCGCCGCCGCCGGCGAGCGTATCGGCGCCGTCGCCGCCGCGCAGGATGTCGTCGCCGGCGCCGCCGAGCAGGTTGTCGGCACCGTTGCCGCCGGCCAGCGCGCCGCCGCTGTCCGGGGCCTGCAGCGTGCCGTCGGCATCGAGCGTGATCGCCAGCGTGCGCGCCGGCAGCGCATCGCCGTCGGCGTCGCGCACGACATAGTCGAGCTCGAAGGTCTGGTCGATGCGCGTGGTCTGGCCGACGACGCTGTCGACTCCCATGCGGAACGAGGTCTTGCTGCCGCTGGCACCGATCTCGAGACGCGTGATGTCGGTGCCACCGAAGTCGGCCGGGCCGAGCGTGCGCAGGAGGTCGGTGGTGCCAACGCCGGCGATGCTGCCGCTGGCGACGACCTGGCCCGCGGCATCGAACGCACGCCAGACCGCGGTCTCGCCATTGCCCAGGCCATTGAAGCGCAGCGCGATCGCCTTCGTCGGCGACTGGAAGTTCAGCAGCGCCTTCTCGCCGGTGTCGATCCAGTTGTTCGCCACGCCGATCCACTGGCTGGTGTTGACGCTGGCGGGGTTGCCGCTGGCATCGGTCCCGGTGACGAGCAGCGGGAAGATATTCTGCGTATCCGCCATCGGGTAGCCGGTGTTGGTGTTGCCGCCGCCGACGCTGGCGAAGGAGGAGCTGGCATAGACGGTCGGGTCCAGGCCGTGGTGCATGACGACACGGTACTGGCCGCCGACCGGGTCGCCGGCGACGGTGAAGACGACGGTGCCGTCCTCGGCCACGCCCTGCAGCGAGCCGGGCTCGGGGCCGGCCGCGTAGTGCAGCTTCATGCCCTGGTACAGGACGTTGTCGACGATGGTCGAGCCATCGTGGCCGCGGTGCACGGCGGTGATGTGGCCTTCGGCGTCGACGCTGCGGCCGCTGAACTCGACCACCGCGGGTGACTCGTCGTCGGCCCCGGTGGCCACGCCCAGGCGGCCGGCCAGGATGCTGCCTTCGGCCGGGTTGAAATACGCGGGCTGCGGCGGGCCGACGACGACGGGGGCATCGTCCTCGACGCGGATGGTGACGACGGCGCTGGCGCTGCTGCTGCCGTCGGAGACGGCGACGGTCAAGCCGAAGCTGAGCGCGTCCTGCACGCCTGCCGCCGGATGGTCGAGCGCCCCGGCGAGCGTGACGGTGTAGCGGCCGGCCGCATCCAGCGCGGCGGTGAGCACGGCCACGCCGTCGACGCTGCCCACCAGCGTCGCGCTGCCGGCGCCAGACCAGACGAGCGGACGGCCGCCGGAGCTGAGGCCTTCGGGCGGGTCGCCCCAGGTGTAGCCGAGCGCGTCGCCATCGGTGTCGACGGCGACGACGATACCGCTCGCACTTGCGGCGTCCGTGGTGTCGTCACCGGTGGTATCGGGCGTGCTGCGCGGCAGGCCTTCTTCGGACAGCGCGAGATCGTCCAGCCCGGTGATCACGGGGGCGTCGTTGGCGCCGACGATGGTGACCGTGGCGGTTCGGGTGACGATGCCGCCGTGGCCATCGTCGACGGTGTAGCGGAAGGTGTCGGTGGCGGTCTGGCCGGCGCCGAGGCTGTCGAAGTGGCCGGCCGGGTCGTAGCTGAAGCTGCCGTCGCCGTGATCGACGACGGTGCCGAGGGTGCCGGTGGTGTCGATGCCGATGGTGTGGGTGTCGGTCGCGTCCGCGTCGACGAAGGCGGCGGTCAGCACGACGGCGGGGCCCTTCTCGCCGACCGTGGCGGCGATGTCGTCGACGACCGGCACGTCGTTGCTGCCGGCGAGAGTGATCGTCATAACGGCGGAGGACGTGGCGCCATGCTCGTCGGTGGCGGTGAACAGCACCGTCAGGACGCTGGTCTGGCCGGCGGCGAGGGACTGGTAGGCCGCGTGCGACGGGTCGAAGGTGTAGCTGCCATCGGCGGCCAGCGTCAGTCCGGCGGGCGCCGGGCCGGCCAGCGCGTAGGTCAGCGCGGATCCGGCGTCGATGTCGGTCGCGGCGACGGTGCCGGCGACCATGGGGCCGTCTTCGGAGGCGGTCAGGCTGTGTGCGGTGGCCTGTGGGGCGTCGTTGGTGCCGGTGACGGTGATCACCAGTTCTGCCGTCGACGACGCACCATGCTCGTCGGTCACCACGTAGGGCACGGTCAGCACCTGCGTCTGGCCGACCGCCAGCGCCTGGTAGCTCGCGTGCGAGGGATCGAAGGTGTAGCTGCCGTCGCTGTTGAACACCAGCCCGTCAGGAGCAGGCCCCGCCAGCGCGAAAGTCAGCACCGCCCCGTCGTCGCCGTCGGTGGCACTGACGGCGCCGCTGACGGCAGGATCGTCCTCGGCCACGGCCAGCGAGCTGGCGCTGGCCAGCGGCGGATCGTTGCTGCCGTCCAGCGTGATCACCAGACTGGCGCTGGCCAGCCCGCCATGGCCGTCGGAGACGGTGTAGGGCACCGTCAGCACCAGGCTCTGGCCCTGCGCAAGATGCTGGTACGCCGCCACCGACGGATCGAAGCTGTACGAGCCGTCGGCGTTGAAGACCAGCCCGGCCGGGGCGGCGACGTCCAGTGAGTACACGAGCGCATCGCCATCGACATCGCTGGCGCTGACCGAGGCCGAGATCGTCGCGCCGTCCTCGACGGCTGCCACGCTGGCGGCCGAGGCCAGCGGATCGTCGTTCGTGCCAGTGACGGTAATGACGAGGTCGGCGCTGGACGACGCACCATGCTCGTCGGTCACCACGTACGGTACGGTGAGCAGCTGCGTCTGGCCGACGGCCAGGCTCTGATAGCTCGGATGCGAGGGATCGAAGGTGTAGCTGCCGTCGCTGTTGAAGACGAGCCCGTCGGGCGCAGGCCCTGCCAGCGCGAAGGTAAGCACCGCGCCGTCGTCGGCATCGGTGGCCGTGACCTGGCCAGACACCGCCGGCGCATCCTCGGCCACGGCCAGCGAGCTG
>JACPVA010000083.1 GCA_016191995.1 Burkholderiales bacterium | reverse complement strand
GCGCGGGCGCGACCCGCGACCGCCGCGCACGCGGCACCGCCCGGACCTCGCGCGCCCGACGCGCCCGGGAATGCGGGTGTCGCCACGGAACCCGCCGCCGAGCCCGCCGCCGCGGCCGCGTCGGCGCGCGCCGGCTGGTTCGCGCGGCTGCGCCAGGGCTTGCGCCGCACCGGCAGCGGGATCGCGCAGGTCTTCACCGGTACCCGCATCGACGATGCGCTGTACGAGGAGCTGGAGTCGGCGCTGCTGATGGCCGACGCCGGCGTCAAGGCCAGCGCGGCCCTGCTGGAGGACCTGAAGCGACGCGTCAAGGCGGCCAAGGCGAGCGAGCCGGCAGCGGTCAAGGCCTTGCTCGCCGATGCGATCGCCGAACTGCTCGCGCCGCTGCAGAAGCCGCTCGTGATCGGCGAGGCCACGCCGACGGTGATCATGGTCGTCGGCGTGAACGGCGCCGGCAAGACGACGACGATCGGCAAGCTCACGCGCCACCTGGCGGCGGCCGACTGCAAGGTGCTGCTCGCCGCCGGCGATACCTTCCGCGCCGCCGCGCGCGAGCAACTCGCGGTATGGGCCGACCGCAACCGGGTCGAGATCGTCGCACAGCATGGCGGCGACCCGGCGGCGGTCAGCTTCGATGCGGTGCAGGCGGGACGCGCGCGCGGCTGCGACGTCGTCATCGCCGACACCGCGGGCCGGCTGCCGACCCAGCTGCACCTGATGGACGAGCTGAAGAAGGTCAAGCGCGTGATCGGCAAGGCGCTCGACGGTGCGCCGCACGAGGTGCTGCTGGTGGTCGACGGCAATACCGGCCAGAATGCGCTGGCGCAGGTGCAGGCCTTCGATGCCGCGCTCGGCCTGACCGGGCTGGTCGTGACCAAGCTCGACGGCACCGCCAAGGGCGGCGTGCTGGCGGCGATCGCCGGCTGGTGCCGCGAGACCGGCAGGCCGGTGCCGGTCTACTTCATCGGCGTCGGCGAGAAGCTCGCGGACCTGCAGACCTTCGACGCGCGCGAGTTCGCGCTGGCGCTGCTGGGCTGATCGCTGCGGCCCGCGCCGCGGTTCGGCCTCAGCGTGCCGGCAACGGGTCGAGATCGTCGAAGAAGCCCGAGGGCACCGGCTCCATCGAATGGTCCTGGGCGTCGCCCTCGGCCAGGATCTCCTCGATCTCGGCCACCGGGATCAGCGGCGTCGGCCCCGAGTTGGCGCCGCGCGCCTCCTCGCTGCCCGGCAGCGGCGCGCCGGTGCGCGCGGCCAGCGACGCGCCGAGCTCGCTGCGCACCTCGGCCATGCTCGGCAGCGCGGCATCGTGCCAGACGTGGACGCGCACGCCGGCGGCGCGCAGCACGCGTCCGAGCCGCTCGTGGCGGCGCCGCGCGCGCTCGGTCTCGGCGGCGGAGCGGATGTCGACCACCGCGAGCACGCGCGACGCGCCGTCGCAGATCAGCAGGTCGGCGCTGAGCTGGCCGACGCGCTGCATCCACTCGCCGATATCGTGGCGCGGCGGGACGCGAACGAAACGCGCCAGCGGCACCTGCGCCAGCACGGTGAAGCCGGGCAGCGCGCGGCGGATCAGCTCGTAGGCCTCGCGCTCGCGCGTGGTCATGACGCGCGCGATCTCGGGCGGCCACGCGGCGACCGTATCCAGCGCATCCGGGCGCGCGCGGCCGCCGCCGGGGCGCGCCGCGGCACGCCGGCCGCCGCGCCCCCTGGCGCGCTGCGCCGCCATGCGGTTGCGCCATGCGAACAGCGCGATCGTGAGCACGAGCGCGGCGACGAGCGCGCCGACGGTGGGGAGGTCGAGGAAGTCCATGGGCCCGGTCTCGGTGGATCGAACCAGGTAGGTCGGCCGCGACCGCGCTCGACTCGAGGGCCGCGCCGGCAACAGCTGTATCGGATCGTGTCGTGCGGCCCGGACGCGGGGCCCGAGGCCCGATATCCGGCGATCTCGGGGCCCGCGCTCAGCGCGGCGGCAGGCCGGGCAGCCCGCCGGCACCGCCCAGGCCACCCAGCCCGCCCATGCGCTTCATCATCTTCATCAGGCCGCCGCCCTTCATCTTCTTCATCATCCCCTGCATCTGCTCGAACTGCTTGAGCAGGCGGTTGACCTCCTGCACCGGCACTCCGGCGCCGGCGGCGATGCGGCGCTTGCGGCTGGCCTTGATCAGCTCGGGCTTGCGCCGCTCGAGCGGCGTCATCGCGTGGATGATGCCCTCCATGCGGCGCACGTCGCGCTCGGCGCGCGCCATGTCGGCGTCGCCGGCGCGGGCCGCGAGCTGCGTCGGCAGCTTGTCGATCAGCCCGGCCAGGCCGCCCATCTTCTTCATCTGCGAGATCTGCTGCAGGAAGTCCTCGAGGTCGAAGCCGCCGGCCTTGACCTTCTCGGCCAGCTTCTGCGCCGCCGCGACGTCGACGCCCTTCTGCACTTCCTCGACCAGCGCGACGATGTCGCCCATCCCGAGCACGCGTCCGGCGTGGCGCTCGGCATCGAACACCTCCAGGCCGTCGATCTTCTCCGACACGCCGGCGAACTTGATCGGGCAGCCGGTGACCTGGCGCACCGACAGTGCGGCGCCGCCGCGCGCGTCGCCGTCGAGCTTGGTCAGCACGATGCCGGTCAGCGGCAGCGCCTCCCTGAAGGCGCGCGCGGTATTGGCCGCATCCTGGCCCTGCATCGCGTCGACCACGAGCAGTGTCTCCACCGGCGCCAGCGCCGCGTGCAGCGCGCGGATCTCGGCCATCAGCGCGGCGTCGATCGCCAGCCGGCCGGCGGTGTCCACGAGCAGCACGTCGAAGCCGTGGCGCCGCGCATGGTCGAGCGCCGCCGCGGCGATCTGCAGCGGCGTCTGCTCGGGGCTGGACGGGAACCACTCGGCGCCGACCTGCGCCGTCACGGTCCTGAGCTGCTCGATCGCCGCCGGGCGGTAGACGTCGGCCGAGACCGTCAGCACCTTCTTGCGCCGCCCGAGGATCAGATGGCGTGCGAGCTTGGCGGTGGTCGTCGTCTTGCCCGCGCCTTGCAGCCCTGCCATCAGGATCACCGCCGGCGGCTGCACCGCGAGGTCGATCTCCGCCGGCGGCAGGAGCTTGCCCTCGGCGTCGGCCTCGCCCATCGTGCGCGCGAGCTCCTTGTGCACGATGCCGACCAGCGCCTGCCCGGGGGCGAGCGAGCCGACCACCTCCTGCCCGAGCGCCTTGTCCTTGACGCGCTGGATGAACTCGCGCACCACCGGCAGCGCGACGTCGGCCTCGAGCAGCGCCATGCGCACCTCGCGCAGCATGTCCTGCACGTTGCTCTCGGTGATGCGCGCCTGGCCGCGCATGGTCTTGACCAGGCGCGACAGGCGCTCGGTGAGGGTGGAGGCCATCGGATGCGGATGCGTTCGGGGAAGCGGGCGGCCGCTGCGCCGGGCGCGCCCGCGGCAGGATGCCGGACCGCGCGCGCGACGGCAGCGCGCGTGGCCCGCTGGGTACACTGCGCAGATGAGTGTAGCGCCCGGGTCCGCCGGCTGGTCGGTCGCCTCGCCGCTGTGGCTGGCAGCCGCGGCGGTGCTGGCCTACGCGACCGCGGCCGCGGCGCCGGCGCGC
>JACPVA010000082.1 GCA_016191995.1 Burkholderiales bacterium | reverse complement strand
GCGTCGGCAGCGGCGGCAGCGGCGCCGGCGCGGCGACAGTGGCCGCCAGCACGCCGGCGCGGCCGGCGGCGGGTGGCGCCGCGCCGGCCGCGGCCCCGGTGGCCGCGACCGAGGCGCCGTCCACCGGCGGCTTCATCCAGGCCGACCCGGCGACCAACTCGCTGATCGTCAGCGCGCCGGAGCCGCTGTACCGCCAGGTGCGCGCGATGATCGACCAGCTCGACGCCCGGCGCGCGCAGGTCTACATCGAGAGCATGATCGTCGAGGTCAGCGGCGACGACGCAGCCGACTTCGGCTTCCAGTGGCAGGGGCTGATCGGCCAGCGCGGCGACAGCAACATCGTCGGCATCGGCACCAACTTCGACGGCCGCGGCGGCGGCAACATCATCGACATCAACCTCGGCGTCGCGCAGGGGCAGGTCAACCTCGGCGAGGGCTTCAACATCGGGCTGGTGCGCAACTTCGGCGGCACCTACGCGCTCGCGGCGATCGCGCGCATGCTGCAGACGCAGGCCAAGATCAATATCGTCAGCACCCCGAACCTGATCACGCTCGACAACGAGGAGGCCAAGATCGTCGTCGGCGAGAACGTGCCGTTCATCACCGGCCAGTTCACCGGCACCGGCACCGCGGTGACGAGTCCGTTCCAGACCATCGAGCGCAAGGACGTGGGCATCACGCTGCGCATCAAGCCGCAGATCGGCGAGACCGGCACCGTCAAGATGACGATCTTCCAGGAGCAGAGCAGCGTCAAGGACACCGCGGCGGTCGGCACCAGCAACGCCGGGCCGTCGACGACCAAGCGCTCGATCGAGTCGACGGTGGTCGTCGACGACGGCCAGATCCTGGTGCTCGGCGGGCTGATCGAGGACCGCTTCGTCGAGAACCGCTCCAAGGTGCCGCTGCTGGGCGACATCCCCGGCGTCGGCGCGCTGTTCCGCAGCGAGAGCCGCGAGCGCCGGCGCACCAACCTGATGGTCTTCCTGCGCCCGGTCGTCATGCGCGACCAGACCACCACCGACCGCGTCTCGCTGGACCGCTACGAGCAGCTGCGTGGCCAGCAGCAGGCGCAGCAGCCCGCGCCGCATCCGGTGCTGCCGTCGCACGAGGCGCCGGTGCTGCCGGCGCCGGATGCGCCGCCGCCGGCGCCGGTGGCCGCGCCGCCCTCGGCGTCGTCACGCTCGCCGTTCGCCGGCCCCGACGGGCGCCAGCCCTGAGAGCCTGTGAAGATATGGATCGCACCCGCGTGAGGGCCCAGAACAGGCCCGATCTAGGCGCAAGGCACAGCCGGGGTTGGGCCCCGGCGAAGCCTTGCAACAACGAGTGGGCCTGTTCTGGGCCCTCACCCGCAGGGCTGGGGCACCCAAGGCCGCTGGCGGGTGTTGCGCCGCTTGCCCGGCCGCCCAGGCCGGGCTGCGCGGCGCGCCTACGCCAGCGGCCTTGGCCGCCCCAGCGCGGGCGCGATGCATATCTTCACAGGCTCTGAGCCGGCGCACGCCCCGCACACACCGGCAGGCCCGCTCCCCACCCCGCAAGCTCATGGCCACGCGCCACCCGCTGCCCTACCCGTTCGCGAAGGCGAATACGCTGCTGCTCGAGGACGACGCCCGCGAGCGCGTGCTGTGGGCCGCCGAGACGACCCCCGCGCCGGCGCTGGCCGAGGTCGCACGGATCTTCGCGCCCGCGCGCTGCGAGCACGAGGCCGCGGCGACGCTGGCCGGCCGCATCGCCGCCGCCTACGCCGGCGGCGAGGGCAGCGCGGCGGCGGTGATCGGCGAGGTGGAAAGCGGCGTCGACCTCAGCCGCATGATGCAGGACCTGCCCGCGGTCGAGGATCTGCTGGAAGCGGCCAACGACGCACCGATCATCCGCATGCTCAACGCGCTGCTGACGCAGGCGGCCAAGGACGGCGCGAGCGACATCCACATCGAGCCCTACGAGCGCAGCAGCTCGGTGCGCTTCCGCATCGACGGCACGCTGCGCGAGGTCGTGCAGCCGAACCGTGCGCTGCACGCGGCGCTGATCTCGCGCCTGAAGATCATGGCCGAGCTCGACATCGCCGAGAAGCGGCTGCCGCAGGACGGCCGCATCAGCCTGCGCATCGGCGCGCGCGCGATCGACGTGCGCGTCTCGACGCTGCCGAGCGCGCACGGCGAGCGCGCCGTGTTGCGGCTGCTCGACAAGACGCAGAGCAAGTTCACGCTCGAGGGCCTGGGCATGAGCGGCGAGGTGCTCGCCGTCTTCCAGCGCCTGATCCACCAGCCGCACGGCATCGTGCTCGTCACCGGGCCGACCGGCAGCGGCAAGACGACGACGCTGTACGCGTCGCTCGGCCGCATCGACACCGCCACCACCAACGTGCTGACGGTCGAGGACCCGATCGAGTACGAGCTGCCCGGCATCGGCCAGACCCAGGTCAACCCGAAGATCGAGCTGACCTTCGCGAAGGCGCTGCGCGCGATCCTGCGCCAGGATCCGGACGTCATCATGATCGGCGAGATCCGCGACTTCGAGACCGCACAGATCGCGATCCAGGCCTCGCTGACCGGCCACCTGGTGCTGGCCACCGTGCACACCAACGATGCGGTCAGCAGCGTGACGAGGCTGATCGACATGGGCGTGGAGCCCTACCTGCTGTCGAGCAGCCTGCTGGGCGTGCTCGCGCAGCGCCTGGTGCGCAAGCTGTGCCCGCATTGCCGGCGGCGCGGCGACGACGGCAACTACCACCCGGTGGGATGCGCGCATTGCGGCATGACCGGCTACAAGGGCCGCACCGGCGTCTACGAGCTGATGGCGGCCGACGACGCGGTGCGCACGCTGATCCACAACCGCGCCGCCGAGGCCGAGCTGCTCGCCGCCGCCCAGGCCGCCGGGCTGCGCCCGATGCGCGACGACGGCCAGCGCCTGATCGACGATGGCACGACCTCGGTCGAGGAGGTGCTGAGGGTGACGCGCGAATGACGGCGCGGCACGCAGGCTTCGCCGGGGCGGCCGGCGTTCGCGCCCTCCGCGGTGCCATGCCGGCCGGCGGCGGCCGGGTGCGGCGCACGCGCTGATCCCCACCGATGCCCGCCTACCGCTACGAGGCGCTGGACGCCGCCGGCCGCAGCGCCGGCGGGCTGGTCGAGGCCGACAATGCGCGCGCCGCGCGCGCCCAGTTGCGCGGCCGCGGGCTGGTGCCGCTGGCGGTCGCGCCGGTGGCCTCCGCCGGCGATGCGGGCGCCGCGCCGCGTTTCACGCGCCGCGCCTTCGGCCGCACCGGGCTGGCGGTGTGGACGCGCCAGCTCGCCGGCCTCGTCGCCTCCGGGCTGCCGCTGGAACGCGCGCTGACCGCGCTGGCCGACGAGGCCGAGACCGAACGCCAGCGCGACCTCGTCGCCCACCTGCGCGCCGAGGTCAACGCCGGCAGCAGCTTCGCGCGCGCGCTGGCGTCGGCACCGCGCGAGTTCGACGAGGTCTACCGCGCGGTCGTCGCCGCCGGCGAGGCCAGCGGTGCGCTCGGCGGCGTGCTCGAGCGGCTCGCCGACGACCTCGAGGAGCGCCAGGCGCTGCGCGCCAAGTTGCTCGGCGCGATGCTGTACCCGGCGATCGTCTCGGCGCTGGCGGTCCTGATCGTGATCTTCCTGCTGACCTATGTCGTGCCGCAGGTCGCCAGCGTCTTCACCGGGTCGAATCGCGCGCTGCCGGCGCTGACGCGGGCGATGCTGGCGCTGGCGAAGTTCGTCCGCCACTGGGGCTGGGCGGTCGCGCTGGTGGCCGTCGGCAGCGTCACCGCGCTGGTGATGCTGCGCCGCGGCGAGGCCTTCCGCCGCCGCAGCGACGCCTTCGTGCTGCGGTTGCCGCTGGCCGGGCGTCTGGCGCGCGGCTACGAGGCGGCGCGCTTCGCCGGCACGCTGTCGATGCTCGCCGCGGCCGGGGTGCCAATCCTCAAGGCGCTGCAGGCGGCGGCCGAGACGCTGGCCAACCGCGCGCTGCGCGCCGACGCGCTGGACGCGTTGACGCAGGTGCGCGAGGGCGCGCCGCTGGCGTCGGCGATCGCCGCGCACCCACGGCTGCCTGGGTTGCTGGCGATGTTCGCGCGCCTGGGCGAGCAGACCGGGCAGCTGCCGACGATGCTGCAGCGCGCCGCCGCGCAGCTCGCCGCCGAGGTGCAGCGCCGCGCGATGGCGCTGGCGACCATCCTCGAGCCGCTGCTCGTGGTGGCGATGGGCGTGGTCGTGCTGCTGATCGTGCTGGCGGTGCTGATGCCGATCATCCAGCTCAACACCTGGGTGCGCTGAGCGCACGGCGGCCCGGCGCTGGCACCTCGGCCGCCCTGCTCGGCGCTCAGGGCAAGTCGATGGCCTCGTCGAGGATGCGCGCGGCCACACCGACGGCCAGCCCCTCGGCGTCGACGAGGTCGACCCGGAACGGCAGCGTGCTGGCCTCGAAGCGGTCGTGCAACGCCGCGCGATCGGCCAGGCTCAGACGCGAGGGGCGCACGAACAGCAGATCGAGGTCGGAGAACGGCCGCGCATGGCCCGTCGCACGCGAGCCGAAGGCGCGCACCACTGCACCGGGCAGCACGGCGTCGACGATGGCGCGCACTTGCCGCCGCGGCGATCCGGCGCCGCGCCGGCGGCCCCGCCGCCGCTCGATGTCAACCGCTGGCGCCGGCCGCTCGCAGTCGCCGCTGGCACTCGCCAGCCCTGGCTGCTGCATCGCAACGCCGGCCTTCTGCGGCCGGATGACAGGTCTTTTCCCGATCCACGCGCGGCGCGCACTTTGCTTGAATGGGGGTGTCGCGAACCCGTCCGCGCGAGGATCCGATGAACATCAGCCCGAGCCACGACCTGGTCCCCCTGCCGTGCACGGCACCCGCGCTTCCGGTCGATCGGGCGCGCGCCATCCCGATCGCGCAGTCGCGCCCCGTCTACCGCCTGCACGAGGTCGAGAAGCGGCTGGACAAGCTGCCGCCGCGCGAGCACGAGACGCTGCGCAGCACCTACGAGCGCATGCTCGAGCGCGGCCCCGACCGCTTCCAGGTCAAGCCCAGCGGGCTGCCGGCGATGGAGCACCTTTACGAGGAGCTGCCGAACTTTCACGATGTGCTCGACGACCTGCGGCGCCAGCTCGCGCTGTGCCAGGACAGCCGCGACGCGCTGGAGATCGCACCGATGCTGCTGCTCGGCCCGCCGGGCGTCGGCAAGACGCACTTCGCGCGCGAGGTCGCGCAGCTGCTGGGCACCGGGCTCGGCTTCATCTCGATGAGTTCGCTGACCGCCGGCTGGGTGCTGTCGGGGGCGTCGAGCCAATGGAAGGGCGCGCGCCCGGGCAAGGTCTTCGAGACCCTGGTCGACGGCGCCTATGCAAATCCGGTGATGGTCGTCGACGAAATCGACAAGGCGCGGGGCGAGCACGCCTACGACCCGCTCGGCGCGCTGTACAGCCTGCTCGAGATCGATACCGCGCAGGCCTTCACCGACGAGTTCGCCGAGGTCGCGATCGACGCCAGCCAGCTGATCTGGGTCGCGACCGCGAACGACGAGCGCGCGATCCCGGATCCGATCCTCAACCGCATGAACGTGTTCGAGGTGCAGATGCCCGACCGCGAGGCGGCGCGCGCGATCGCGCGGCGCCTTTATGCCTCGATCCGCGGCGCGCACGACTGGGGGCGGCGCTTCGACCCCGAGCCGCCCGCGGCGGTGCTCGACCGCGTCGGCGAGCTCGCGCCGCGCGAGATGCGCCGCGCCTGGATGACGGCCTTCGGCAACGCCCGCCTCGCCGGCCGCGCGACGATCGAGCCCGCCGACCTGCCCGCCGGCAGCCCGCGGCGCGGGCCGATCGGCTTCATGCAATAGGGCCAATAGCGCGCCAATAGCGCCAATAGCGCCAGAAGCGCCGGGCGGCGGCCGCAAGCGTCCGGGCGGCCGCGGCGACCGGCGACCGCCACAATCGCGGGTTCGCCACGCCCGCGCCTGCAGCATGAGCCTCGCCCGCCTCGCCCGCCGCTGCCTGGTCGCGGGCGGTCTCGCGCTGTCGCTGGCGGCCGCCACGCCCGCGCTCGCCCGCGCGACCGTCGGCCTGGTGCTCGGCGGCGGCGGCGCGCGCGGCGCGGCGCATGTCGGCGTGCTGGAGGTGCTGGAGGAGTTGCGCGTGCCGGTCGACTGCGTCGCCGGCACCAGCTTCGGCGCCCTGGTCGCTGGCGCCTGGGCCGCTGGCGTGACCCCGGCCGAGATGCGTGCCGCGATGGCACGCGCCGACTGGGCCGACATGTTCCAGGACAACCCGGACTACCGCGAGATCGCGGTGCGCCAGCGCCGTCTGCTGCAGCGCTACCTGCCCGGCAGCGAGGCCGGGGTCGGCGCCGCCGGCGTCACCGGCGTGCCGGGGGCGGTGGCGGGGCAGAAGATCAAGCTCTTCATCAACGAGCTGGTCGGCGCCGACCGCGGCGCGCCGGACATCGCGGCGCTGCCGGTCGCGCTGTCGATCGTCGCCACCGACATCGGCAGCGGCGAGCGCGTGGTCTTCCGCGAGGGCGACCTGACGCAGGCGATGCGCGCCAGCATGTCGGTGCCGGGGCTGATGGCGCCGCTGGACGTGGACGGCCGCAAGCTGGTCGACGGCGGGCTGGTCGACAACCTGCCGGTGCGCGAGGTGCGCGAGCGCTGCAACCCGGACGTCGTCGTCGCCGTCAACGTCGGCACGCCGCTGCTGCCGCCGGACGAGGTCGGCTCGCTGCTGACCGTCTCGGCGCAGATGGTGGTGCTGCTGACCGAGCAGAACGTGACGCTGTCGCTGACCCGGCTCGGCCCGCGCGATATCTACCTGCGCCCGGTGCTCGACGGCATCGGCGCCGGCGACTTCGCCAGCCACGCCCGCGCCGCCGCACAGGGCCGCGCCGCCGCCGGCTGGGCGCACGATGCGCTGGCCGCACTCGCGGTCGACGAGGCGGCGTGGCAGGGCTGGCTGGCGGCGCGCCGGCGCCCGCAGCCACCGCCGCTGCCGGTGGCCGAGCTGCAGATCGACGGCCTGCAGCGCGTCAGCCCGGCGGCCGTCGCGCGCCACGTCGAGCAGCGCCCCGGCGAGCCGCTGGACACCGCGCGCCTGCACCGCGACCTGCTGCGGGTGTTCGGCGACGGCTGGTACGAGAGCGTCGACTACCGCCTGCTCGGCCCGCGCGAGCGGCAGACGCTGCGCATCACGCCGGTCGAGAAACCCTGGGGGCCGGACTACCTGCGGCTGGGCATCAACCTCGAGACCACGCTGCGCCAGGGCGCGACCTACAGCCTGCGCGGGGCCTACCAGAAGACCTGGCTCAACGCGCTCGGCGGCGAGGCGACGGCCGGCGTCGAGCTCGGCACCCGCACCGCCCTGGAGCTGGAGTGGTTCCAGCCGCTGGACCCGGCCCAGCGCTGGTTCGGGGCGCTGGACGCCGGCACCGGCTGGAGCTACAGCGATCTGTACCTGAACCGCGACCGCGTCGCGCGCTACCAGGTCTACCGGTCGAGTGCGGCGCTGGCGCTCGGCCACGACCTGGGCCGGCTCGGCGAGCTGCGCCTGGGCTGGCGCGAGACGGTCTGGCGCGCGGCGCTGGAAACCGGCAGCCTGCTGCTGCCGACCGGACGCCAGTACATCGGCGGTCTGGAGGCGCGCATCGAGCTCGACCGCCTGAACCGGCTGTACTTCCCGACCGAGGGCTGGGCCATGAAGGTCACGGGCCTGCACTCGCGCAAGGGCGACTTCGCCCGCCTGGAAGGCGAGTTCCGCGGCGCGGTGGCGCTCGGCGAGTGGGTCTTCGGAACCCGTCTGGCGGCGGTCGGGTCGCCGCGCGGGCGGCTGCCGATCTTCGAGGCCGGCCGGCTCGGCGGATTCCTCAACCTGTCGGCCTACGCCAGCGGGCAGATCGTCGCCGACACCGTGCGCTACGCCCACCTGCGCGCCGAGCGCATCATCGGCCGGCTGCCGATCGGGCTGCGCGGCGACATGCGGCTTGGGCTGGCGTTGGAGCTGGCGCGCGCCGGCGGACGCTTCACCGAGATCCTGGAAGACGGGCTGATGGACTCGGTGGCCGCCTACCTCGGCGGCGAAACGCCGTTCGGCCCGGTCTACATCGGCTTCGGGGTTTCCAGCAGCGGCACCAGCAACGCCTACCTGTTCCTCGGCACGCCTTGAGCGGGCCTCATGGCGGCACAGGCGGCACAAGCGGCACAGGCGGCACAAGCGGCACAAGCGGCCCAAGCGGCGCGGCGGTGCTTCAGCGCGTCGCGCGCCGGCGCACGGCGTCGAGGTAGGCCTGTCCGTCCGGCGGCAGCCCGCTGCGCTGCGAGGCCCAGACCATCTCGCCCAGGCACTCCATCACCTCATGCTGCGCCTCGTGCAGCGAGCCGCGGCGCGCCGCCAGCAGCTCGACCGCCTGCCGGATGCCGCACGGCTGGTCGATGCTGCATTGCTCGTCGATCGTCAGGTGCATCGAGAGGTGCAGGAAGGGGTTGCTGCGCCCGTCCTCCACGCGGTAGACCGCCGCCTGCGCCGCCGCCTCGTCGGCGAGCTCGGCGTGGTACTCGGGGTGCTCGGCGATCCAGCGCGCCGCCAGCGCCTGCATCGGATCCAGCGGCGCGCCGTCGCGCCAGCGTGCGTAGGCCGCGCTGAAGAAGCGCCGCACATCGTCCTGGCTGGGCTGGAACATCGGACAATTCTGCGCTCCCCCATCGACCGGCGCCGCCGGCCTCGCGCATGACCACGATCGTCACGACCGACACCCTGTTCAGCGCCGCGCACACACCCGGCGGCTTTCTCGCCACGCCGGTGGCCGACGAGACGCTGCGCGCGCTGTACGAGCTGCTCAAGTGGGGGCCGACCTCGGCCAACTGCAGCCCGGCGCGCTTCGTCTTCGCGCGCAGCGACGCCGCGCGCGAGCGGCTCGCCGCCTGCGTCTCGCCCGGCAATGCCGAGCGCGTGCGCAGGGCGCCGGTGACCGCGATCGTCGGCATGGACCTTGACTTCCCCGAGACGCTGCCGCGCCTGTACCCGCAGGCCGACGCGCGCAGCTGGTATGCCGGCAAGCCCGAACTGGTCGAGACCACCGCGCTGCGCAACAGCAGCCTGCAGGGTGCCTACCTGATCCTGGCCGCGCGCGCGCTCGGGCTGGACGCCGGGCCGATGAGCGGGTTCGACGCCGCGCGCGTCGATGCCGCGTTCTGGGCCGGGACCCGCGTGTGCAGCAACTTCATCTGCGTGCTCGGCCATGCCGACCCGGCGCGCGCACGCCCGCGCAATCCGCGGCTCGACTTCGACGAGGCCTGCCGGATCGAGTGAAGGCGGTCGACGCGCGCCGGCGGCTCAGCCGCGAGGGCCGGTGCCGATCGGTGCGTCGGCTGGCGCGCCGGCCACCGCGGCCGCGGGCAGTTCGGCCGCGGGACCCGCGGCGGTCGCCGGCGCAGCCGGCAAGACGGCGGCCTCGGCGGCCGCCACGCCCGCGCCGGGCGCGGCGTCGGCCGCTGCTGCCCCGAGCTCCTCGTCGTCGCCGATCCAGGCCTGCAGCAGCGTCCACGCCACTGCCAGCACGACCGGGCCGACGAAGATCCCGACCAGGCCGAATGCGAACAGCCCGCCGATCACGCCGGCAAGGATCAGCAGCAGCGGCAGGTCCGCGCCGATGCGGATCAGCAGCGGCCGGATGAAGTTGTCCAGCGTGCCGACGACCGCCGAGGCCGCGAGCAGGAAGATGCCCCAGCCGGTCTGGTCCTGCCAGAACAGCCAGCCGGTGGCGCCCAGCAGCACCGGCAGCGGGCCGATCTGCGCCAGGCACAGCATCGCCATCACCGCCGTCAGCAAGCCGGCGAACGGCACGCCGGCGATCGCGAGCACGATCCCGCCGAGCCCCGCCTGCACGACCGCGGTGACGCCGACCCCGAGCGCGACACCGCGCACTGCCGCGCCCGCCAGCTCGACGACATGCTCGCCGCGTCGCCCGCCCAGGCGCCGGCCGACGCGCCGCATCGCATCCGCCCAGGCCTCGCCCTGCTGGAACATCACCGCCGCCAGCACCACCGTCAGCAGGAACTGCACGACCAGGTAGCCGACGCTGCCGACCTCGCTGACGAACCAGCGCGTCAGGTTGCCGGCATACGGCGCCAGGCGCGCGAACAGGCCGTCGATGCCGGCGGCGACGAGCTGCTGCCACAGCCCGGCCAGCGCCGCGCCGACCATCGGCAGCGATCCGAGCCAGGGTGGTGGCTCGGCCATGCGGAACGAGGCCAGCGCGCGGCCCCAGCCGACCAGGGTGTCGGCATTGCCGACGATGGTGCCGATGACGAGCGACAAGGGCACGACGAACAGCAGCAACAGGCCGATCGTCATCAGCAGCGTCGCCGGCGCCCGACGCCCGCCGAGCAGCGCCTGGATCCGGCGCATCAGCGGCCAGGTGGCGACCACGATCATCGCGGCCCAGATCGCCGGCCCGATGAAGGGCCGCAGCACCCACAGCACGCCGCCGATCAGCAGCGCGAGGAACAGCACCCCCAGCGTGCCCTGCGCCAGCGCGCTGCGCGCGCGCGCGAACTCGTCGTTCATCGCGCTGCGCCGGCGCTGCCAGCGCGCACGTGCCGAGGCGATCGATCGACCCACCCGCGGCCATGCGTACGGCCGCACGAACGACCTCGCGCGGGGCGAACAGAACGGTGGCGCACCATGGCGGGATCGTACCCGCCGTGCGCGTCGCCGGCGGCGGCGGCCTCAGCGCAACGGCAGCTCGTCGGTACCGCGACCTGCCGCGCTCGCGACCTCGATCGGCTCGACCGGCGGCACGCCGGCCTGCACCTCGGCCGGAGCTTCGGTCCGCGCCTGCGGATGAGCCTCCGCCTGGCCCTCCGCCGGCGCCGCGTCCGGCGGCCGCGGCGCCGCCTCGGCGACCGCGTCGGGGGCCGCGCCGACCGACTCGGCAGCCGCTTCGGCCTGGCCCGCCGTGGCCTGCGCCTCGACCGCGGGCTGCGTGCGCGCCATCTCGCGCGTGGCCGCCGCACGCGGCGGAGGCGGGCACTGGCGGAAGGCGCGCACCTGGCAGGTCGAGCAGATCGACGGGTTGAGCCGCGGCACCAGCGTATCCATCGACATCGTGCCGAGCGGGAAGAAGTTGTGCAGCCCGATGCGGCGGTCGTAGCCGCCCTTGCGCAGCACGTCCATCACCGGCGCCTTGACATACTGCAGGTACAGCCCGCCGCCCATGCGCTGGCGCCGCTCGGCCTCGTTGGCCAGCATCTCGGCACCGGTCAGGTCGATGCGGTTGACCCCGCTGCACAGCAGCAGCAGGTGGCGCTGGCCGTGGCGCTCGTCGATCTCGCGAAACGCCTCCTGCAGGTGGTTGGCAGCACCGAAGAAGATCGAGCCGTCGAGGAAGACCGCGCGCAGCTGCGGGCACTGCGGCGTGCCCGGGTCGCGCACGAAGTGGTAGCTGCCCGCCTCGGTGGCCGGCATCGCCGGAGTCAAGTCGGGTTTGGAGCTGCGGTCCAGGTAGATCGCCAGCGACAGGAAGACGCCGGCCAGGATCGCGAATTCGAGGTTCAGCAGCAGCGTGGCGACGAAGGTGCCCAGCAGCACCCAGGTCTCCGAGGTGCGCGTGCGCATCACGCCGCGCAGGTGGTCGACGTCGATCAGCGAGCGCGCGACCAGCATCAGCACCGCCGCCATCGACGCATAGGGCAGCAGCCCCAACAGCGGCGACATCAGCGCCAGCAGCAGCACCAGGAAGCCGGAGGCGAAGACCGCCCCGAGCGGCGTGCGCGCCCCCGAGGTGTAGTTGATCCCGCTGCGCGTGAACGACCCGCTGGACGCATAGCCCGAGACGAAGGCGCCGATGATATTCGACAGCCCCTGGCCGACCGCCTCCTGGTTGCCCTGGATCAGCTGCCCGGACCGCATCGCGACCGCGCGCGAGATCGCCAGCGCCTCGGTCAGCCCGAGCACGGCGACGACGAAGGCGGCGTTGGCGAGCCGAGCCCAGACATCGGGGTCGATCGACGGCGCCGACAGGGGCGGCAGGACCGCCGGCAGGTCGCCCAGGATGCGCACCCCTGTGGCCCCGGGCCCGCCGAGCAGGTGGTTGAGCCCCCAGGCGGCGGCGCTGCCGACCGCCATCGCGATCATCAGGTTGGGCAGATGCGGCCAGCGCCGGCGCACGAAGATCGCCGCGCCCAGCGTGACGAGCGAGATCAGCAGGACGTTGAGGTTGATGTCGCGCAGGTGGAGGACGAACTGGCGCAGGTTGCCGAACAGCGACCCTCCGCGCGGCAGGTCCAAGCCGAAGAAGTACGACAGCTGGCTGGCCGCGATCAGCACGCCGGCGCCGGCGGTGAAGCCGAGCACGACGCCGTGCGAGCCGAAGTTGAGCAGCGCGCCGAGGCCGGACATGCCGATCGAGAACTGGATCAGCCCGACCAGCAGCGTCAGTGTCAGCACGTAGCTGACGTAGACCTCGCTGCCGGGCGGCGCCAGCGGCGAGACGGCGGAGAAGACGACGATCGAGATCGCCGCCGTCGGCCCGGAGACCAGGTGCCACGAGGACCCGAACATCGCCGCGACGACGACCGGGATCATCGCGCAGTACAGCCCGTAGGCCGGCGGCAGGCCGGCGATGACGGCGTAGGCCAGGCCTTGCGGCAGCACGACCAGCGCGCCGGTGATGCCGGCGATGGCGTCGGCGCGCAGGCTGGCGCGGTTGACCCCGGGCATCCACTCGCGCCACGGCGTGGCGCGGCGCATCCAGGTCTGCGGGAGGGTCAGTCGCATGCTCGGGTTGCCGCATGCCACCGCACCACGCGCGACATGGCGCGTGCGGCGTCCATGCACGCATGCGTCGATTGTGCCGCGCCGACTGCAGGCGGCGGCATACCCGGACGAGTAGCCCGATCGGTCAGGGCCGGCACCCGGCGCGGCCCGCCTGCGGGTGTCGCCGGGGCACGCCGAGGCCGCCTCGGCGGTCTCGATCGGGAAGATGTCGATGATCCGGGGCGGTGCCCCGGGTCCTCGAACTCAGCGCCGACGCGCCGGGCGAACGAAGTGCCGCTGCAGCGCCGCCCATTCCTCGTCGCTGACTTCCATCTCGACGACCTCCGGGCCGCGCGGCTCGACACCGACGCGGCGCTCGCGGCCGCGCGGCGGCCCGCGGTCCGCACGCCGGCGGTCGCGCCCGCAGCGGCGCTCGTCCGCCTCGCTGCCGGCATCCCGGGAATTCGTTCTGGCCATGGATCGACTCGCTGCGATGCGCCCGTACGGGCATCTGGCCATGGCATCGGCGGCGCGCGCCCGGACTTGAGCGCCGGCCGGCGCGCCATCGTACCGACCTGCGCGGACCTGTGCGGACCTGCGCGGACCTGCGCGAGCCTGCGCCCGCCGCGCCTGCCGCCCGCAGGGCGGCGCCTATGATCGCGCCATGCCCGCCTCGCTCGACGGCCTGCTCGTGGTTGCGATCTCGTCGCGCGCGCTGTTCGACTTCGAGGAAGAGAACCAGGTCTTCGAGTCCGCCGACGACCGCGCCTACATGCGGCTGCAGTCCGAGCGGCTCGACGTCCCGGCGCGACCGGGGGTCTCATTCGCGCTGGTGCACAAGCTGCTCGCGTTCAACCCGCCCGGCCGCGCGCCGCGGGTCGAGGTCGTCATCGTGTCGCGCAACGACCCGGTCTCGGGGATGCGCGTCTTCCGCTCGGCGCGTCACTACGGGCTGCCGATCCAGCGCGGTGTCTTCACGCGCGGGCGCAGCCCGTGGCGCTACCTGGCGCCGCTGTCGGCGCACCTGTTCCTGTCGGCCAACGAGGCCGACGTGCGCCCGGCGCTGGCCGCCGGGGTGCCAGCGGCGCGCGTGCTGACGCACAGCGCGCGCGCCAGCGACGCCCATCCGGACGAGCTGCGCATCGCCTTCGACGGCGACGCCGTCCTGTTCTCGGACGAGGCCGAGCGCGTCTTCCAGCAGGGCGGGCTCGACGCCTTCCAGGACCACGAGTCGCGCCTGGCGTCCACGCCGCTGGCGCCGGGGCCGTTCAAGCCGCTGCTCGAGGCGCTGCACCGCATGCAGCGAGACCCCGGTGGCGCGATGCGCATCCGCACCGCGCTCGTCACCGCGCGCAGCGCGCCGGCGCACGAGCGCGCGATCCGCACGCTGATGGCCTGGGAGATCGAAGTCGACGAGGCGATCTTCCTCGGCGGGCTGCCCAAGGGCGCATTCCTGCGCGCGTTCGAGCCCGACTTCTTCTTCGACGACCAGACCGGCCATGTCGACCAGGCCGCCGGCCATGTACCGGCCGGCCACGTCGCCGCGGGCGTCGTCAACGAGGCCGCGCCACCCGCGCCGGATGCGCAGCCGCCCGCGCCGCTGGCCGGCCGATCCGGGTCGACGCGGCCGCCGTCGCGGCGGCCGGCCCTGAAGCGCAGCTGAAGCGCACCTGAAGCCCTGCCGCGCCGCCCGCGCCGCCGAGGCCGCCCGCCGCGGTCGGGCGATACTTACGGGTTTTCCGTCGCGCCCTGACGATGCCTACCCCCGCCGTCGAGATCTCGGTCGTCGTCCCGGTGCACGACGAGTCCGCCAATGTCGTCGCGCTGCTCGACGAGATCGAGGCCGCGCTCGCCGGCCGCTTGCGCTTCGAAGCGGTCTTCGTCGACGACGCCAGCGGCGACGATACGCGCACGGTGCTGCAGGCCTACGCGCGCAGCCACCCCTGGCTGGCCGTGCTCGCGCACCGCCACAACTGCGGCCAGAGCGCGGCCGTGCTGACCGGCGTGCGCGGCGCCCGCGCCGCGCTGGTCGCGACGCTGGACGGCGACGGCCAGAATGCGCCGGCCGACATCCCGGCGCTGGTCGATCGCTGGCGCGATCTGGCGCGCGAGCACCCCGGCCGGCCGCTGCTGGTCGCCGGCTGGCGCAAGCGGCGTCACGATACCGGGCTGCGCCGGCTGTCCTCGCGCATCGCCAACGGCGTGCGCGCGCGCCTGCTCGGCGACGCCACGCCCGACACCGGATGCGGGCTCAAGGTGTTCGCGCGCGAGGACTTCCTCGCCTTGCCGTGGTTCGACCACCTGCACCGCTTCCTGCCGGCGCTGGTGCAGCGCGCCGGCGGCGTCGTCACCTCGGTGCCGGTGGCGCACCGGCCGCGCCAGGCCGGGCGCTCGCACTACGGCGTGCACAACAGGCTGTGGGTCGGGCTGGTGGATCTTCTGGGCGTCATGTGGCTGCAGCGGCGCGCGCGCGTGCCGGTGGTCGAGCGCCTGACCCCCGCGGCCGCACCGGCAACGCCGGCGACACCGCCGCCCCCCGCGCCGCCCCAGGGAGAGCAAACATGAACTTCGACATCGACGGCGGCTGGCTGGCGATCGGCTTCCTCGGCCAGGCGCTTTTCTCGGCCCGCTTCTTCGTCCAGTGGCTGTCCAGCGAGCGCATCAAGAAGAGCGTGATCCCGACCGCGTTCTGGTATTTCAGCGTCGCCGGCGGAGCGACGCTGCTCGCCTACGCGATCCACCGCCGCGACCCGGTCTTCATCGTCGGCCAGGCCTCGGGGCTGTTCATCTACCTGCGCAATCTGCAGTTCCTCTGGCGCGACCGCAAGGCGGCGGCAGGCGGCCCGTGACGGGGGCGACGGCGCCGACCGCGGCCGACCGCCGCGCGCTGGCCTGGCTGCTGCTGGCGGCACTGGTCGTGCTCGGCGCCGGCCTCGGGCTGCGCGACCCCTGGCCGTCGGACGAGCCGCGCTTCGCGCTCGTCGCGCGCCAGATGGTCGAGTCGGGCGACTGGTGGTTCCCGCGCCGCGGCATCGAGCTGTACCACGACAAGCCGCCGATGCTGATGTGGCTGCAGGCGCTGGCCTACACGCTGACCGGGCATTGGCGCGTGGCCTTCCTGCTGCCGTCGCTGCTGGCGGGGCTGGCGACGCTGGCGCTGGTCTGGGACCTGGGCCGGCGCCTGTGGTCGCCGCGCGCCGGGCTGCTGGCGGCGCTGGCGGTGCTGTCGGCACTGATGTTCGCATTCCAGTTCAAGCGCGCGCAGATCGACCCCGTCGTCACCGCGCTGATCACGCTGGCCAACTGGGGGCTGCTCGTGCATCTGCTGCGCGGGCCGCACTGGGGTGCGTACTGGCTCGGCTGCTTCGCCGCCGGGCTGGGCGTGATCACCAAGGGGGTCGGCGTGATCGCGCTGCTGATGCTGGTGCCATACGCGCTGGCGCGGCGCGCCGGCTGGCCGGGTCTGATGCGCACGGCGGGCGACGGCCGGCGCTGGGCCGGCGGCGCGCTCGCCTTCCTCGGCGCGATCGCGCTGTGGCTGCTGCCGATGGCGACGATGGCGCTGGCGCGCGGCACGCCCGAGTACACCGACTACCTGAAGGACATCCTGTTCGACCAGACCGCGCGCCGTTATGCCGGCGAGGTCGGTGGCCACACGCAGCCCTGGTGGTATTTCGTGCCGGTCGTGCTGCTGCACTTCTTCCCGCTGACGCTGGTCTACGCCGCCGGGGCGCGCGACGCCGCGGCGCAGTGGCGCGCACGCGACCCGCGCGCGGCTCTGCTGTGGGGCTGGTGCGCGCTGGTCTTCCTGTTCTTCTCGCTCGCGGGCGGCAAGCGCGAGGTCTACCTGCTGCCGATGCTGCCGATGCTGGCGCTCGCGCTGGCGCCGACGCTGGTCCGTGTCGAGCGCGCGCGCTGGCTGCATCTGGCGGCGCTGGCGTGCGCGCTGCTGGCCGGCGTCGCGCTGCTGGCCGCCGGAGGCGGCGGCTGGCTGGGGCTGTGGCCGCGCCTGGACGCGGCGATGGCCGAGCGCGAGCTCGCCAACGCCTGGCCGCCGATCGCGGCCTGGATCGGTGTCGCCGGGGCGATCTTCCTCGTCGCCGCGCTGCTGTTTCGGGCCCGCCGCGGCGTACACGCGCTGCTGGCCGGGCTCGCCGGCACCTGGATCGTCTGGGGGCTGGCAATCGCGCCGCGGCTCGACGAGTCGGCGTCGGCCGCCGCCGTCATGCGCCGCGCCGACGCCGTCGCCGGGCCCGGCGGCGAGATCGGGCTCGTCGCCTGGAAGGAGCAGAACCTGCTGATGGCGCTGCGCCCAGCGGCCGACTTCGGCTTCACCGCCGCGCCTGCGCTGCAGTGGCAGCGCGCCACCGCATGGCAGGCCATGGCACCCGAGTCGCGCTGGATCTTCGCCCAGGCCGAGATCGTCGCGCCCTGCGTCGATGCGACGCGCGCGACGCCGGTCGGCATGTCCAACCGGCGCACATGGTGGATGCTGCGCGCCGACGCCATCGTCCCCGGCTGCGCCCTGCCACCGCCGCGCGCGACGGGTGCGCAGGATGACGCCGATCCGGGATGACCCGCAGCACGGATACGTCTGGTAACGCGCCGACATCGGCCTGACATCGCAGGACATCCTGCGGCAGCACCGCGGCCCGAGCATGGGCCGCAAGGCGCCCGCCATGCGGGTGCGCTGCCCGGGCGCGATGCGGCCGGCCGGCGCGCCGCGCCGCGGCGCCCCCACCCACCGAGGAGTCACGCGGATGCGCCCGTCGAGTTTTCCCTGCACCCGTCGCCGCGTGCTCGGCGCCGGCCTGGCCGGCACGGCCGTCGCCGTCGCCGGCTGTGCCACGCCGGCCGGCAGCGCCAGGCCGCGCGTCGTCGTCGTCGGCGGCGGCTGGGGTGGGCTGGGCGCGGCGCGCACGCTGGCGCGTGGCGGCAAGGCGCAGGTCACGCTGGTCGAGCCGAATGGCGGCTTCATGTCCTGCCCGCTGAGCGCGCACTACATCGCCGGCTGGCAGCCGGCGAGCGACTTCCAGCGCAGCTACGACGGCGTCGACCGCGCCGGCATCGAGCGCGTGCGCGAGCGCGTGCAGTCGATCGACCGCGCCGGATCGGCGGTCGTGACGGCGGGCGGCAAGCGCATCGGCTACGACTTCCTCGTCCTGTCGCCCGGCATCGAATATATGGAGGAAGCGATCACCGGCTATGCGCAGGCGCGCGAGCAGTTGCCGGTGGGATTTCGCGCCTTCGAACAGATCGCGGTGCGCGAGCAGGTCGATCGCTTCCTGGCCAAGGGCGGCAACTTCGTCATCAGCGTGCCGGCGCCGCCGTCGCGCTGCCCGCCGGCACCCTACGAACGTGCCTTCCTGATCGCCGAGCAGATGCGGCGCAAGGGCGTCAAGGGCAAGATCGTGCTGCTCGATGCCAGCCCGGCGCCATTGCCGCCGCCGATCGCCAAGCCGCTTCTGAACGGGATCAAGAATGTCTACGCGGCCGAGATCGACTACATCCCGAACGCCGGGCTGACCGCGGTCGATATCGGCCGGCGCGTCCTCACGACCGCGATGGGCGACGTGCCCTTCACCGAGGCCAACCTGGTGCTGCCGCAGCGCGCGCCGGCGCTGATCCGGCAGGCCGGGCTGGGTGAACGCTTCGCGGCGGTCAAGCTGCCGAGCTTTCAGTCGCAGGCCGACGAGAAGATCTATGTCATCGGCGACTCGGCCGGCGTGCCGCTGCCCAAGAGCGGGCATGTCGCCTTCGGCACCGGGGTGCAGGTGGCACAGGACATCCTGCGTCGCATCGACGGCAAGCCGGCGCCTGCCCCCGGCGGCATGGTCGCGCTGCCGGCGGGGATCTGCTGGGCCGCCGTCACGCACGACCAGGCGGCGATGATCAACGTCGCCGCGACGCTGACGCCGGGCGAGCCGCCGAAGCTCGCGTTCCAGGTCGACCCCGAGCACAACGCCGCCTCCGGCAAGGGCTCGATGGAGTGGGGCCGGCAGATGTGGGGCAACATGCTGGGCTGATCGGCGCCGGGCCGACGCGCGCCGCGGGAGCGGAGGCCATGCGCGTCAAGCCGCGCCGGCTTGGGTGTCCGCCGGGCCCAGGTCCAGCTCGACCGTAAATCCGGCGTCGACGGCGGGCAGCGCGAGCCGCCCGCCATGCGCGCGCGCGACACGATCGGCCAGCACGAGCCCGAGTCCCGGTCCGGCCTCGTAGGCCTGCTCGTCGAGCGCGCGCTGCAACGCCGCGCGGCGTGGCGCGTCGATCCCCGGCCCGTCGTCGCGCAGCCGCAGCCGGTTCGGCCCCGGCTGCTCGAGCCAGACCTGCCGCGCGCCGTGGCGCTGCGCGTTGTCGAGCAGGTTGACGAGCGCCGCGGCCAGCAGGTCGGCATCGGCGTCGAGCCAGGCCGACTCGTCGACATGCACCTGCAACGCGCTCGTCGGCAGCCGTGCCAGCAGCGCGGCCAGGTCGACCGCGCCGCGCTGCGGCCCGGCGCCGGCACGGAACAGCCCGAGCAGCGCGGCGACCACCCCTTGCAGCCGGTGCGCCGCGCCGCGCACGCGCTGCAGCCGCTCGGCCAGCGCCGGCGGGCATTCGCGCAGCGCCATCGCGAGCTGGGCGTCGATGCCCGCCAGCGGCGTTCGCAGCGCGTGCGCCGCATGCGCGGCGAAGGCCTGCTCGCTGGCCACGCGCGCCGCCAGGCGCGAGATCAAGGCCTCCAGCGCATCGTGCACCGGCTGCAGCTCGCGCCGCTGCGCCGCGCCGAGCGCGGGCGCCACGACGGCGCCCGAGGCGTCGAAGCTCAACCCGGCCAGCCGTTCGGACAGCGCCTGCACCGGCTGCATCTCGGCGCGCAGCCGGGACCGCAGCCAGACATGGGCCAGCAGCCCGATCGCGAGCATCGCCCCGACCGCGCCGAGCCCGACATCGAGCCGCGCCTCGCGTCGCTCGGCACCGGTCTGCGCCGCATACAGCATATCGCCCGACGGCAGCGCCACGCCGTACAGGCGCCAGTCGCCAGCATCGCTGAAGCCGGGGTGGCCGGCGCCATGCCAGGCCGCAGCCGGTGCGCGCGCCGAACGCTGCCGCACCCGGCCCTCGGCATCGACGAGCTGCCACGCGAACTCGTCGACGGCACCGGCCGGGATCGCGCGGTCGGCGGCCGGCGTGTCGTCGTTGGCGGGCCGCGACGCCGGCAGCGCCGGCTTCGCCTGCGCGTCCGCCTGCGCGACGATCGCCGCCAGCAGCTCGCCGGACGACCGCAGCGCCTCGTCCAGCAGCTCGTCGACCTCGTGCGCGGCCGCGAACCACACCGCCACACCGACCGCCAGGCCCCACGCGAGCGACCATCCGGCCAGCGTGCGCGCCAGACGCTCACGGATCGACGGCGCGCCGCGCTCAGCCGCCTTCATCACCTTCGCCGTGGCCGTCGACGCGGTAGCCCAGGCCGCGCACAGTCTCGATCAGTTCGCGCCCCAGCTTGCGGCGCAGCGCCGAGACGTGGACCTCGATCGCATTGCTCGCCAGCTCGGCCTCGAAGCCCAGCACCAGGCGTTCCAGGTCGGCCTTGGTCACGATGCGACCGGCGCGCAGCACCAGCGCTTCCAGCACGCCCCACTCGCGCGCCGTCAGCTCGACGCGCCGGTCGTCGACTGCCGCCGACCTGGCCGCGAGGTCGACGCCGACGTCGCCGAAGCGGCGCACCGCCCTGGCGTTGCCGGCGGCGCGCCGGCCGACCACGCGCAGCCGCGCCGCCAGCTCCTCCGGCGCGACCGGCTTGACCAGGTAGTCGTCGGCACCGGCGTCCAGCCCCTCGATGCGCTGCGGCAGGCGGTCGCGCGCGGTCAGCATCAACGCCGGCGTACGGTCGCCGCGCGCGCGGCGCGCGCGCAGCCAGTCCAGTCCGGAGCCGTCCGGCAGTTGCCAGTCGACCAGCAGCGCATCGAAGGGCTCGCCGCGCAGTGCCTGGGCATCGGCCAGCGTCCGGCACCAGTCGACGACATGGCCCTCGGCGCGCAGGTAGTCGCGCAGGCCCTCGCCGAGCAGGTCGTCGTCCTCGAGCAGCAGAAGTCGCATCCGGATCGCAGGCCCGGGGCGCGGCCCCGGTCACTCATGCCCGAACGCTAACACCCCGGGGCCCGGCTTCAGGCGCGCTTCATGCGCAGACGGCTCAATCGCGCTGCGCCGGCCTGCGGGCCGGGGCGCGCGGGCATCGTCGCGGCCGCCGCGGCGCTCGACCGCCCCGACCCACCTTTGCCCCTGGATCGCTCCCCGCATGCCGCCGACCTCACGCCGACCGCCCGATCTGCCCGCCGAGACCCCGGCCGAGCGCTGGACCCTCGAACTCGGGGCGGAGTCTGTGCTGGTCGGCGCCAGCCTGTTCTGGGCGCTGTCGGCCAACCGCGCCTTCTTCAGCGCAGCGCTGCAGGACCTGGCGCCGGGCCTGGCGGCGGCCTGGACCCTGGGCGCAGCGCTATTCCTGGGCGTGCTGGCGCTGCACACGCTGCTGCTGGCGCTGCTGGCCACACGCTGGACGGCCAAGCCGCTGCTGGCCGCGCTGACCGTCGTCGCGGCCGCCGCAAGCTACTTCCCGCAGACCTACGGCGTCGTGCTGGACCCGTCGATGCTGCGCAATGTACTGCACACCCAAGCCGCCGAGGCCGGCGAGCTGCTGACGCCGGACCTCGCGCTGCACATGGCCTTGTATGCCGGCGCGCCGCTGCTGCTGCTTTGGCGCGTGCGGCTGCGCCGCCGCACGTGGCCGCGCGCGCTGGCCGCGCGCGCCGGGCTGATCGCCGCGTCGCTCGCGGTCACGGTCGGCGCCGTGCTGGCGATCTACCAGCCGCTGGCCTCGCTGATGCGCACGCACAAGACCTTGCGCTACCTGGTGACGCCGGCCAACGTCGTGTGGTCGCTGGCCAGCGCCGCCGCCGCCGACGCGCGCGGCGCGGCGGGCCCGCGCGAGCCGATCGGCCTGGATGCCGTGCCCGGGCCGTCCTGGGCCGCTCGGCGCAGGCCGATGGTCGTGCTGCTGGTGGTCGGCGAGACGGCACGCGCCGCCAACTGGGGCCTGAACGGGACCCCGCGCCAGACCACGCCGCAGCTCGCGCAGCTGCCGGTCGTCAACTTCCCCGAGGTACAGGCCTGCGGCAGCGACACCGAGACCTCGGTGCCCTGCCTGTTCGCGCCGGTCGGCCGGCGCGACTACGACGAGGCGCGCATCCGCGGCCAGCAGTCGCTGCTGCACGTCGCCGCGCGCGCCGGCGTGGCGGTGCACTGGCGTGACAACCAGACCGGCTGCAAGGGGGTCTGCGACGGCCTGCCGGCCGACCGCGTCGACGCCCGCCTCGCCCCCGGGCTGTGCGACGAAGGACGCTGCCTGGACGAGGGGCTGCTGGCCGATCTCGATGCCAGGCTGACAAAGGTCTCAGGCACCCAGCTCTGGGTGCTGCACATGCTGGGCAACCACGGGCCGGCCTACCACCGGCGCTATCCGCGCGCCTTCGCGCGCTTCCAGCCCGAGTGCCGCGACGACGGCCTGCGCCGCTGCACGCCCGAGGAGATCGCCAACGCCTACGACAACGCGCTGCTGTATACCGACCACGTGCTGGCCAGCGCGATCCGCCGGCTGCAGGCGCACGCGGACCGGGTCGACTCGGCGCTGGTCTATGTCTCCGACCATGGCGAATCGCTGGGCGAGCACGGGCTGTTCCTGCACGGCCTGCCGTACGCGATCGCGCCGGCCGAACAGCTCCAGGTGCCGATGCTGGCGTGGACCAGCGCCGGCTTCGAGCGCGCCGCCGGCCTCGACGCAGGATGTCTGCGACCCGCGCTGCAACGCCAGGCCGCCGGCCCGCTCGCGCACGACCACTTGTTCCACACCCTGCTCGGACTGCTGGATGTGCGAACCGCGCTGCACGACCCAGCCTGGGACCTGAGCGCGTCCTGCCGCGCCGCGGCCGACGGCGCCGTGGCCGCCGCTCGATGACCCAGGGCGTACCGGCGGCCGCCTGGCGCCGCGACGCGGCGATCGCGCTGGCTGCGCTCGCGCTGCTGCTGGCCTGGGAGGCCGCCGGCTTGGACCTGGCCGTCTCGGCGCTTTACGGCGGCGCGCAGGGTTTCGCCGCGCGCAGCGACTTCTGGATGCGCAGCGTGCTGCACGACGGCGCGCGCGCGCTGGCCTGGGGCGCGATGGCCGTCGCGGCGCTGGACGCCCTGCGCCCCTGGAGGCCAGGCCCGCCACGCCGCGAACGCGCCGCGGCCGTGATCGTCATGCTCGGCGCGATGCTGGTGGTCTCCGGCTTCAAGCGCCTGAGCGCGTCGAGCTGCCCGTGGGACCTGACGCCCTTCGGCGGGACCGTGCCCTATGTCCCGCACTGGTGGTGGGGCGCGAGCGACGGCGGGCCGGGGCATTGTTTTCCGTCGGGGCACGCGGTGTCGGCGTTCGGATTCTTCGGCCTGTACTTCCTGTGGCGCGAGCATGCACCCCGCGCCGCGCGCGCGATCCTGGCCGCGGTGCTGGCCGCCGGGGCGCTGTTCGGCTGGGCGCAGCTCGCGCGCGGCGCGCATTTCGTCAGCCACACGCTGTGGTCGGCCTGGGCCTGCTGGGTGCTGACGGGCCTCGGCATGGCGCTCGCCCGACGGCGCCGCCGGCCACCCGCGGCGTCAGCGCGTGGCCATGGCCGCCGGTCGCTGCCCGCGCAAGCCGTCGAGGTCGAGCACGCGCACGCCGCCGTACTCGACCCGGATCAGCCCCTGCGCCTGCAGCGCGTGCAGCGCGGCGTTGACACGCTGGCGCGACAGCCCGACGAGGTAGCCCAGCTCCTGCTGCGTGATGTGCAGCAGCGTCCCCACGCCAGGGTACAGCACCGGGTGGAATAGCGCCCCCAGGCTGCGCGCGACGCGCAGGTCGGCATCGCTCAGGCGGTCGATCTCGCGCGCGGCGATGAACTGGCCGAGCCGCTCGTTGAGCTGGTCCATCACGAAGCGGTTGAACGCGATGCTGCGCCCGAGCAGCCAGTCGAAGCATCCCACCGTGATGCCGGCCACCAGGCTGCGGCGCAGCGCCTCGACGTTGTAGCGGTAGGACTCGTGCTTGAGCACCGTGCCCTCGCCGAACCAGCCGCCCGGCGGCAGCCCGGCGAAGGTCATCGGCAGGCCGCGCGCGCTGTCGTTGCTCATCTTCAGCAGGCCGTCGATGAGGCCGAACCAGAAGGTGACCGGCCGGCCGATGCGGCAGATCGTCTCGCCCGCCTCGACCTGCACGACGCGCAGGTCGGCGCGCACGCGCGCGCGCTCCTCGTCGTCGAGCAGGCGGAACCATGGGATGTCGGCCAGCTCGCGCTCGCTCGCGGGGCGCGAGCGCGACAGCAGCGCGGCCGCCGGGATGCGTTCGGGCTTCACGGCGCGGGAAACGCCTCATAGGGTCTTCCCGGGGATTGTCGTCGCAACGACAACCCGGCGTCAAAGTGCTTCGCACAATGCGCGCTCGGTCCACGCAGCCCCGATGGAGGCGCATTCGCCATGTCGACCTTTCCCCAGCTCATGCTCCAGCACGCGGCCAAGCGCCCCGATGCGGCGGCGCTGCGGCTGAAGGAATACGGCATCTGGCAGACGACGAGCTGGGCCGAACTGGCGCGCACCGTGCGCCAGCTCGCCTGCGGGCTGGCCGACGCCGGGCTGCAGCGCGGCGAGCATGTCGTCGTGATCGGCGAGAACCGGCCGCGCCTGTATGCGGCGATGCTCGCCGTGCAGGCGCTCGGCGGCATCCCGGTGCCGCTGTACCAGGATGCGGTGGCGGCCGAGTTCGTCTACCCGATCCTCAACGCCGAGGTGCGCTTCGGCTTCGTCGAGGACCAGGAGCAGGTCGACAAGCTGCTCGAGATCCGCGCCGAATGCCCGGCGATCGCGCGCATCTGGTACGACGATGGGCGCGGGCTGCGCAACTACGACGAGCCGGGTCTGGCGGCCATCGACGACCTGGTCGAGTCCGGCATCCGCTTCGACGCCGCGCACCCCGGCCGCTTCGACGCCGAGCTCGCGCGCGGCAACGAGCACGACGTGGCGGCGATGTTCTTCACCTCCGGCACCACCGGCAAGCCCAAGGGCGTCGTGCACACGCACTTCACGCTGCTCGACCGCGCCGCCGCCGGCGCGCGCTTCGACAGGCTGACCGAGCGCGAGGAGGTGCTGGCCTACCTGCCGCCGGCGTGGATCGGGCAGAACATCTTCAGCTACGCGCAGTGGCTGGCCTGCGGCTATGTCGTCAACTGCCCGGAGGCGGCGGAGACGGTGACGATCGACCTCAAGGAGATCGGCCCGACCTACTACTTCGCGCCGCCGCGCGTCTTCGAGGGGCTGCTGACCAGCGTGATGATCCGGATGGAGGATGCCAGCGCGCTCAAGCGCTGGATGTTCCAGCAGGCGATGGAGCTGGCGCGGCGCGTCGGCCCGGCGATCATGGACGGCAAGCCGGTCGGCGCGATCGACAAGCTGAAGTACGCGCTGGGCAGGCTGTTCGTCTACGGGCCGCTGCGCAACACGCTGGGCTTCTCGCGCGTGCGTGTGGCCTACACCGCCGGCGAGGCGATCGGGCCCGACCTGTTCAGCTTCTACCGCTCGATCGGCATCAACCTCAAGCAGCTCTACGGATCGACCGAGACCGCGGTCTTCGTCTGCCTGCAGCCCGACCACGAGGCCAAGGCCGACACCGTCGGCGTACCGATCGACGGGGTCGAGATCAAGCTGGCCGACAACGGCGAGATCCTCGTCAAGAGCCCGGGGCTGCTGCGCGAGTACTACAAGAACCCCGAGGCCACGGCCGAGGTGCTGACCGCCGACGGCTGGTACCACACCGGGGACGCCGGCTTCATCGATCACGGCGGGCACCTGAAGATCATCGACCGCGCGAAGGACGTCGGTCGCATCGTCGGCGGGCCGAACGACGGCGCGATGTTCGCGCCCAAGTATGTCGAGAACAAGCTCAAGTTCTTCCCCTTCATCAAGGAGGCGGTGGCCTTCGGCGACAAGCGCGAGAAGGTCTGCGCCTTCGTCAACATCGACTTCGAGGCGGTCGGCAACTGGGCCGAGAAGCGCAACCTGCCGTATGCCGGCTACACCGACCTGGCGCAGAAGAGCGAGGTCTACGCGCTGATCCAGGACTGCATCGAGAAGGTCAACGCCGACCTCGCGGCCGACGACAAGCTCGCCGGCAGCCAGATCAGCCGCTTCCTGATCCTGCACAAGGAGCTCGACGCCGACGACGGCGAGCTCACGCGCACGCGCAAGGTGCGCCGGGGCTTCATCGCCGAGCGCTACCAGGTGCTGGTCGACGCGCTGTACGGCGGAAAGAGCGAGCAGTTCATCGAGACCCAGGTCAAGTTCGAGGACGGGCGCAGCGGCGTCGTCTCGGCGACGCTGAGGATCGCCGACGCGAAGACCTTCCCGGCGATGAGGCAGGCCGCCTGATGGCCACGCGTGCGCGCGGCGACGTCATCCTCGACGTCAGGAATATCTCGCTGGCCTTCGGCGGCGTGAAGGCGCTGACCGACATCAGCTTCGACGTGCGCGAGCACGAGGTGCGCGCGATCATCGGCCCGAACGGCGCCGGCAAGAGCAGCATGCTCAACTGCATCAACGGCGTCTACACGCCGCAGCAGGGATCGATCACCTTCCGCGGCCAGACCTTCAGCCACATGAACAGCCGCCAGGTGGCCGAGATGGGGATCGGCCGCACGTTCCAGAACCTGGCCCTGTTCAAGGGCATGAGCGTGCTCGACAACATCATGACCGGGCGCAACCTGAAGATGAGGAGCAACCTCTTCTGGCAGGCGCTGCGCAACCCCTTCGGCATCGGCCCGGCCGAGCGCGAGGAGATCGCGCACCGCGCGGTGGTCGAGCGCATCGTCGACTTCCTCGAGATCCAGGCCCACCGCAAGACCCCGGTCGGCCGCCTGCCCTACGGGCTGCAAAAGCGCGTCGACCTCGGCCGCGCGCTGGCGATGGAGCCGCAGGTGCTGCTGCTCGACGAGCCGATGGCCGGCATGAACGTCGAGGAGAAGCAGGACATGTGCCGCTTCATCCTCGACGTCAACGACGAGTTCGGCACCACGATCGTGCTGATCGAGCACGACATGGGCGTCGTGATGGACATCTCGGACCGCGTCGTCGTGCTCGACTACGGCAAGAAGATCGGCGACGGCACGCCCGACGAGGTCCGCGGCAACCCCGACGTCATCAGCGCCTACCTGGGCACCAGCCACTGAGGGCCGACGATGGGATTCTTTCTCGAGGCACTGATCGGCGGCCTGATGGCAGGCATGCTGTACTCGCTGATCGCGCTGGGCTTCGTGCTGATCTTCAAGGCCAGCGGGGTGTTCAACTTCGCGCAGGGCGCGATGGTGCTCTTCGCGGCGCTGGCGATGGCGCGCTTCTCGGAGTGGTTCCCGGCACTGCTGGGATTCGACAGCAAGGTGCTGGCCAATGTGCTGGCCTTCGTCGGTGCGATGGCGCTGATGGTCGTCGTCGCGTGGGTGATCGAGCGGCTGGTGCTGAGCAAGCTCGTCAACCAGGAGGGCATCACGCTGCTGATGGCGACCCTCGGCATGGCCTATTTCATGGACGGTTTCGGCCAGACCATCTTCGGCAGCGACATCTACAAGATCGACGTCGGCCTGCCGAAGGACCCGATCTTCATGCTCGAGGCGATGTTCGAAGGCGGCGTGCTGGTCAACAAGGAGGACCTGTACGCGGCCGCGATCGCCGCCACGCTCGTTGTCGGCCTGACGATATTCTTCCAGTACACCGCCACCGGCCGCGCGCTGCGCGCGGTCGCCGATGACCACCAGGCGGCGCAGTCGATCGGCATCCCGCTGGGCCGCATCTGGGTCATCGTCTGGAGCGTGGCCGGATTCGTCGCGCTCGTCACCGGCATCATCTGGGGCAGCAAGCTCGGGGTGCAGTTCTCGCTGTCGCTGATCGCGCTGAAGGCGCTGCCGGTGGTCATCCTCGGCGGGCTGACCAGCGTGCCGGGTGCCATCGTCGGCGGGCTGATCATCGGCGTCGGCGAGAAGCTGGCCGAGATCTACCTGGGCTCGCAGATCGGCGGCGGGATCGAGATCTGGTTCGGCTACGTGCTGGTGCTGTTCGTCCTGCTCGTGCGGCCGCAGGGGCTGTTCGGCGAGAAGATCATCGATCGCGTATGACGCGATCGATGATTCCTCGGTGAATGCCGACCTGCCGAAGGCGAGTTGAGCGAAGCGTGCCGTAACCAAGTCATCATCGCAGGCCAGCAAATGCTCTACCGCGAGAACGGCCAGTTCAAGGCGAACTACACCGCCGACCAGCAGATCTTCCCGATCCGGCAGGACCGGGTCGTGATCGTCGCCATCGTCGCAGCGGCTTTCGTCGCCGTGCCGTGGCTGGCCAGCGACTACCTGCTGCGCGCGATCCTGATCCCGTTCCTGATCCTGTCGCTGGCGGCGCTCGGGCTCAATGTCCTGGTCGGCTACTGCGGGCAAATCTCGCTGGGTACCGGCGGCTTCATGGCCGTGGGCGCCTACGCGGCGTACAACCTGTTCGTCCGCATCGACGGCATGCCGGCGATCGTCGCGATCCTGTTCGGCGGCCTGTGCGCGACCGTGATCGGCGTGCTGTTCGGCATCCCCTCGCTGCGCATCAAGGGCCTCTACCTCGCGGTGGCGACGCTGGCGGCGCAGTTCTTCGTCGACTGGGCATTCCTGCGCGTCAAGTGGCTGACCAACGAGTCGACCTCGGGGTCGGTCGCGGTCGCCGGCGTCAGCGCGTTCGGCGTGCCGATCGAGTCGCCGCAGGCGAAGTACCTGTTCGTGCTCGGATTCACCGCGCTGTTCGCGCTGCTCGCGAAGAACCTGGTGCGCAGCCATATCGGCCGCGAATGGATGTCGATCCGCGACATGGACGTCGCGGCGGCCGTGATCGGCATCCGGCCCGTCTATGCCAAGCTGACCGCGTTCGCGGTCAGCTCGTTCATCGTCGGCGTCGCGGGCGCGTTGTGGGGCTTCGTCTACCTCGGCTCCTGGGAGTCGGCGGCCTTCAACATCGACCGCTCGTTCCAGCTGCTGTTCATGATCATCATCGGCGGCCTGGGGTCGATCATGGGCAGCTTCTTCGGTGCCGCGTTCGTCGTCGTGCTGCCGATCGCCTTCGACCAGATACTGCCCGCCCTCGGCCGCACGGTCGGGCTCGCAATCGATACCGCCACGGTCTCGCATGTCGTGCTGATGATCTACGGCGCGCTGATCGTCTTCTTCCTGATCGTCGAGCCGCACGGACTCGCACGTCTGTGGTCGATCGGCAAGGAAAAGCTCAGGCTCTGGCCATTCCCGCACTGATGCGGCTCGTCGCCCCTGAAGCAGCACATTCGCTGCGGACCGCCGCCCGCTTACCCACCCCAAGCCCGCACCGTCCGGTGCCGTTCACCAAGGAGACTATCCTCATGAAGCCCAAGTCGATCGCGCTGGCCGCGTCGTTTCTCGTTGCCGGAATCGCCAACCTGGTTGCCGCGCCGGCGGCGTTCGCGCAGGCCAAGGAGCAGTTCATCCCGGTGCTGAGCTACCGCACCGGTGCCTTCGCGCCGAATGGCGTGCCGTGGGCGAACGGCTACGTCGACTTCCTGAAGTACGCCAACGCCAAGGGCGGGCTCAACGGCGTCAAGATCCTGTTCGAGGAATGCGAGACCGGCTACGCGACCGACAAGGGCGTGGAGTGCTACGAGCGCCTCAAGGGCAAGCACGGCGGTGCCTCGCTGTTCGAGCCGCTGTCCACCGGCATCACCTTTGCCCTGACCGAGAAGGCGCCGGTCGACAAGATCCCCGTGATGACGACCGGCTATGGCCGCAGCGACAGCGCCGACGGCATGGTGTTCAAGTGGAACTTCCCGCTGCTCGGCACCTACTGGAGCGCGGCCGACATGCTGGTCAACTATGTCGCCAAGAAGGAAGGCGGCCGCGACAAGCTCAAGGGCAAGAAGATCACGCTGGTCTACGCCGACCACCCCTACGGCAAGGAGCCTATCCCCTACCTGCAGGAGGCGTCCAAGGTTTACGGATACGAGCTGCAGACGCTGCCGGTCGTCCTGCCCGGACTGGAGCAGAAGTCGACCTGGCTGCAGATTCGCCAGGGCCGCCCCGACTACATCTTCCTGTGGGGCTGGGGCGTGATGAACTCGACCGCGCTGAAGGAGGCGATCGCCACCGGATTCCCGCGCGAGAAGATGTACGGCGTCTGGTGGGCCGGCGCCGAGCCCGATGTGAAGGACGCAGGCCCCGGCGCCAAGGGCTACAGCGCGCTGACGCTGCAGCATGGCGCCGAGCACAACTCGAAGATCGCGCAGGAGATCCTGAAGGAGGTGCACGCCAAGGGCCAGGGCACCGGCCCGAAGGAGGAGGTCGGCTCGGTGCTGTACATGCGCGGTGCGATCACCGCCTTCCTCGCCACCGAGGGCATCAAGCGGGCGCAGGAGCGCTTCGGCAAGGGCAAGGTGATGACCGGCGAGCAGGTGCGCTGGGGTCTCGAGAACCTCGCGATCGACCAGAAGAAGATCGACGCGGCCGGCTTCGGCGGCGTGATGCGCCCGATCAGCACGAGCTGCGCCGACCACCGCGGCGACTCCTGGGGCCGGATCCACACCTGGGATGGCAGCAAGTGGCAGTTCACCTCCGACTGGCTGCAGCCCGACGAGTCGATGATCAAGCCGATGGTGAAGGCGGCGGCAGACCGTTACGCGGGTGAGAAGAAGCTGACTCGTCGGACCGCGGAAGACTGCCAGTCCTGACCCGATACGAGGCGGCTTGCCCGCCTGTCCTTCAAAGGGGCGCCGCCAGCGGGCCGGCCAAGCCGGAACCGCGTGGCGGTGACCCGAATCACCGGACTGCCCATGAGCACCGTCCTTCTGAACGTCAACGGCATCGAGGTCATCTACAACCACGTGATCCTCGTGCTCAAGGGCGTGTCGCTGCAGGTGCCCGAGCGCGGCATCGTCGCGCTGCTGGGCGGCAACGGCGCCGGCAAGACGACGACGCTGCGCGCGGTGTCGAACCTGCTCGCCGGCGAGCGCGGCGAGGTCACCAAGGGGTCGATCGAACTGCGCGGCGAGCGCATCGAGAAGCTCAGCACGGCGCAGATGGTCGACCGCGGCGTGATCCAGGTCATGGAGGGCCGACACTGCTTTGCCCACCTGACGATCGAGGAAAACCTCATGACCGGCGGCTACACGCGCAAGGATGGCAAGGCGGCGGTGGCCGAAACGCTGGACAAGGTCTACGCCTACTTCCCGCGCCTGAAGACGCGCCGCGCGAGCCAGGCCGCCTACACCTCGGGCGGCGAGCAGCAGATGTGCGCGATCGGCCGCGCGCTGATGGCCAACCCGAAGATGGTGCTGCTCGACGAGCCCAGCATGGGGCTGGCGCCGCAGATCGTCGAGGAGGTGTTCGAGATCGTCAAGGATCTGAACGCCAAGGAGGGCACGACCTTCCTGCTCGCCGAGCAGAACACCAACATGGCGCTGCGCTACGCCGACTATGGCTACATCCTGGAAAACGGCCGCATCGTGATGGACGGCCAGGCCAAGGCGTTGCGCGAGAACGAGGACGTCAAGGAGTTCTACCTCGGCATGGGCGGCGGCGACCGCAAGAGCTTCCGCGACGTCAAGAGCTACAAGCGCCGCAAGCGCTGGCTGGCCTGAGCAGGCCCAGCTGCAGCGCCACGGCACGCGCGGGCATCCGGCGATGGCAGACGACGAGCTCGGCGGCTGGGCCATCCCCGCGCCCGCGTTCAAGCCCGACGAAGCGCTGGTCGCGCTCAAGCGCCAGCTGCGCGACCTGAAGCCGCTGGCCGAGCGCGGCACGCGCTACGAGCTGCAGGGCCGCACGGTGATCGAGCTGGCCGCGGGCGACGAGCACATCGAGGCCAGGCTCGCCAAGCGCCCGGCGACGACCCCCGAATGGCAGCGCCACCGGCTGGCCAGCGCCGCCGACGTGCGCCGCTTCGTCGACATGGTGCGCCAGGCGCTGCGCCGCTGGGAACACGAGGACTGATCGGCCTCACCGGAGCGCGCCGCGCGCACCGACCCGAGGCCCACGGAGACCGCACGATGAGCGAGTTCTACGACGCGCTGGAGACGCGCGACCCCGAGGCGCGCGAGGCCGCGTTGCTGGCCGCGCTGCCGGCGCAGATCGCGCGCGCCCAGGCCGCGCCGGCGCTGGCCGGCATCCTGCGCGGCGTCGATGCGCGCGCGGTGACGACGCGCGCCGCGCTGGCGGCGCTGCCGGTGACGCGCAAGAGCGAGCTGCTCGAGCGCCAGAAGGCCGCTCGCGCCGAAGGCGGCGACCCCTTCGGAGGCTTCTCGGCGATCGGCTGGGCGGCGCTTCCGGCAGGCGCCGGCCGGCGCGGCGCGCGGCGCGTCTTCCAGTCGCCCGGCCCGATCTACGAGCCCGAGGGCGACGGCGCCGACTACTGGCGCTTCGGCCGCGCGCTGTACGCCGCCGGGTTCCGCGCCGGCGACCTGGTGCACAACAGCTTCAGCTACCACCTGACGCCGGCCGGATCGATGATGGAGACCGGCGCGCACGCCGTCGGCTGCACGGTCTTCCCGGGCGGCGTCGGCAACACCGAGCTGCAGCTGCAGGCGATGGCCGAGCTGCGCCCGCAGGCCTACGCCGGCACGCCGAGCTTCCTGCGCATCGCGCTGGAGAAGGCCGACGAGGCCGGCATCGCGCTGCCGTCGCTGAAGAAGGCCAGCGTCGGCGGCGAGGCCTTCCCGCCCGCGCTGCGCGACTGGCTGGCCGCGCGCGGCATCGCCGCCTACCAGAGCTACGGCACCGCGGACCTGGGCCTGATCGCCTACGAGACCGCGGCGCGCGAGGGGCTGCTGCTCGACGAGGGCGTGATCGTCGAGATCGTGCGCCCGGGCACCGGCGAGCCGGTGCCGCCGCCGAAGGCGGGCGAAGCGCCCGAGGTCGGCGAGGTCGTCGTCACCACGTTCAACCCCGACTACCCGCTGGTTCGCTTCGGCACCGGGGACCTGTCGGCGATGCTGCCGGGGCGCTGCCCGACCGGCCGCAGCGCCGCGCGCATCAAGGGCTGGATGGGCCGCGCCGACCAGACCGCCAAGGTGCGCGGCATGTTCGTCCACCCGAGCCAGGTCGCCGAGGTGCTGAAACGCCACCCCGAGGTCGCGCGCGGCCGGCTCGTGATCGACGGCGAGATGGCCAACGACCGCATGACGCTGCGCGCCGAGGTCGCCGGCGCGCCGGCCGGCCTCGCCGCGGCGCTGGCCGGCAGCCTGCGCGACGTGACCAAGCTGCGCGGCGAGGTCGAGATCGTCGCACCCGGCAGCCTGCCCAACGACGGCAAGGTGATCGACGACGTGCGGCGCATCGGCTGACGCGGCGCATCGGGCCGGTGGCGCGTCGCGCGTCAACCGCGCATCAGGCGCGACAGGCGCCTGGGCCACTGGACGCGGCCGGCCCCGGCGCGTCATCATGATGCCGATGAGACGCCGCCTTGCGATTGCACTGGGCGCAGCGCTGCCCGCGCTGAGCGCGCTGGCCACGCCCGCGATGGCCTTCCCCGAGCGCGCGCTGACGCTGGTGGTGCCGTTCGCCGCCGGCGGGCCGACCGACAAGCTCGCGCGCGAGCTCGCGGCGTCGATCGGGCGCGCGCTCGGCGGCACGGTCGTGGTCGAGAATGTCGGCGGCGCCGGCGGCACACTGGGCGTGGCGCGCGTGGCGCGCGCGCGGCCGGACGGCCACACGCTGCTGCTGTACCACATCGGCATGGCGACCTCGCCGTCGCTGTACCCGAAGCTGCCCTACGACACGCTGGCGGACTTCGCCTACCTCGGGATGGTCAACGAGGTGCCGATGGTGCTGGTCGGCCGGCGCACGCTGCCGGCGACCGACTTCACCGCGCTGGCGCGCTGGCTGCGCGATCGCAAGCGGCGCGCCGTGCTGGCCGATGCCGGGCCGGGCGCGGCGTCGCAGCTATGCGGGCTGCTGCTGCAGCAGAGCCTGGGCCTGCGACTGACGACGGTGTCGTACAAGGGCACGGCGCCGGCGATGGCCGACCTGCTCGCCGGCCATGTCGACATCCTGTGCGACCAGACGACGAATACCGCCGAGCCGATCGCCGCCGGCACCGTCCGCGCCTTCGGGGTGACGACGCCGCAGCCCTTGTCCGCGCCGGCGCTCGCGGGCCTGCCGACCCTGCACGCGCAGGGGCTGACGGGATTCGACGTCAGCATCTGGCACGGCCTGTACGCACCGCGCGGCACGCCGCCGGAAGTGGTGCGCGCGCTCAACGCCGCGCTGCGCAGCGCGCTGCGCGACCCGGCCTTCGTCGATCGCATGCAGGCCCTGGGCGCCGTGGTCGTCGACGACGATCGGCTCGATCCCGAGGGCCACCGCCGCTTCGTCGCCGCCGAGATCGAGCGCTGGGGCCGCGCGTTGCGTGCGGCGGCACGCTGAGGTACTCGAAGCGGCGCCACGATCGAGCGGCCAAGTCCTCCGCAATCCGTGGCGGCCGCTCTCGGCACGTAGCTGCCACTGGCACCGTCTCTCGCCCTGGTCTGACGTGCCACGACCGCGCGAGCCGAGGGCGGCGGGTACCCTTGCCCTCCATGTCCCCCGCCAGCAGCCTTGCGGCCGCTGGCTCCTCCTTTACTTACGGTCAAGGGCACCCGCCGCCCTCGGCAGGCCACCGTGTTGGTTTTCGACGGTTGAAAACCGGGGTGGTGGCAGGCCAAGGTATTCGACGGTCGAGTACCCGGGCCGTTGCCCGCCGAGGGCAGCGGGTGCCCTTCCGCGTAAGTAAAGGAGGAGCCAGCGGCCGAAGGCCGGTGGCGGGGGACATGGAGCGGAAGGGCACCCGCTGGCCTCGGCTCGCGCTGGTCGTCGAATGCCACATGCGAGCAGGCCGTCAAAGACTACGGACCGGGAGCGGAAGGCCGCACGCGCCGAAAGCCTTCGAGGGTCCGATGCGAATGAGCGTCAGCCCACGTGCAGCGGGATCGTCACCGGCCCGTCGTTGATCAGGTGCACCTGCATGTCGGCGCCGAAGCGGCCCGACTCGACCGGCGCGTGGCGCGCGCGCAGTGCGGCGAGCAGCTCCTCGTAGATCGCGCGCCCCAGCTCCGGCGGCGCCGCGGCGCTGAAACCGGGGCGGTTGCCGCTGCGCGTGTCGGCCGCGAGCGTGAACTGCGAGACCACCAGCACGCCGCCGCCGACGTCCCGGACGCTGCGGTTCATGCGCCCGGCCTCGTCGGCGAAGATGCGCAGCGCGAGCAGCTTGTCGGCCAGCCGCTGCAGCTGCGGCGTGCCGTCGCCCGGCTCGGCGCAGACGAAGACGAGCAGGCCGCGACCGATCGCGCCGACGACCTCGCCCTCGACCTCGACGCGCGCCGATGCGACGCGCTGCAGCAGCGCGATCACGGGGTGTCCACGAGATCGTGGAAGTGCGTCTCGACCCCGATCGGCAGCAGCTGGATCGTCGCCCGCAGCCCCGGCACCTCGCTCATCAGCGCCTGCTCGACCGAGGTGCGCAGCGCCGCTGCGCGCCCGAGCGACCAGCCGGCGGGCATGTGCATGTGCAGGTCGACGAAACGACGCTGGCCGGCACGGCGCGTGACGATATGGTCGAAGCGCACCGATTGACGATGCCTGAAGCCGTCGAGCGTCGCTTCGATGCGCTGCTGCACCTCGGGCTCCAGCGCGCGGTCCATCAGCCCGTCCCACGAGCGCCGAACGAGGTGCAGCGCCTCGCGACCGATGTTGACGGCCACGCCGATCGCCAGCAGCGGGTCCAGCCACAGCCAACCGGTCAGATGCACCCCGGCCAGCCCGGCGACGACCCCGGCGGTGGTCCAGACATCGGTGAACAGGTGGCGCGCGTCGCCTTCCAGCGCGATCGAGCGCACCGCGCGCGCCTTGCGCAGCATCGCCCAGGCGAGCGCGCCGTTGAGCACCGACGCCAGCACCGACAGCGCCAGCCCGATGCCGAGCTGCTGCAGCGGCTGCGGGTGCAGCAAGCGGTCGACGGCGGCCCCGACGATGACGATCGCAGCCAGCCCGATCAGCGCGCCCTCGAAGCCGCTGGCGAAATATTCGGCCTTGTGGTGGCCGTAGGGATGCTCCTCGTCGGGCGGCTGCGCCGCCAGCGTCACCATCGCCAGCGCGAAGCTCGCGCCGGCGAGGTTGACGAGCGACTCCAGCGCGTCCGACAGCAGCCCGACCGAGCCGGTGAGCCACCAGGCGCCGGTCTTCAGCGCGATCGTCGCCAGGGCGACGGCGACCGAGATCTTCAGGTAGGACGAGACTTGCACGGTGGCGATTGTCCCAGCCCGCCGCGGCACCGGCGCCGGCGCGACATCCGAAGGCGTCGCAGCGCGGGCCGTGTCGCGGTGGCGGTGTTCGAGGGTCCGGGGCCGCGCCCCGCATCACGAGGGTCAGCGCAGCGTCACGCGCGCGAAGCGCCGCTTGCCGACCTGCACGACGCAGCTGCCGGCGCCGACCTGCAGCGCGCGGTCCTCGACGATCGCGCCGTCGATTCGCACGCCACGCTGGCCGATCAGCCGCATCGCCTCGCTCGTCGACGGCACCAGCCCGGCGCGCTTGAGCAGCACGCCGATCGCCAGCGGGGCGCCGTCCAGCGCCAGCTCGGGGATCTCGTCGGGGACGCCGCCGGCGGCGCGGCGCGCGAAGTCCTCCTCGGCGGCGTCGGCAGCGGCGCGGCCGTGGAAGCGCTCGGTGATCTCGCGCGCGAGCATCAGCTTGGCGTCCTTCGGGTTGCGGCCGCCGACGACCTCGGTCTTCAGGCGCGCGATCTCGTCCTCGGGCCGGAACGACAGCAGCGTGAAGTAGCGCCACATCAGCGCGTCGCTGATCGACAGCAGCTTGGCGAACATGGTGGCGGGCGGCTCGCTGATGCCGATGTAGTTGCCCTTGCTCTTGGACATCTTCTCGGCGCCGTCCAGGCCCTCGAGCAGCGGCATGGTCAGGATGCACTGCGGCTCCTGGCCGTATTCCTGCTGCAGCGCGCGGCCGACCAGCAGGTTGAACTTCTGGTCGGTGCCGCCGAGCTCGAGGTCGGCGCGCAGCGCGACCGAGTCGTAGCCCTGCATCAGCGGATACAGCAGCTCGTGCACCGAGATCGGCAGCCCGGCCTTGAAGCGCTTGGCGAAGTCGTCGCGCTCCATCATCCGCGCCAGCGTGTAGCGCGCCGCCAGCTCGATCATCCCGCGCGCGCCGAGCGCGTCGCTCCACTCGCTGTTGGTGCGGATCTCGGTCCGCGCCGGGTCCAGCACCAGGCTGGCCTGCGCGTAGTAGGTGCGGGCGTTGGCCTCGATCTGCTCGCGCGTCAGCGGCGGGCGGGTCGTGTTGCGGCCCGAGGGGTCGCCGATCATCGACGTGAAGTCGCCGATCAGGAAGATGACGGTATGCCCCAGGTCCTGCAGCTGGCGCAGCTTGTTGAGCACGACGGTGTGGCCGAGGTGGATGTCCGGGGCCGTCGGGTCGAGCCCGAGCTTGATGCGCAGCGGCTGCCCGCTGGCCTCGGCGCGCTGCAGCTTGGCGACCCAGTCGGGCTCGGGGATCAGCTCCTCGCAGCCGCGGCGCGTGACCGCCAGCGCGTGACGCACGGCGTCGGACGGCGGCGGCGCGGCCGGCGCGGCGTGGGGGGCGGCATCGCTTGCCGGATCGCTCATGGGGGTCGGATTCGGGAAAATTTGGAGACAAATGCAGTCGGGCAGGCGGATATACTTTCCCCCCTGTTCATGGGGGTGGCGACGCCCGGGTCGACGCGGCAGATCCCGCGGCCCGAGGGCCGGAAAGCCGCCCCGCGGCGCCCACCGGCGCGCTGCTCGCAGACTCGATTCTAGTTTTCCGCGGCCCGAGACCCGCCGCTGCTGGATGCGCATACCTTGACGATCGCCGAGCACTGGGCGCAGCGCGCCGCCGACTTCCACCGCCGCCATCGGCGCGGCGTCAACGGCGGCCTGGTCGCGCTCGGCGTGGGCTTCTCGGCGCTGGCCTTCGGCATCGCCCCGCTGGCGCCCGATGCCGCCGAGCTGCCGCAGCGCACGATCGTCGAGGCGATCGCCTTGCCCGGGCTGCAGGCGCAGCTCGACGCGCTGGCCGAGCACGAGCTTGCACTCACGCGCGCCGACCTGACGCGCGCGACCGACACCGCCGAGGGCCTGCTGGCGCGGCTGGGCGTGGTCGACGACGAGGCGGCCGGCTTCCTGCGCAGCGACCCGACCGCCGCCCAGCTGCTGCGCGGCCGGGTCGGCAAGATGGTGCAGGTCCGGGCGCGCGGCGACGGCCGGCTGCTCGAGCTGGTCGCGCGCTACCCGGCGGATCGCGCCGACCGCTCCGGGACCCACTTCACCCGGCTGACGGTGCGGCGCCTCGACGGCCAGCTGCAGGCGCGCGCCGAGGAAGCGGAGCTGGCGTCGCAGGTGCGGCTGGCCAGCGGCGTGATCCGCAGCTCGCTGTTCGCCGCCGCCGACTCCGCGCGCATCCCGGATGCGATCTCGATCCAGATGGCCGAGATCTTCGCCAACGAGATCGACTTCGATCGCGACCTGCGCCGCGGCGACACCTTCAGCATCGTCTACGAGGCGCTGAGCGCCGACGGCGAGCCGGTGCCGTGGAACGGCGGCACCGGGCGCGTGCTGGCGGCCGAGTTCGTAAACGCCGGGGTCGCCCATGCCGCGGTCTGGTTCGACGACGGGAGCGCGCGCGGGGGCTACTTCGCACCCGATGGCATGAGCCGCCGGCGCATGTTCCTGGCCAGCCCGATGGAGTTCTCGCGCGTCAGCTCGGATTTCGGCGCACGCATGCATCCGATCTTCAAGACCTGGCGCCAGCACCGCGGCATCGACTACGCGGCGCCGAAGGGGACGTCGATCCGCAGCGTCGGCGCCGGGCAGGTCGAGTTCGCCGGCTGGCAGAACGGCTTCGGCAACACGGTCGAGGTGCGGCACCCCGGCGGGCGCAAGACCTTGTACGCGCACCTGAGCCGCATCGACGTCCGCAGGGGCGAACGCATCGACCAGGGCCAGGCGATCGGCGCGGTCGGCTGCACCGGCTGGTGCACCGGGCCGCACCTGCACTTCGAGTTCCTCGACCAGGGCGTGCACCAGGACCCGCGGCTGATCGCGCGCGCGTCCGAGGCGCCGACGCTGCCGGCGGCGCAGCGCCAGGCCTTCGCGCGCCAGGCCGCGGCTTACCGGGGCCAGCTCCAGATCGCGCAGTCGATGCTCGGCGCGCCGGCCGAGGCCGAGTAGGCGCGCCGCCGTCCGCTGCGGCGCGGGCGCCATGGGCTGGTATATCGGCCTGATGTCCGGCAGCTCGCTGGACGGCATCGACGGCGTGCTCGCCGATCCGGCGCGCGACGAGCCGCCGATCGCGCATGTGCACCACGCGCTGCCGGATGCGCTGCGCGCCGAGTTGCTGGCGCTGAACGCCGCCGGCGGGGTCGACGAGCTGCACCGCGCCGCACTCGCCGCGGGTGCGCTGGCGCATGGCTACGCCGGGGTCGTGCATGCGCTGCTGGCGCGCGCCGCATTGCCCGCTGCGGCAGTGCGCGCGATCGGCGCCCATGGGCAGACGGTGCGCCACCGCCCCGGCGAGTTCGACGGCCTCGGCTACACGATCCAGCTGCTCAACGGCGCGCGGCTCGCCGAGGCCTGCGCGATCGACGTCGTCTGCGACTTCCGCAGCCGCGACCTGGCTGCCGGCGGCCAGGGCGCGCCGCTGGTGCCGGCATTCCACGCCGCGCGATTCGGCAGCGCGGGGGCCGACAGCGCGGTGCTCAATGTCGGCGGCATCGCCAACCTGACGCTGCTCGGGCGCGACGGCAGCGTGCGCGGGCTGGACTGCGGGCCCGGCAACGTGCTGATGGATCTGTGGGCCGCGCGCCACCTCGGCCAGCGCTACGACGAGGGCGGTGCCTGGGCTGCCAGCGCGGCGGCCGACGAAACGCTGCTCGCGCGGATGCTCGCCGAGCCCTTCTTCGCGCGCCCGCTGCCGAAGAGCACGGGGCGCGACCTGTTCCACGCCGGCTGGCTGGACGCGGTGCTGGCCGGGCTGCCCGCGCTGCCGCCGGCGCGTGTGCAGGCCACGTTGCTGGAGCTGAGCGCGCGCGCCGCCTGCGATGCACTGCAGGCGCTGGCGCCGGGAACGACGCGGCTGTCGGTGTGCGGCGGCGGCGCCTTCAACGGTGCGCTGATGGCGCGCCTGGCCGCGCTGCTGCCGCGGGTCCGGGTCGGCAGCAGCGCGGAGCTCGGCGTGCCGCCGGACCAGGTCGAAGCGCTGGCCTTCGCCTGGCTCGCCCAGGCCTTCGTCGACGGGCGGCCGGGGAATGTCCCGGCGGTCACCGGGAGCGCGGGGCCGCGGCGGCTCGGGGCGCTGTACCCGGCGCGCTGAGCCTCGCGATCCCGCCGAGCGGCCGCGCGCAGCCGGCGACGCGTCGGTTCAGACCGTGAACGAGGACCCGCAGCCGCAGGTCGTCGACGCGTTCGGGTTGCGGATCACGAACTGCGCGCCCTGCAGGTCTTCCTTGTAGTCGATCTCCGCGCCCATCAGGTACTGCAGGCTCATCGCGTCGATCAGCAGCGTGACGCCGTTCTTCGTCATCTGCGTGTCGTCCTCGTTGACGACCTCGTCGAAGGTGAAGCCGTACTGGAACCCGGAGCAGCCGCCGCCCTGGACGAAGACGCGCAGCTTGAGCTCGGGGTTGCCCTCCTCGGCGACCAGCTCGGCGACCTTGCCGGCCGCGCTGTCGGTGAAGACCAGCGGCACCGGCATCTCGTCGGCGACGGGGGACATGGCTTGGGCGGCAGCGGTCATCGGTCGGATCCTGGCGGAGTTGGGGTTCAGTGGCGGCGGCGGGGCGCCCGGTCAGCGGTCGTTCGCGGCCGCGAGCTGCAGCGCCGGCCGCTCGGGGCGGTCCAGCGGCGCGAGCTCGCCGGTGATCGTGGCCCCGGGGTGCATCTCCAGCACCTGATAGCTGACGTCGCCGACGACGCGCGCCTTGGGCTGCAGCTCAAGCGCCTCGGTCGACTGCACCGGACCCTCGACCCTGCCATTGATGATCACATGCCCGGCGTTGACCTTGCCGCGCACGAGGGCTTTCTCGCTGACGACCAGCAGGCTGCCGGCCTGCGGGTCGGCGACGACATCGCCGATCACCTCGCCGTCGATGCGCAGGCCGTCGACGAAGCGCAGCTCACCGGCCACGCGCGTGCCCTCGCTGATCAGGCTGCGGATCGGCGGTTGCGTCTTGCGGAACAGCTTCATCGGAGGGACTCCCTCGAGGATGGGGCGGGGGCGAGATCGAGCGCGTGCGACACCAGCACCCGCCCGGCCTCGTCGAGCACACGCGCCTGCACCGTTTGTAGCACGGCCGCCACCGGATGGTCGATCAGGCCTTCCACGCGAACGTAGCGCTGCAGCGCCAGCGGGCGCGCGCCGTCGGGAAGCGTCATGCGCCAGGGCTGGCCGTCCAGCTGGCCGCCGAGCACGATCTCGTAGCGCCCGTTGAACGCCGGCGCGGCGCGCGCCGGCTGCATGACGAGCATCTGGTAGCGCAGCTGCCCGGGCGCGGGCGCGTCGGCCTGCAGCGCACGGATCTGCAGCGGCTGGTCGCCGGCGGGCAGCAGCCGCTCGAAGAAACCCAAGTCCTCCTGCAGCCCCAGCGCGCGCGACTCGGCCTGGCGCAGCTGGGCCGTCAGCCGCTCCTGCGCGGTGCGCTCGGCCGCCAGCAAGGCCTCCGACGCATGCGCGACCGCCTGCGCGCGATCGCGCTCGGCGTGCAGCGCCTGCACCTGCTCGCGCAGCTGCAGCACCTCGCGCTCGAGCCCTGCGTCGAGCCCGGCGATGGACTTGCCGGCCTCGAAGGCCCACAGCGCGAGCGCAGCCGAAAATCCCAGCGCCAGCGCCAGCGCCGCCCAGCGCAGCGGCCAAGGCAGGTGGCTGCGAACGATCATGCGCGGCGCGCTGATCGACAGCCGCCGCCGGATCAGCTTCCAGCGCATGCTCGAGGGATCCCGGCGCGACGGGCCGCGGCACGCGGCCCGCCTGGATGGAGGCTTCCGGCGTGGGGTCTCAGCGCTTGCTGAACTGCTTGCGCCGGCGCGCGCCGTGCAGACCGACCTTCTTGCGCTCGACCTCGCGCGCGTCGCGCGTGACGAAGCCGGCCTGGCTCAGCCCGGGCTTGAGCGCGGCGTCGTAGTCGATCAGCGCGCGCGTGATGCCGTGGCGCACCGCGCCGGCCTGGCCCGACTCGCCGCCGCCGTGCACGTTGGCCTTGATGTCGAACGCGCCGTCGTTGGCGGTCAGCAGCAGCGGCTGCTTGCAGATCATGATCGAGGTCTGGCGACCGAAATAGTCCTCGATCGGGCGGCCGTTGACCGTGATCTGGCCGCTGCCCTTCTTGATGAAGACGCGCGCCACCGACGACTTGCGGCGGCCCGTGCCGTAGTTCCATGCACCGATCATCGCGCGGCTCCCGGGATCTCGAGCGGCTTGGGCTGCTGCGCGGCGTGCGGGTGCTCGGGCCCGCCATACACCTTGAGCTTCTTGATCATCGCGTAGCCGAGCGGCCCCTTGGGCAGCATGCCCTTGACCGCCTTCTCCAGCGCACGCCCGGGGTGCCGGGCCTGCATGTCCTTGAACGACGTGCCGTAGATGCCGCCCGGGTAGCCGCTGTGTCGATAGTAGATCTTGTCGGTCGCCTTGGCCCCGGTGACGCGGAGCTTGCCGGCGTTGACGACGACGATGAAATCGCCGGTATCGACGTGAGGCGTATAGATGGCCTTGTGCTTGCCGCGCAAACGGTGTGCCACTTCGCTGGCGACACGCCCGAGCACCTTGTCGGTGGCGTCAATCACAAACCACTCGTGCTTCACCTCGGCCGGCTTGGCGCTGAAGGTCTTCATGAGGGTCTTCCTGGTGGCGCGGCCACGCGAGCGAGCGCACCTGCGGGGGTGCACCGCCGCACGGCGTGGCGCCGGTTGCCGGCAAGGACCGCAGGCCGTCTGCCCGGGGCGCCGCTTCATGCGGGCGGCCTCCCGGGCTGGGCCGAGGCGGTCTTGGCGATTCGCCTGGCGATCGCAGCACGCCGTGAAGAGCGCGCTGCCGTCCATCCTCTCCCGTGCCGAATCCGGGAAAGCCAAGCAGTATACGCGATCGCCTGCCCGCGCGACCGTGGCCCCGGCGCGACGGGCTGGACAGGCATTTGAGGGTTAACCCTAGGTTTTTCCGCTAGGATGGGTTCACCGTTTCCCAGGAAAGGCCACACGATGGCAAGCGACGACACCCGCCCGGACCCCGGCGCCGCGACCCGCAGGCCGCCGAGCTGGATCCCGATCCGCTCGCTGGCGCCGCGCCACCGCCCGCGCATCCTCGCGCACCTCCTGGCGCTGCCCGATGCCGACCGCTACCTGCGCTTCGGCCAGGCGACCGGCGACAGCCAGATCGCGCGCTACGTCGACCTGCTCGACTTCGATCGCGACGAGGTCTTCGGCATCTTCAACCGCCGGCTCGAGCTGGTGGCGATGGCACACCTGGCCGACCTGGGCGGCGCGCATGGCGGCCACGCGGCCGAGTTCGGGGTCTCGGTGCTGCCGCGGCAGCGCGGGCGCGGGCTCGGGCAGCGGCTCTTCGACCGTGCGGTGCTGCACGCACGCAACCGTCACGTCGACACGCTGATCATCCACGCGCTGTCGGAGAACACGCCGATGCTGCGCATCGCGCACGCCGCCGGCGCCAGCGTGCACCGCGCCGGGCCCGACGCCGAGGCGGTGCTGAAGCTGACACCGGAAACACTGGGCACGCATCTGGAGGCGCTGCTGGAGAGCCAGGCGGCCGAGATCGATTACGGCTGGAAACGCCAGGTACGGCGGGTCGAGGATCTGCTGGCGGTGGTCGGCGACAGCCGCGACGACCGCGTCTGACGCCACGCCGCCTTGCTCCGGCCTGCGCCGGCCGGCGATGCCCGCCTCGCCCGGCCGGCGCGGCGGCCCCCCGGATTGCGGGGCATCCCCTGCAACCGGCCGCGCCGGGCGCGGCTAAGATGGCCCCCGCGCCGCGACGCCGTTTTCACGAAACTGCCGCATCGGCGTCGCAACGACTCCAACGACGCCCGCCGCGGGCGACGGCCGCGGCCCGCGCAAGGGGCGCGGCCGCGGCGCAGGCGGGCGCGGCCCATCACCGCCACGCCCCATGCCCGCCGACACCCTCGCCTGGATCATCGCCGCCGCGTCGCTCGTCCTGCTGCTCGGCGCCGGGGCCATGTGGCTGCTGCGGCAGCGCCGCGCCGAGCCGCCACCGCTGCCGAGCGAATGGGCGCTGACCGCGCGCCCGGTCTTCAGCGCCGAGGAGCGCCGCGTCTACCGCCAGCTGCGCGAGGCGCTGCCGCACCACATCGTGCTGTCCAAGCTGCCGCTGGTGCGCTTCTGCCAGCCGAGCGACCCGGCGCAGGTGCGCTACTGGTACGAGCTGCTGGGCGCGACCAATGTCGGCTTCGCGGTCTGCAGCGCCAACGGCCGCGTGCTGGCGGCGATCGACATCGACGGCGACCGCCCGGTCTCGCGGCGCACGCTGCAGATCAAGCAGAAGGTGCTCGCCGCCTGCCGCGTGCGCTACCTGCGCTGCCGGGCCGACCACCTGCCCTCGGTGCCCGAGCTGCAGCTGCTGGTGCCGCACCCCGCGGCGGCGGCGCGCGGCCCGCAGGCGACGCCGGCGCGGGCCTCGGACGGTCTCGGGTTGGCGCCGCCGCGCCGCGCCGCCGGGGTTCGTGCGCGCCACGCGCATGCGCTGTGGCAGGATTCGGGCTTCTTCCAGGACTCGTTCTTCGGCGCCGACCGCGGGGGCGAGGGCGGCAGCGAGTTCGGCGGCCTGCTGCGCGGCGCCGAGCCGCGCGACGAGCTGGCGCCGCGCAACGGCGATCGCACCGGCCTGGAGCCGGCGGCGCCGCTGCGGCACTGACTGCGCGATCCGGCGCCCGAGCCCGCGCGGTGAGCGACGCGGTCGACTATGCCGGGCTCGGGCCGGCGCAGGTACTCGCAGCGCTGGATGCGGTGGGGCTGCGCGGCGACGGCCGGCTGCTGCAGCTCAACTCCTACGAGAACCGCGTATTCCAGGTCTTCCTGGACGACGGGCGCGTGGTCGTGGCCAAGTTCTACCGGCCCGGCCGCTGGAGCGATGCGCAGATCCTCGAGGAGCATGGCTTCGCGCTCGAGCTTGCGGCCGAGGAGGTGCCGGTGGTGCCGCCGCTGGCGCTCGCGGCGGCGACCGACGACGTGGCGCTGCGCGGCGACCCGCCGACGCTGGCGCACGCGTCGGGGCACCGCTTCGCGGTCGCCGCGCGCTGCGCCGGGCGCGAGCCGCCGCCCGACGCCGCCGGCACGCTGCGCCGCATCGGCCGCTTCATCGGCCGGCTGCATGCGGTCGGCCGCCGGCGCGCGTTCACGCACCGGCTGCACATGGACCCGCCACGCGACGCCGCGCAGGCGCGCGACCGCGTGCTCGACGGCGGTTTCGTCGGCGCCGGCGAGCTGCCGGCCTGGCGCGCCGCGGCCGACGCCGCGGTGGCGGCGATCGCCGACTCCTTCGCGCGCACCCCGCCGCGTGCGACGCTGCGCCTGCACGGCGACTGCCATGCCGGCAACATCCTGTGGCGGCCCGACGACGGCGATGGCGCGCCGCATGTCGTCGACCTCGACGACGCGGTCCAGGGGCCGGCGGTGCAGGACCTGTGGATGCTGCTGTCGGGCGAAGCGCACGCGATGGCCGCCCAGCTCGACGAGCTGCTGCGCGGCTACGAGGACTTCGCCGACTTCGACGACCGCGAGCGCGCGCTCGTCGAGCCGCTGCGAACGCTGCGCATGCTGCGCCACGCGGCATGGCTGGCCGGGCGCTGGGCCGACCCGACCTTTCCGGTCAACTTCCCGTTCTTCGGCAGCCCCGCCTACTGGTCGCAGCACACGGCGCAGCTCAGCGAGCAACTGCAGCTGATGGGGGCCTGAGCGGCGGCCGCGCGCCGTCGTCCTGCCAGCGCAGCATCCCGAGCAGCAGCGACGCCTGAAGGAAGCCGCGCAACTCGCCGACGCTGCAGCGCGCCAGCTTGCGCAGCGCCGCCGGCGTCGCCGGGCCGCCGTGCATCAGGCAGCGCCCGAGCTCGAGGTGGCGTGGCAGCCGGGTGCAGCCCGGCAGCTGCGCGAGCCCTGCGTCCTCGACCTTCGCGTGGGCCCAGTTCGCGGGTTCGCCGAGCAGCCGGTAGCCGGCGCCGGCGACGCCGAGGTCCCAAACCGTCTCGCGCAGGTCGCGCACCGTCGCGCTGCGGCCGGGCCGCGCATGTTGCGCCAGCAGCGGCAGCTCGTGGCGCACGCGCAGCGCCTGCTGCGCCGCCGGGTCGACCAGCACGCAACCGGCGCCGAAGTCGATGCTCAGGCTCGCCTCCGGGCCGTAGCTCAGGACCAGCGGCGGGTGCAGCGGCGTCTCCAGCGCGCGCAGCACGGCGTGGATCATCGCCTGCTGGCCGGGGTCGAACGGCGGCGCCGGCGGCTCGCCCGCGGGCCAGCGGCTGTCGAAGCCGCTGTCGCGCCCGAATCCGCTGCCGAGCGCGCTGTCGGCCATTGCGGCGGCGGTGTCGCGCAGCGGCGCGCCGACCTCCGGCTCCCATCCGGTCGCGCCCCACAGCACCGAAGCGCGCTGCACGACCGGCAGCGCGCACAGCTGATCCAGCAGGGCCGACTGCTGGCGCGCCAGCATGCGCGCCGCCTGCGCCGGGGGCATGCTGGCGTCGACCGGCAGCTCGCCCAGCACGACCACCGGCCGGCTGGCGCACCAGGCCTGCAGCACGCGCGCCGGAACCTGGCGCGTGAAGGCCTCGCCGACCAGCACGACCTGCCCTGCAGCGCGCTGCAGCTCGAGCCTGAGCGCGAGCCGGTCGCCCAGCGCCGGCAGCAGCGGGCGCAGCACCGCCAGCTCGGCGTCGTCCAGCCCGAGCGGCTGCAGCGTCAGCTTCGCGCGCCGCACCCCCGGCGCGAGCTGCGAGCGCCAGCGCGCGACCAGCCGCCGCATCAGCGGAGGTGCCGGTGGCCGTGCGCGCTCGGGGGTCGACATCATGCCGCGAAGCGTAGGGCGGGCGGTGCGCCGCGACCATCGCGGCGCGCCGGAATCGGCGCGCGCGCGCGGCCCGGTTCGCCGGTCGGGGATTGCCCGATGCGCACTCGCGCCGGCCCGGCGCGCGGCGCGGGTCCCAGCCCCTCAGGCCTGGGCAGCGCGCGGCAGCACCAGCGTGAAGCGCGCCCCACCGACGGCCGGCGATGCCGCCTCGAGCCGCCCGCCATGACGCTGCGCGACGCGCTGCGCGAACAGCAGCCCCAGGCCCATGCCCTGGGCGTGGCCGACGCGCACCGCGCCGCCGGCGGCAAGCTGCGCGAGCTGGTCCGGCGCCAGCCCCGGGCCCTCGTCGTCGACCGACAGCCGAAGCGTCGCGCCATCGGCCTCGGCGCGCACCCGCAGCGCGCCACCGCGCGGGCTGTGGCGCAGCGCATTGCCGACCAGGTTGGCCAGCGCGCGCACGACGAGCTCGACATCGACCTCGGCCGCATCCGGCGCACCCGCGGCATCGGCCTCGATCCGCACCCCGGCTGCCAGCGCCTGCGCGCGCAGGTCCGCCAGCGCCTCGTCGACCAGCACCGCCGGCGCGCAGTGCCGGCGCGCGAGCGGCCGCGTCTCGACCTGCGCCGTGCGCACGAAGGCCTCCGACATCGCCAGCGTGCGCCGCGCCAGGCGCTCGACCTCGCGCGCGAATTCGGCCGCCTCCATCGGCGGCGCATCGCCCTGTTGCAGGCGCGCCAGCAGCGCGATCGAGCTGGCCGGCGAGCGCAGGTCGTGCGAGACGAAGGCCAGCGCCTCCTCGCGCTGGCGCTCGGCCTGCTTGACCGGCGCGATGTCGGCGATCGTCACGACCCAGCGCGGCGCGCCCATCAGGTCGACCGCCGCCAGGTGCACGACCTGGCTGCCGCCGTCGGCCATCTGCACCTCCACCGCCAGCGGCGGCGCGCCGGCGCGCACCGCGGCGAGCGCCTGCGGCCAGTCGAGCGCCGCCTCGCTGCGGCATTCGGCGAGCAGCCGCGCCAGGTCCAGGCCCTGCATCTCGTCGGCCGAGCCGACCTCGAACAGCGCCGCCGCATGCGCATTGGCCAGCTCGACGCGCCCGCCGCCGCCGGCCACCAGCACCGCCGTCGGCAGCGCGGCGAGCGCGTCGGCGAGGAAGCGCCGCGCCTCGCGCATCCAGGCGCCGGCGCGCTGCAGCGCGTCGAGCCGCGCGTCGAGCGTATCGACGGCCGGCGCCGGGCGCGCGCTGCGCCGCCGCTCCAGCGGCGCGCCGCCGGCGGCGTCGGCCACGCGCGCGATCTCGCGCCCGAGCACGCGCATCGCGCGCTCGAGCCGGCGCCAGCTCCACAGCGGGTAGCTCAGCAGCGCCGGCAGCGCGAACGCCCAGGGGCTGAACCACCAGCCGGCGTCCAGCGCCAGCGCGCTGGCCAGCACGACCGCCAGCGCCGCGCCGGCGACCACCGGCAACGCGCTGCGCGGCGGCAGCCGGCTCAGCAGCGCCGGCAGGACGAGCAGCGCCAGCGCGGCGGCGAGCGCGATGCGATCCGGCGCGACCGCGCTCAGGGTGTCGCCGCTGCGCAGCGTGTGCAGCGTATTGGCCAGCACCTCGACGCCGGGCATCGCCTCATGGCGCGCATTGACCGGCGTGGCCAGCGTATCGCCCAGCCCCTGTGCGGTCATGCCGAGCAGCACATAGCGCCCGGCGAGCCGTTGCGCCGGCACGCGGCCGGCGAGCAGCTCGACATAGGAAATGCGCTCGAAATGCCCGGGCGCGCCGGCATAGCGGATCAGGAAGCGGCCGTCGCGCTCGCCCCCGCGCGCGCCGGCGCGCCCGGCCACTGCCGCCACCGCCGGCGCGAGGTCGGTGCGCAGCGCCGGATGCGGCGACTCGCCGCCGGCGTTCAGCAGCGCCAGCGCGAGGTGCGGGTAGGTGCCGCCGGCCGGGCCGGCGCGCAGAAAGGCGTGGCGCAGCACGCCGTCGGCATCGACCGCCGACTCGGCCGCGCCCAGCGCCGCGACCTCGCGCAACGCGGGGACCGGCTCCAGCACACCGATCCCGCCCGGCGCATCCGGGCGCGCGACCAGCGCCACCGGCAGCACCGCGGGCGACGCCGCCTGCAGTGCCTGTGCCAGCAGCGCATCCTGCGCCGGGTCCGGGTCGGGCTCGCTGAGCACGAGATCGAGCAGCAGCGCGCGCGGGCGTGCCTGGCCGATCTGTTGCAGCAGCGTCGCGTGCACCGCACGCCGCCACGGCCAGCGGCCGATCGCCTCCACGCTGGCATCGTCGATCGCGACGATCACGATATCCGCCGGCGCCGGCCGCTGCCAGAACGCGAGCGTGGCGTCGTACCACAGCCGGTCCAGCCGCCAGGCCCACTGGCCCAGCGCCAGCCCGAGCGCCAGCAGCGTCATCGCGGCGCCGACCGCCAGGTCGTCGCGCCAGCGTTGCCCCTGGCCGAGGCGCGCCGGCCGGCGGCGGTCCTGCGGCGCCGGCAGCGCGGTCGATCCCGGCGCGGCCGACCCGGCGTGGGGTGTGTCCGTCATCGCTGGCGCCGGCGCCCCGGGCGCGGATGCCGGGCCGGCCGTGCGC
>JACPVA010000095.1 GCA_016191995.1 Burkholderiales bacterium | reverse complement strand
GCCGGCCAGCTTCGCGCGCGCCTCGTCCCCCGCCGCCTCGGCGGGGCCGGCGGCGCGCCCCGCCGCGCCCGGCCGTACCGCGGTGACGGCCACCGCACTGACGCGCAAGGGCTGCGGGCGCGGCGCGGCCTGTGGCGCCGGCGCGGCAGCCGGTGCGAAGGCGAACGGCCGCAACAGGACCATCGTCAGCGCGGCATAGTCGTCGCCGGTCAGCGCGAGCTCGCCGCGGCCCTGCAGCAGCATGCTGTAGACGAGCTGCAGCTCGTCGGCCGGCAGCGCCGCGGCGAGTGCGCGCGCGGCCGGGGTGTCGGGGTCGGCCTCGTCGATCGCCCCCGGCACCGCCTGCTCGACCGCGGCCGACTGCAGCAGCGTGGCCATCGCCTCGAGCGTCGCCGCGGCCGAGCCGCCGGTCTCGCGCAAGACCTGCACGCCGGCCAGCAGCGCCGCGCCGTCGCGCGCCGCGACCGCCTGCAGCAGCGCCGCGGCCTGCGCATGGTCGGCCACACCGAGCATCGCGCGCACGACCGACTCGTCGATGCGGCCGCCGCCATAGGCGATCGCCTGGTCGGCGAGCGACAGCGCATCGCGCATCGACCCGCGCGCGGCGCGTCCGAGCAAGCGCAGCGCCGCCGGCTCGGCCGCCACACTCTCGGCCGCGAGCACGCCGGCCAGATACTCCTGCACCGTCTGCGGCGCCATCGGGCGCAGGTTGAACTGCAGGCAGCGCGACAGCACCGTCGGCAGCATCTTCTCCGGGTCGGTCGTCGCGAGCACGAACTTGAGGTACTCGGGCGGCTCTTCCAGCGTCTTCAGCAGGGCGTTGAACGCGTCCTTGGTCAGCTGGTGCGCCTCGTCGATCATGAAGACCTTGAAGCGGCCGACGCTGGGCTTGTACGCGGCACGCTCGATCAGGTCGCGGATCTCGTCGATGCTGCGGTTGCTCGCGGCGTCGAGTTCGAGGTAGTCGACGAAGCGGTCGGCGTCGATCGCGGTGCAGGCCGGGCAGACCCCGCAGGGCTCGGCGGTGATGCCGCCGCGGCCGTCCGGGCCGACGCAGTTGAGCGACTTGGCCAGGATGCGCGAGACCGTCGTCTTGCCGATGCCGCGCGTGCCGGTGAAGAGGTAGGCGTGGTGCAGCCGCTGCTGCGCCAGCGCGTTCGTCAGGGCCTGCACCACGTGCGGCTGCCCCACCATCTGGTCGAAGCGGCGCGGCCGGTACTTGCGGGCCAGGACGACGTAGCTCATCGGCGGTCATTCTACGGGGCACCCCCCTGCGATAATGTCCGCCTCGAGCCCGCCGCGGCGCCCCGCGCGCGCCGCGCGGCGGGCTACGCGCCGAGGCGACAAGTGACCGCTCCCGAACCCCCCGCCACCCCGCTGAGCTACGAACAGGCCGGCGTCGTCTACGACCTGATCGACCCGCTGAAGGTCGCCGCGCAGCGCGCCGCCGCCGCCACCGCGACCCAGCTCGCGACGCACGGATTCGCCGAGGTCGCGGCCTCGCGCGGCGAGTCGGCGTATGTCGTCGATGTCGGTCCGTTTCTGCTGGCGAGCATCGTCGAATGCCTGGGCAGCAAGGCGCTGGTGGCCGACGAGATGGCGCGTCTCACCGGCCGCAGCGACTACTACGAGGGCATCGCGCAGGACACGATCGCGATGGCGGTCAACGACCTGATCACGGTCGGCGCCACGCCGCTGGTGGTGCAGGCCTACTGGGCGGCCGGCGGCAGCGACTGGTTCGCCGACGCCGCGCGCGCGCAGGCGCTGGTGCGCGGCTGGCGGCGTGCCTGCGAGACCTGCCGCGTGGCCTGGGGCGGCGGCGAGACGCCGGCGCTGGCCGGCATCGTCGAGGCCGGCCGCATCGACCTGGCCGCCGCATGCACCGGCCTCGTCAACCCGAGGGCGCGGTTGACGCTGGGCAACGCGCTCGGTGCCGGCGACGCGATCGTGCTGCTGGCCTCGAGCGGCATCCACGCCAACGGGCTGAGCCTGGCGCGCAAGCTCGCCGAGCGGCTGCCCGATGGCTACCTGAGCGAAGTCGAGCCGGGGCTCGCCTACGGCGACGCGCTGCTCGCGCCGACGACGCTCTATGCGCCGGTGACCGAGGCGCTGTGGGCGGCGGGCATCGTGCCGCACTATGCCGCCAATATCACCGGCCACGGCTGGCGCAAGCTGCTGCGCCACCCGGGTGCCTTCGGCTACCGCATCCACACGCTGCCGCCGGTGCCGCCGGTGCTGCGCTTCATCCAGCGCCACGCGCATCTGGACGATGCGCAGGCCTGGGGCACGCTGAACATGGGCGCGGGCTTCGCGCTCTTCGTCGCTGCCGCCGACGCCGAGCGCACAGCCGAGGTCGCGCGCGCGCAGGGCATCGACGCGTGGATCGCCGGCCAGGTCGAGGCCGGGCCGAAGCGGCTGCGGATCGAGCCGCTCGGGCTGGACTGGGGCGACGACGCGCTGCAGTTGCGCTGAACGCTTCGCGCCGCGTCGCGTCGCGCGCGATCCGGCCCGGCGCTGGGCGCCGATTCGAGCAGGCCGTGCGCCGCGCGGCGCACGGCCGCAACCGGGACGCTGCCCTACAATGGATCGCGACGGGCCTCCCCGCATGGAAGCGCGCCCAACCGGGTCAGGTGGGGAACCAAGCAGCCCTAAGCGTTGCGACCAGTGCCGGGGTCAGGCTCGTCACCCACGACGCGCCCCCGGGCGCGAGCGGCGCGCGGCTCGCGCCGCGCCCGCCTCTTCAGTTATCCATGGCGCGACCACGCCACCCACGACGCCTGAAACCGGCCCAGCCAAGCCCTTGCGCGGATCCGGCTTCGCCGGTCCGCAGCAAGCGCCCCCTTGGGGGGCAGCGAACGCAGTGAGCGTGGGGGTTTCATCTCAACCGCGGTCGAACTGCCTGAAGGCCATCACCGCCTGGTTGCGCAGCGTGCGCAGCAACGCCAGCTCGCGTTCGTCGAGCGCGATCGCACCGGCGCGCGCCTGGTCGGCATAGATCAGCCCGAAGCAGGCGCCGCGCAGCATCAGCGGCAGCAGCACGAAGGTCGGCGCGCGAACGTGGCGGGCGAACCAGGCCGGCAGCCGCGCGGCGATCGCCGGCGCCGCGGCATCGGCGATCAGCGTGTCGACCCCCTTGGCGCAGACGGCGGCGAACAGGTCCGGCGAGTTGCCAGGCGGGGTCCGCAGCGGCACCTCGAAGCGAGGCGCGAGCGACGCGGCATCACGTCCAAGGCCGAAGCGCCCGGTCAGCGTATGCCGCGCCGGGTCGCGCAGGCACAGCAGCACGCGCTGCAGGCCGAGCGCGTCGTGCAGGGTCTGCAGCACCATGCGCAGCACCTCGTCGAGCCGGAAGTCTTCGATCGCCATGCGGTCGGTGATCGCCTGCACGCCCGCGGCCAGCCGCGGCACGCCGGCGCCTGGAGCCGGCGTTGCAGCCGGCGACAGTGCCGAGGGCGAGGCCGGCGCTGCGCGTTCGCCCGTGCGGGCAGGCTCCGAGATGCGCGGCGCCTCGCCGGCCGGCGCTGGCGGCAGTACGGCGGTCGGCGCCAGCGCATGGCCGGCCAGCGTGTCCCCGGCCGTTGCTGGGGTCGACCCGGCGGGAGGGGCCGGCAGATCCACGGCCAGCGGCGGCAGCAGCCGGTGCGCGACCTCAGCGCGCGGCACGGCCACGCCCAGCGCGTCGACCAGGGTCGCGAAGCGCGTGCGCCCGCCCTCGGCGGCGGCCTCGATCGCCGGCAGCCGCAGGCCGAGCGCGCCGCCGTAGGTCTCGGCCAGGCGCGCAAGCTGCGCGCGCGGCATCGCGCCGGGTTGCGCGAGCATCAGGTCGGTCAGTTCACCCGCGGCGCGGCCGGCCCAGCGCTGGCGCTCGGCACCGGCCGGCAACGCCCGTGTCGGCGCATCGCCCTCGGGCCGGTCCATCGCGCGCAGCAGCGGCGCCGGCAATCCCCAGCTTCGCGCGACGCCCAGGCCGAGCTCGCCCGTGGTCAGCCCCAGGACCTTGACCGCGGCGCCGTCGCGCGCCGCCTCGCCGCCCTGCGGCGCGAGCTGGCGGATCTGCTGCGCCTCGTCCGGGAAGTAGTACTCGACGAGCAGCCGCCCCAGGTTCTGGAACATCGCGCCGATGAAGCCCTCCTCGGCCTCGCGCGCGCCGGTCAGCATCTGCGCCGCCAGCGTGCCCGTCATCAGCGCGCGCAGGTACTCCTCGCGGATCTGCGCCTGGTGCTGCTTGTCGTGCATATGCTCGAGCAGCACGACCGACAGCGCCATGTTGCGGATGCCGGCGAACCCCACCAGCGCGACCGCGCGCGAGACGGTGCTGATCGACCCCGCGCCGGCGCTGGCGAAGTGCACGGTGTTGACCATGCGCAGCAGCTTGTGCGTCAGCGCGACGTCGTCGAGGATGGCGTCGGCGAGGCTGGCCAGGCTCTCGGTCTCGCTGCTGGCCACGCGCTGGATGCGGACGATCGACGTCGACAGCGCCGGGAAGTCGCGCTTGCTGCGCATGCGCCGCAGCAGGAATTCGAGCGTGCCGTGGCCGCCGGCGGCCGGCTCGACCGCCTCGCTGGCCGCGCCCAGCCAGCCGGCCAGCGCGGCGTGGAACGATCGCGCGCCGTCGTAGCGTGCGCGCGGATCGCGCGCGACCGCGCGCGCGACGATGGCGCGCAGCGCGTCGTCGACCGGCACCGCCGCCGGCAGCGCGAAGTCCTCGCGCTGCACACGATCGATCGCCCGCTGCGGGTCGCGCTCGCGCAGCAGCGCGGCGCCGGCGAGCAGCTCGGCCAGCATCATGCCGGCGGCGAAGACGTCCATCGCCGGCGCCGGCGACTCGCCGCGCGCGGCCTCGGGCGACATGTAGCCGGGGGTGCCGACGATCAGCCCGTCGCCGTCGCGCGCGGCATGCGCCGCGATGCCGAAGTCCATCACGCGCGGCCGCCCGTCCTGGCCGACGAGGACGTTGGAGGGCTTGAGGTCGCGGTGGACGATGCCGCGTGCGTGCGCCTCCGCCAGCGCATCGAGCACGCCCATCATCAGCTGCACCGCATCGCGCGGCGGCATGCCGCCGCGGCCGCGGCGCGCCTGCGCCAGCGTCGGGCCGTCGACATACTCGAATACGAGGCAGGGCTGGCCGTCGATCGTGTCGGCCTCGAAGACCGGCACCACGTTCGGATGCGCCAGCGGGCTGACCGCGCGCGCCTCGTGCAGCCAATGTGCGAGCACGCCGTCGGTGGCCGCCGGGTCGAGCAGCTTGAGCGCGACCTCGCGCTCGAGGTGCGGATCGCGCGCGAGCCAGACCGTGGCCTGCGCGCCGCGGCCGAGCTCGCGCCGCAGCTCGAAACGTCCGAGCCGCCGCACCGTGGCTGCCGGCACCGCTGCCGTCGCGGCCGTCGTCACGCCGCAGCCCCCGAGCTGGGCGGCCGCCGGGGCAGCCCGGTGCCGCCGGATCGATCGCTCACGTCGGGCCCCCCGGCCGCGCGGCGAGCGCCGACTGCAGCTCCTTGGCGCCGATCGCCAGCGCCCGGCCGTAGCGCCTGAGGACGTGCTGCAGCGCCGGCAGCTGGCCCGTCGCCGGCAGCGCCAGCGCATCGACCGCCTCGTTGGCGCAACTGGCGACCGTGCGCAGCACGTCGTCGTCGCTGTCCGGGTTGTGCACCGGCGCGTCGAGCGACAGCCGCCTGACCATGTGCAGCACCGCCGCGTCCAGGCCCCAGTGGCGCGCGACCGCGATCCCCACACCCTCGATCGCGGTGCCGAGCACCGCGCACGAGGCCGCCTCCTCGCTCATCCCCGGCTCCTCGCGCTCGCCCTCGCGCAGCGGTGGCGCCGGCTGCATCAGGCGCCGGATCTGCTCGGCATCGTCGGGGAAGTGGTACTGCACCGCCAGCCGGCCGAGGTTCTGCAGCAGCGTGACGAGGAACACGACCTCGGCGTCGTAGCCCGCCGGGCGCAGTGCCTGCGCGACGCGGCCGGCGCGGCGCACGCGCTCGAACAGCCGCGCCAGCGCCGTCTCGCCCTCGGGCCCGAGCGGCCCAGGCCAGGCGCGCAGCGCCAGCGCCGCGCGGCGCACCCCGTCCAGCCCGAGCATCGCGATCGCGCGCCGCACGGTCAGCACCGGTCCGGTGCCGGCGACCTGCGTACCGCGCAGCTGCGCGGTGTTGACCGCGCGCAGCATCTCGAGGCTGAGCGCGATATCCTGCAGCACGACCTCGGCCAGCTCGTTCGTGCGCTCGCGCTCCATCATCGCCATGCGCGCGGCGCGGTCGGCAGCGCCGGGCGAGGCCGGCAGCAGGCCGACGCTGTGCAGCCGGTCCAGCAGCAGCGCCAGCGGCCCGCCGCCGCCTTCGGCCTCGGTGCGCAGCCAGCCCTGCAGCGCGCGTGCCATCGTCCGCGCATTGCGGTAGCGCCGCCGCTCCTGGCGGTCGGTCGCGCGGTTGACGATGACGCGCAACGCATCCGGGACCGGCTGCGGCGTCACCCAGGGCAGGCGGACCAGTTCGCGCCCCCGGGGCGGCAGCGTGTCGGCGACGAGCCCGAGATCGGGCTGGTCGAGCGCCGGCGCGCCGGCCAGCGCGCGGTGCATCAGCAGCCCGAGCGCGACGACATCGCGCGCCGCGGCCTCGCGCTGCGCCGCCAGGCTCGCCGCATCGAGCGCCGCCCCGCCGCGGCCCGGCAGCGCCGCGATCGAATCGTCCCACGCGACTTCCAGCCCGATCAGCCGTGGCCCGCCGGCATCGGGCAGCAGGACCAGATGCGGCTGCAGATCGTGGTGGGCGACGCCGGCGTCGTGCGCGAAGGCCAGCGCCTCGAGCAGCCGCGCGGCCCAGCCGGCCACTTCGGTGCCGCCATGGCCATGCGGGCCGAGCCGGTCGGCGAGCGTGACCGCATCGCGCGCATCGTAGGCGGCATACGGCCAGCCCTCGACCACGCCCTGCCCGACCACGGGTGCGAGCTGCGGGTGACGCACGCGTGCGGCCTTGCGCACGGCGGCTTCCCAGACCTCGAGCGCGGCGCCAGGCTGCTGGCGCGGCAGCACCAGCACCAGCGGCTGCCGCGTTCGCGGGTCGGCCGCGCGCCAGGCCATGCTGCGCGCACTCTTGCCGAGCAGCGCGAGCAGCTCGAAGCGCCCGAAGCGGTGCACCGGACGCGCGTGCCCCGGCGCCGCGCTGGCGCCGGCGTTCAGGTCGTGGTCGGCCGCAGGCAGGCTCATCTGACCCGGATTGGACCCGCGCGTCGACGCCGGCGGTGCGCCGAGAAGCCGTCCGATGCGCGTGCAGATCCGCCGCGCCTGCGCCGGCGCAGGCGGCGCGGCGAGCGGGCGGTTTGTGTCAGAATGGAATCGCCCTGCCCCGCTGCGGCGTGCAGGTCACGGAGAAAGGCCCATGAGCAGTGATTTGATCAAGCATGTCACCGACCAGACCTTCGACGCCGAGGTCGTCAAGGCCGACAAGCCGGTCCTGGTCGACTACTGGGCCGAGTGGTGCGGCCCGTGCAAGATGATCGCCCCGGTGCTGGACGAGCTGTCCAGGACCTACGAAGGCCGGGTGCAGATCGCGAAGATGAACGTCGACGAGAACCGGACGGTGCCGGCGCAGCATGGCATCCGCGGCATCCCGACGCTGCAGCTGTGGAAGAACGGCGAGCTCGTGCGCTCGCTCGTCGGCGCCAAGCCGAAGGCCGAGCTCGCGGCCTTCCTCGACGCGCACCTATAATCCGTCGCACCGCGGCCGCGCCCGGCGCCGAGCCGGGACGCGGAGCGAGCGGTGCAGTGCCTTCGCGCGAGCAGCCTCCCCGGCTCGACGGCGCGCGCGACAGGCTCCCGTCCCTGGCCTTTCCCCCGTCTGCGCGTCGGCGAGCGCGCGAGCGCAGCCCGCCGGGCTGCCGGTCCAGGAGGCGAGTGCGTCGCCCATGCGCGGCCCTCGCCCTGCAGGCCCCACACCCCGGGAGGGTGATCCCCGATGCATCTGTCCGAACTGAAATCGCAGCATGTCTCCGAGCTCATCGCGATGGGCGAGGCGCTGGAGATCGACAACGTCGCGCGCCTGCGCAAGCAGGAGCTGATGTTCGCGATCATGAAGAAGCGCGCCAAGGCCGGCGAGCAGGTCTTCGGCGACGGCGTGCTCGAGGTGCTGCCCGACGGCTTCGGCTTCCTGCGCTCGATCGAGGCCAGCTACATGGCGTCGACCGACGACATCTACCTGTCGCCCAGCCAGATCCGCCGCTTCAACCTGCACACCGGCGACATGATCGAGGGCGAGGTGCGCGTCCCCAAGGACGGCGAGCGCTACTTCGCGCTGGTCAAGGTCGACCGCGTCAACGGGGTCACGCCGGAGCAGAACAAGCACAAGATCATGTTCGAGAACCTGACCCCGCTGTTCCCGAAGGAACAGTTCAGGCTCGAGCGCGAGATCAAGGCCGACGAGAACATCACCTGCCGCATCATCGACCTCATCGCCCCGATCGGCAAGGGCCAGCGCGCGCTGCTCGTCAGCCAGCCCAAGAGCGGCAAGACGATGATGATGCAGCACCTGGCGCATGCGCTGGTCGGCAACTACCCCGACGTGCACCTGATCGTGCTGCTGGTCGACGAGCGGCCCGAGGAGGTGACCGAGATGCAGCGCACGGTGCGCGGCGAGGTCATCAGCTCGACCTTCGACGAGCCGGCGGCGCGCCACGTCCAGGTCGCCGAGATGGTGATCGAGCGTGCCAAGCGGCTGGTCGAGCTGAAGAAGGACGTCGTCATCCTGCTCGACTCCATCACCCGGCTCGCACGCGCCTACAACAACGTGCTGCCATCCTCCGGCAAGGTGCTCACCGGCGGTGTGGACGCCAACGCGCTGCAGCGCCCGAAGCGCTTCTTCGGCGCCGCGCGCAACGTCGAGGAAGGCGGCAGCCTGACGATCATCGGCACCGCGCTGATCGATACCGGCTCGAAGATGGACGAGGTCATCTACGAGGAGTTCAAGGGTACCGGCAACTGCGAGATCCACCTCGACCGCCGGATGAGCGAGAAGCGGGTCTACCCGTCGATCCTGCTCAACAAGAGCGGCACGCGGCGCGAGGAACTGCTGCTCAAGCCCGAGATCCTGCAGAAGACCTGGATCCTGCGCAAGCTGCTGTACCCGATGGACGAGATCGAGGCGATGGAGTTCATCCTCGAGAAGATGAAGGCGTCGAAGAACAACCTGGACTTCTTCGACATGATGCGCCGAGGTGGGTGAGCTAAAATGCGCGCTTTTCCTCCATCGGCAAGTGCGCCGCATTCCGCGGCGTGGCTCCCGGCCCTTCGTGCGAGGCTCCCATGAAAGAAGGCATCCATCCGGCATACCGCGAGGTCTGCTTCGTCGACCTGTCCAACGGTTTCCAGTTCGTCACCCGCTCGACGGTGCAGACGAAGGAGAAGATCAAGCTCGACGACGGCCGCGAGCTGCCGCTGATGAAGCTCGAGACGACCAGCGAGTCGCACCCCTTCTACACCGGCACCCAGAAGAGCGTCGACAACCTCGGCGGCCGGGTCGAGAAGTTCCGCAACAAGTTCGCGCGCGTCGGCATCAAGAAGTGAGGCCGCGCGCCCGACCCGGGCGCAGGCGGCGAAATCGGGACAGGGCAGCCGCGGGCTGCCTTTTTCACGCCCGTCGCGCGCCGCGGCACGCGTGACATGATCGGCGCGCCGTGAGCCGCCCCAGCCCTGCCCTCGTGACGCGGCGCGCCGCGCGCCGGCTGCCGCGCGTGCCGCTGCTGCTGCTGTGCGCGGCCTACGTGCTGCCGGGGCTGTTCGGGCGCGACCCCTGGCGCAATGCGGATCTGGCCGCCTACGGGTTGATGGCGGCGATGGCCGAGGGCCGCAGCTCGTGGCTGGCGCCGACGCTGGGCGGCGTTGCGGCCGACGCCGCGCTGCTGCCGCATTGGCTGGGCGCGGTCGCGGTGGCCGCGCTCGGGCCCTGGCTCGGCGGCCCGCTGGCGGCGAGGCTGCCGTTCGCGCTGCTGCTGGCGGCGACGCTGGCGCTGACCTGGTATGCGTGCTTCCACCTCGCGCGCACCGACGCGGCGCAGCCGGTCGCGTTCGCCTTCGGCGGCGAGGCCGAGCCGGTGGACTATGCGCGCGCCGTCGCCGATGCCGCCGTGCTGGCGCTGATCGCCTCGCTCGGGCTGCTGCAGCTCGGTCACGAGACGACCCCCGAGCTGGCGCAGCTCGCCGCGGTGGCAGCGCTGATGTGGGCGCTGGGGGCCGCGCCGTTCCGCCCGCGCGGCGCACGCGCCGTGCTGCTGGCGGCGCTGCCAGTGTTGGCGGCATCGGGGGCGCCGACGGTCGCGCTCGTGATGGGCAGCGGGGCGGCGCTAGTCTGCGCGCGCTCGTCGTTCGACGATGTGCGCCGCATCGCCGGCTGGGTCGCGACGGCGACCGCGCTGGCGGCGTTGGCCGCGCTCGCGGCCGGAAGCTGGCGCTGGCGCATCGCCGGGGCCTGGTCGGTGGCCGACTTCGGGTCGGTCGCGCGCCAGTGGACCTGGTTCCTCTGGCCGGTCTGGCCCGCGGTGCTGTGGACGCTGTGGCGCTGGCGCGGCCACCTGCACCATCGCCATGTCGCCGTGCCGCTCGTGCTCGCGCTGGCCGCGCTGCTCGCCAACCTGGCGCTGCGCGGCTCGGATCGCGCGCTGCTGCTGGCGCTGCCCGCGACCGCGGTGCTGGCGGCGTTTGCACTGCCGACGCTGCGGCGCAGCGCGAGCGCGGCGATCGACTGGTTCTCGATGCTGTTCTTCAGCGCCAGCGCGCTGGCGATCTGGGTCGTCTACGCCTCGCTGCACACCGGCGTGCCGGCCAAGCCGGCGGCCAATGTCGCACGGCTCGCGCCGGCTTTCACGCCCGACTTCGGGGCCCCGGACCTGGCGCTCGCGGCGCTGGCGACGCTGGCCTGGCTTTGGCTGGTGCGCTGGCGCAGCGGCCGCCATCGCGAGGCGGTCTGGAAGAGCATGGTGCTGCCGGCCGGCGGCGTCGCGCTGACCTGGCTGCTGCTGATGACGCTGTGGCGCCCGCTGCTCGACCACGCACGCAGCGCCGCGCCCTGGGTCGATGCGCTGCGCCCGCAACTGGCCGCGCTCGAGGACGGCTGCCTCGCCGCCGCCGAGCTGTCGCCGGGGCTGGTCGCGGCGCTCGAGGTGCACGGGCGCTGGCGCGTCGACGCCACCGCGGACGCGGCGCAGCGCTGCAACTGGCGGCTCACGGTGCAGCGTGTCGACCGCCGCTCGGCGGCGCTGCCGCCGCCGCCCGCGCCGGGCTGGGCGCTGCACGCCGTGCTGCGCCGCCCGACCGAGCGTGACGAGCTCACGGCAGTGTGGCGGCGTTCGGCGACCGCGGCGCGTTGAGCGTTCCTGCGCCGCGCAGCCGCGCGCGCGGGAAGACGAGCCTGAAGCGCGAGCCCTTGCCGGGCGCGCTATAGATCTCGATCGCGCCGCCGTGGCGCTGCATCACATGCTTGACGATCGAGAGCCCGAGCCCGGTGCCGCCGGTCTCGCGCGCGCGGCTGGCGTCGACGCGGTAGAAGCGCTCGGTCAGCCGCGCGAGGTGCTCGCGCGCGATGCCGATCCCGGTGTCGGCGACCTCGACCGCGCCGCCGTCGGCGCGTTCGATCCAGCGCAGGTCGATGCGACCCTCGTCGGGTGTGTAGCGCACCGCATTGCCCAGCAGGTTGCCGATCGCGCTGAGCAGCTCGCCCTCGTGGCCGGCGACCTCGACCGCCGGCGGCGCGGCGACCTCGATCCAGTGCCGCCCGGCCGACAGCGTGCGCGCGTCGCCGGCGGCGCGCTCGAACAGCTGCGCCAGCGGCACCCAATGGTCGCTCGGTGGCCGCGGGCTGCCCTCGAGCCGCGCCAGCGTCAGCAGGTCGGCCACCAGCAGCTGCATGCGCTCGGTCTGCTGCGCCATCAGCTGCAGCACGCGGCGCCTCTCGGCCTCGGTCAGCGACAGCGTCTGCATCGTCTCGACGAATCCGGCCAGCACCGTCAGCGGGGTGCGGATCTCGTGCGAGACGTTGGCGACGAAGTCGCGCCGCATCGCATCGGCGCGCTCGCGCTCGGTGATGTCCTGCGACAGCACGAGGCGCTGGCCGTCGCCGAAGCCGCGCGCCTGCACGAACAGCGTGCCGCGCTGGTCCGGTGCGGCCAGCGTCAACGCCGGCGCGTCGCGCTGCTGCAGCCAGTCGACGAATCCCGGCGCGCGCACCAGGTGGGTGACGCGCTGGCCGAGGTCGCGCAGCGGGTCCAGCCCGAGGTGGTCCGCCGCGACCCGGTTGCACCAGGCGATCTGGTCCTCGGCGTCGAGCAGCAGCACGCCGTTGGGCGAGGCGTCGATCGCGGCCAGGAAGCGCGCGCGCTGCTCGCGCTCGGCCTGCAAGGCCTGCGCGTGGCCGCGCTGCAGCCGCTGCACGAGTTGCGCGATATCGCCCCACACCCCTGACTCTGGCGCGGTCCCGGCCTCGGGGTCGCGCAGCCATTGCAGCAGGCGCCGCGCCCGGCGGCCGTCGCGCAGCGCGAGCGCGAGCGCCGCCGCCGCGCCACCCAGCAGCGCCCCCGCGGCGCCGGCATCCAGCACAGTGCCGAAGAGCCCACCGGCGGCGGCCCCGCAGGCCAGGGCCGCCAGCAGCGCCAGCACGCGGGCGGTCGGCCAGTCCATCGTCAGCGGCGCGGCGCCAGCCGTCAGTCCCCGCCGCCGGCAGTGGCGACCAGGCGCTGCGCCATGCGGTAGCCGGCGCCGCGCACGGTCTCGATCAGCCGCGCGCAGCCGGCGGGCTGCAGCGCCTCGCGCAGCCGCTTGACGTGGACGTCGACCGTGCGCTCCTCGATGAAGACGTGGTCGCCCCAGACGCGGTCGAGCAGCTGGGTGCGGCTGTGCACGCGCTCAGGGTGCGTCATGAAGAAGTGCAGCAGGCGGAACTCGGTCGGGCCCATCTTCAGCTCGCGCAGCGTGCCGTCGACCTCGCGCGTGACGCGGCGCGTCGCCGGGTCCAGCTTCAGGCCCTCGATCTCGACCGCGCTGTCCAGCGCCTCGGGCGCCTTGCGCCGCAGCACGGCACGGATGCGCGCGAGCAGCTCCTTGGTCGAGAAGGGCTTGGCGAGGTAGTCGTCGGCGCCGGCGTCGAGCCCGGCGACGCGGTCGGCCTCGTCGCCGCGCGCGGTCAGCATGATGATCGGCAGCTCGCGCGTGCGTGCCGAGGCCCGCCACTGCTTGGCCAGCGCCAGCCCGGACTGCCCGGGCAGCATCCAGTCGAGCAGCACGAGGTCGGGCAGCACCGCGTCGACCGCCGCCTGCGCCTGGTCGGCGCTGGCCGCGATCGTGACGTCGAAGCCGGCGTGGCGCAGGTTGATCGAGACCAGCTCGGCGATCGCGGCCTCGTCCTCGACGACGAGGATGCTGCTCATGCGCGCACTCCTTTCACCGGACCACGTCCTCGACCTCGGGCAGCGAGGCGTGGCGGACGTCGGCGCCCTTGACGATGTAGATCGTCGACTCGGCGAGGTTCTTCGCGTGGTCGCCGACGCGCTCGATCGCCTTGGCGACGAAGACGAGGTCGATCGCCGACGAGATCGTGCGCGGATCCTCCATCATGTAGGTCACGAGCTTGCGCATCAGGCCGTCGAACTCCTGGTCGATCTGGTCGTCGTGCTTGAGCACGTCCAGCGCCTGCGCGACATCGAGCCGCGCGAAGGCATCGAGCGACTTGCGCAGCTGCGCGACCGCGAGCTCGGCCTCGTACGCGAGGTCGGCCACCGGCAGCCGCATGCGCGTCGAGACGCCGGCGCCGATCAGCCGCTGCACGGTGCGCGCGATGCGCGCCGCCTCGTCGCCGACGCGCTCGAGGTTGCCGGTGGCCTTGGAGACCGCGATCAGCAGCCGCAGGTCGACCGCGGTCGGCTGGCGCATCGCGATGATGCGCTGCAGGTCGGCGTCGATCTCGACTTCCAGGTGGTTGAGCCGCTCTTCCTGGCGCAGGACCTGGCTCGCGGTCTCGCCGCTGAAGTTCGTCAGCGCGTAGATCGCCTGCGCGACCTGCGCCTCGGCCAGCCCGCCCATCGCGAGGACGCGCGACGAGACGTCGCGCAGCTCGGCGTCGAACTGGCTGGAGATATGCGCGTGCTTGTCGTTCATGAATGCCTCCGTCGTCCCGCCCGCATCAGCCGAAGCGGCCGGTGATGTAGTCCTCGGTCTCCTGCTTCTTCGGCTTCATGAACAGCTCGCGCGTCGGGCTGTACTCGATCAGCTTGCCCAGGTACATGTAGGCGGTGAAGTCCGACACGCGCGCCGCCTGCTGCATGTTGTGGGTGACGATGACGATCGTGTACTTGTGCTTGAGCTCGTGCAACAGCTCCTCGACCTTGGCGGTCGAGATCGGGTCCAGCGCCGAGCATGGCTCGTCGAGCAGCAGCACCTCGGGCTCGAGCGCGACCGCGCGCGCGATCACCAGCCGCTGCTGCTGGCCGCCCGACAGGCTCAGCCCGCTGGCGTCGAGCCGGTCCTTGACCTCGTCCCACAGCGCCGCCTGCTTCAGCGCGCGCTCGACCGTCTCGTCGAGCTGGGCGCGGTTCCTGACGCCGAGCAGCCGCAGCCCGTAGGCGACGTTCTCGTAGATCGACTTCGGAAACGGGTTGGGCTTCTGGAATACCATGCCGACGCGCCGACGCAGCTGGGCGACGTTGATCGCGCGGTCGTGGATGTCGGTGCCGTCGAGCAGGATCTGCCCCTCGATGCGGCAGTTGTCGACGAGGTCGTTCATGCGGTTGAAGCAGCGCAGCAGCGTCGACTTGCCGCAGCCGCTGGGGCCGATGAAGGCGACGACGTGGCCGCGCGGGATGTCCAGGCTGACGTCGAACAGCGCCTGCTTGGCGCCGTAGAAGAGGTCCAGCCCGCGCACCGATACCGCGGTCTCGAGGTCGGCCAGCGGTGCCACCTCGCGCGCGCGCTCGGGCACGACGGTCTCGATGCGGGCGCGCTCGGTGGCCGCTTCGGACAAGGCATTCATCGGGGCGTCCTTCCAGGCGGTGGATTGTCGCGCGCGGGGGCGCGCATCAGACGTTGTCCAGGCCGCGGTAGCGCTCGCGCAGGTTGTTGCGCAGGCGGATCGCGGCGACGTTGAGCACCATGATGACGACCACGAGCAGCAGCGCGGTCGCGTAGACCAGCGGCCGCGCGGCCTCGACGTTCGGGCTCTGGAATCCGACATCGTAGATGTGGAAGCCCAGGTGCATGAACTTGCGCTCCAGGTGCAGATAGGGGAAGAAGCTGTCCAGCGGCAGCGCCGGCGCGAGCTTGACGACACCCACCAGCATCAGCGGGGCGACCTCGCCGGCGGCGCGCGCGACCGCCAGGATCAGGCCCGTCATCATCGCCGGGCTGGCCATCGGCAGCACGGTGCGCCAGAGCGTCTCGGCCTTGGTCGCGCCCAGCGCCAGGCTGCCCTCGCGCACCGAGCGCGGCACGCGCGCCAGGCCTTCCTCGGTGGCGACGATGACCACCGGCAGCGTCAGGATCGCCAGCGTCAGCGAGGCCCACAGCAGGCCCGGGCTGCCGAAGGTCGGCGCCGGCAGCGCCTCGGCGTAGAACAGCCGGTCGATGTTGCCGCCCAGGACATAGACGAAGAACCCGAGGCCGAAGACGCCGTAGACGATCGACGGCACCCCGGCGAGGTTGTTGACCGAGATCCGGATGACGCGGATCAGCGGCCCCTGCTTCGCATACTCGCGCATGTAGATCGCCGTCATGATCCCCAACGGGGTGACGATGACCGACATCAGCAACACCATCATCACGGTGCCGAAGATCGCCGGGAAGATGCCGCCTTCGGTATTCGCCTCGCGCGGGTCGTCGGCGACGAACTCGACGAACTTGCGCGCATAGTGCCAGGCCTTCTGCGGCAGGCTCATCGCATTCGGGCGGTAGACGTCGGCCACCTTCGCCAGCGGGACCTCGACCTCGCGCCCGTCCATCACCGCGGCGACCATGCTGTCGCGCGCGATCTCGTCGCGCAGCGTCTGGATCTGCGACTGCAGCGCGGCGAACTCGCCGTTCAGGCGCGTGCGCTCGGCATCCAGGCGCGCCTTGGCCTCGACGCTGTGCGTGCCGGCGAGCTCGAGCCGCCGCGCCTGCAGGCGAAGCTGCTCGATCTGGAAGTTGATGCGGCCGATGTCGCGCCTCTCGATCCGGTGGATGCGGTCGAACAGCGCGCGCGCGCGGCGCGTGCGCTCGACCAGCGCGGGCCAGGCCTGCTCGCCGCGCGCGACGACCTGGCCGCCCTCCTTCACCGCGACGAGCTGGCCGTAGAAGTTGCCCCACTCGTGGCGCTCGACCGTGACGAGGTCCGGCGGGTAGCTGAATTCGCCCAGCAGCGGCAGCGGAAACCAGCGGAAGTCGACGCCGGTGAGGTCGCGGTTGCCCATCTTGAACAGGGCGCGCTCGACGAAGGGCTCGTCGCCCGGGATCTCGAAGCCGGCCTCGCGCAGCCGGCGCACGGCCACCGTCTCCTGCTCGCGCAGCTCGCCGACCAGCCTCGAGCGCGATCCGTCGCGCTCCTGGAAGCTCGTCTGCACGACCGGCTTGGGCCAGAAGTGGCCGAGACCGCGCAGCGCGGTCAGCGCCAGCACGCCCACGACCGCCAGCACCGACAGCGCGACCGCGCCGGCAGTGACCCAGATCCACGGGGTGCCGCTCTTGAACCAGTCGCGCATCGTCATGCCCCCGTCAGATCGTCTGGTACTTCTCGCGCAGGCGCTGGCGCACCAGTTCGGCGACGGTATTGACGACGAAGGTGAACGCGAACAGCACCAGCGCCGACAGGAAAAGCAGCCGGTAGTGCGTCTCGCCGACCCCGGCTTCGGGCATCTCGACCCCGATGTTGGCCGACAGCGTGCGAAAGCCGGTGAACATGCTGAAGTCCATCACCGCGGTGTTGCCGGTGGCCATCAGCACGATCATCGTCTCGCCGACGGCCCGACCCAGCCCGATCATCACGGCCGAGAAGATGCCCGGGCTGGCAGTCAGCAGCACGACCCCGACCAGGGTCTGCCAGGGTGTCGCGCCGAGCGCGAGCGAGCCGCTGGTCAGCGACTTGGGCACGCTGAAGATCGCATCCTCGGCGATCGAGAAGATCGTCGGCGTGACCGCGAAGCCCATCGCGATGCCGACCACGAGCGAGTTGCGCTGCTCGTAGCCGATGCCCAGCTCGTTGCTGAGGTAGTTCGGCAGGTCGCCGCCGAACAGCGCGGCCTCGATCGGATGGCCGACGGCGAGCAGCAGCCAGACGACCAAGGCCAGGAACGGCATCAGCAGCGCGGCCTCCCAGCCTGGCGCGACGCGCGACCGCAGGGCCTCGGGGGCGAGGTGCCACAACCACGCGCCCAGCATCATCGCCGGCGGCAGCAGCACGATGCTCATCAGCACGCCGGCCAGGTTGTTCTCGACCAGCGGCGCCAGCCACAGCCCGGCGAGGAAGCCCAGCACGACGGTCGGCAGCGCACCCATCACCTCGATCGTCGGCTTGACGATGGTGCGCATGCGCGGCGACATGAAGTAGGCGTTGAAGATCGCGCCCAGGATCGCCAGCGGCACCGAGACCAGCATCGCGTAGGTCGCGGCCTTGATCGTGCCGTAGGTCAGCGGCGCGAGGCTGAACTTGGGCTCGAAGTCCGCGTTCGCGGCCGACGACTGCCAGACGTAGTCGGGCTGCTCGTAGCTCTCGTACCAGACCTTCTGCCAGATGCTGTGGAACGAGACCTCGGGGTAGTGGTTGTCGACGGCGGCGCTGTGGAGCTGCCCCGCCGCATCCTGCGCCAGGTAGCCATTGCCGCGCGGCGGCACCCCGAGGCGGACGATCGGCTGCTCGGAGAGCTTGTCGACGAACAGCAGCCGCTGCGAGGTCGCGAAATAGCTGCCCAGGTGGCCCCGGGCGTCACCGACGACGAATCCCTTGCGGTTGAACTCGGGGGCGATCGTCGTCACCGCAGCCGGCATCGGCGCGAAGCCGCGGATGCGCGTCAGCGCGAACGCCGTGCCCTCGGTGCGGACCGGGAACCACTGTGCGAGCTCGCCGCGGTCGGTGCCGACGATGAGCGAGAAGCCACCGCTGAGCAGCGCCAGCGCGGTCACGCGCTGGCCGTCGGGGGCGATCTCGACCGTCTCGAGGAGTCGCGGGCTGGCCTTGTCGCCGATGTCGTAGCGCGACAGGCTGCGCTCGCCGTGCAGCACGAAGAGCTCGCGCTGCTTGGATTCGATCAGCAGCTCGCGCACCCCGCCGGGGACGCTGCCGATCTCGCCGCCGACGGTCCGGGTCGTCGCGGCGCCGGTCATCGGGTTGGTGTCGACCTCGACGCCGACGACGAGCAGGCGGCCGTCGTCGCTCAGCGCCGCCACCGTCGTGCCGTCGTCGGACTGCTGGACCGCGAGCCGGGCGATGGGCTGCCCGCGCGGGTCGACGGCGAGCGGATCCTCGCCGGCCGGAAACTCGATCGCCGGCGTGATGACGCGCCGGTTGTCCGGGAAACTGACCGAGAACGCCTGCCGTGCGACGAGGACGCGGCCGTCCGACAGCCCGAGGCCCATCGCGTAGCTGCGCCGCTCGCCGCTCGCGGCGCTGGTGACGCGCGCCCCTTGCGGCACCGGCACGCGCGCCTGCGCGAGCAGCTCGCCGCTGCGGAAGTCGAAGAAGCTGACCGAGCCCCCGACGCCGACGCGAGATCCGATCTCGCGTTGCTCCTCGGCGCTGAGCTCCAGCGTCGGCTCGGCGGCCACGCCCGGCAGCGCGAAGCTGCTGCGCTGGTCGACCGACGGCGGCATGAACAGCGGCACGACGACGCTGGCCAGGTAGAAGAAGATCGCCGACACGGCGACGATGACGCTGATCCCGCCCGCCGTCATCGTGCGCTGGAAGATCGCGTCCGTCAGCAGGCGACGGCGCATCGCGCGGTTGACGCTGCGCGCGGTCAGGGTCAGGTCGGCGGGCTGCATGGTCCTGGCTCGTGGCCTGCCCGGTGCGACGGGGTGGCCGGCTCTCACCGCCACCGCGCGCGCGGGCGGGAAGGGTCAGCGCGAGGCGACGCGGATCGACTTGAACCGCTGCTCGCGGTCCGCCGGCTTGCCGCCCTGGATGCTGGTCTTGTTCATGACGTAGACCAGCGTCTCGCCCTTGGGCCCGACACCGATGTCGGTGAAGCCGTAGGCGACTTCGCCGAACGCGATGAAGTCCTTCATGTCCTTCAGGTCGCCGAAGACGTAGTAGCGCCCGTTCTTGAGCACCTCGCCGTAGAACGACGCGGCCGGCGCGAGCTTGCCATCGTAGGCGAGCTCGCCGATGCTGGGCGCGCCGGCCTTCACGTCGTCACCGGTGATGCCGAAGACCAGCGACTGACCGCTGGGGGCGGCGCCGATGCGGGTGCGCGTCAGCGCCACCTCGCCATGCGCGAGGTAGTCGAAGTAGACCTTGCGCTCGCCGAAGACGACCAGCCTGCCGTGCGGCGTGAACAGGGCGTAGAGCTCGGCGACGCTGGCCGCCGGAGCTGCGGCCGGGGCTGCCGCGGCCGGCGCAGGCGCCGGCCCGGCCGCCGGCGGGGCCTGCGTCGCGCAGCCTGCCGCCAGCGCCGCGGCGGCGGCCAGCGCGGCGATGCGAAGCGCCGCGCTCACGAGCCGCTCCTGGCCATCTGCACCGCCGGGGTCGCATTCGCAGCGGTGGCGCCGTCACCCAGCAGCGCACGATAGCGGCCGGCGATCGCCGCCGGCATCGGCACGAAGCCGTCCTTGATCACGACCTCCTGGCCCTGCTTGGACAGCACCATGCGGAAGAACTCGCGCTCCAGCGGCGCCAGCGCCTGGTTCGGGCGCTTGTTGACGTAGACGTACAGGATGCGCGCCAGCGGGTAGCTGCCGTCGGCGGCGTGGGTCGGATCCGGCTCGACGAAGGGCTCGCCCTTCTTCTTGGCCAGCGGCAGCGCGCGCACGCCCGAGGTCTTGTAGCCGATTCCCGAGTAGCCGATCGCGGCGAGCTGCGTCGACACGCTCTGCACGACCGACGCCGACCCCGGCTGCTCGGCGACGTTGCGCTTGAAGTCGCCCTTGCACAGCGCGACCTCCTTGAAGTAGCCGTAGGTCCCGGAGACCGAATTGCGGCCGTACATCGCGATGTCGCGGCCGGCCCAGTCGCCGGTCATCCCGAGCTGGCCCCACTTGGTGACGTCCGCGGCGCCGCCGCACTTGCGGCCGACCGACATCACGGCGTCGACCTCTTCGAGGCTCAGCCCCTTGATCGGGTTGTCCTTGTTGACGTAGACGGCCAGTGCGTCGATCGCCACCCCGATCGCGGTCGGCTTGTAGCCGTGCTTCTTCTCGAAGCTCTCGACCTCCTTGGCCGTCATCAACCGGCTCATCGGGCCGAAGTTGGCCGCGCCCTCGGTCAGCGCCGGCGGCGCGGTCGACGAGCCCGCACCCTGGATCTGGATGTTGACGTTCGGGTACAGGCGCTTGAACTCCTCGGCCCAGAGCGTCATCAAGTTGTTCAGCGTATCCGAGCCGACGCTGGTGAAGTTGCCCGAGACGCCGGAAGCCTTCTGGTAGGCCGGCAGCGCCGGGTCGACCTGCGCGGCCTGCGCGAAGGCGCCTTGCGAGGCGAAGGCCAGGCCGGCGAGGGCCAGCGCGGCGGTGATCTTGCTGGGGGTCATGATCGGCAGCTCCTGTTGCACATGGAAGCCCATAAGGGACATCCGGCATGCTAGGGACTGCCGATGACAGCCATGTGACAGCACCGGAACGCGATCCGCCCGAAAGCCGCGCGTCGGCCGCGATCAGCCGCGACCCAAGGCCATTTATGACAACGTCGTGACCCTCGTGTGACGCAGCCGGACCGCGGCGACCCCGGTCTTCCCGCGGCCAGCCCGGCGCCGCGTCGGCCTGCAGGGGGTCAGCCGCGCGCCGCTTCCGCCAGCGACTCCGCCAGCCGCCTGCCGAGCACGCCGTCGGCCGACTCGACCATCACGCGCAGCACCGGCTCGGTGCCCGAGGCGCGGATCAGCACGCGGCCGCCGTGGCCCAGCTCGGCCTCGACCGAATCGCGCCGCCGTGCCAGCACCGGGTTGTCCTGCCAGCCCGCGAGCGACGGCAGCCGCACGTTGATCAGCGTCTGCGGGAAAAGCTCGACGCCCTGCAGCAACCCCGCCAACGTGGTCCCGCCCCGGCGCACCGCCATCAGCACCTGCAGTGCGCTGACGATGCCGTCGCCGGTCGTATGGCGGTCCAGCGCCAGCAGGTGGCCCGATCCCTCGCCGCCGAGCTGCCAGTCGCGCGCGACCAGCTCCTCCAGCACGTAGCGGTCGCCGACCTTGGCGCGCACGAGCGGGATGCCGCGCTCGTGCAGCGCCAGCTCGACCGCCATGTTGGTCATCAGCGTGCCGACCACACCAGGCACCGTGCGCCCCTGCGCGAGGCGATCGGTGGCCATCACATACAGCAGCTCGTCGCCGTTGAACAAGCGCCCGCTGGCGTCGACGAACTGCAGCCGGTCGGCGTCGCCGTCGAGCGCGATGCCGTAGTCCGCGCGCTGCCTGGCCACGGCCTCGACCAGCGCCTGCGGCGCGGTGGCGCCGACCCCGTCGTTGATATTGATCCCGTCCGGGCTGCAGCCGATCGTGACCACCTCGGCGCCGAGCTCGTGGAAGACATCGGGCGCGACGTGGTAGGCGGCGCCGTGCGCCGCATCGATGACGATCTTCATGCCGCGCAGCGACAGGCTGTGCGGGACCGTGCTCTTGCAGAACTCGATGTAGCGCCCGCGCGCGTCCTCCAGCCGCTGCGCACGCCCGAGCGCGGCGGCATCGACCCACTGCGGCGGCTCGTCCAGCGCCGCCTCGACCGCGTGCTCCCAGTCGTCGGGCAGCTTCTCGCCACGCGGCGAGAAGAACTTGACGCCGTTGTCCGGATAGGCGTTGTGCGAGGCGCTGATGACGATGCCCAGGTCCAGCCGCAGCGCGCGCGTCAGGTAGGCGACCCCCGGCGTCGGCAGCGGCCCGGTCAGCAGCACGCCGACGCCGGCCGACGCGAAGCCGGCCTCCAGCGCCGACTCGATCATGTAGCCCGAGATCCGCGTGTCCTTGCCGATCAGCACCGTCGGCCGCGCCGCGTCCCGGCGCAGCACGCGGCCCACCGCGTGCCCGAGTCGCAGCATGAAGTCGGGCGTGATCGGCTCGCTGCCCACCGTGCCGCGGATGCCATCGGTGCCGAAGTAGCGTCTGCTCATGTCGTCCTTTCCTCCCTCATCGGCGACCGCGCCGGGGCGCGCGGCGGCGCGCCTTCAGGCTTCCTGAACCGCGCGCCAGACCTTCAGCGCGTCGACGGTGGCGGCCACGTCGTGCACGCGGACGATGCGCGCGCCGCGCTCGACCGCCATCAGCGCCGCCGCGACGCTGGCCGGCATGCGATCGCCGACCGGCCTGCCGGTCAGCGCGCCCAGCGTCGACTTGCGCGACCAGCCCGCCAGCAACGGCCGGCCCAGCGCCAGCAGCGCTTCCTGGTGCTTCATCAACGCGAGGTTGTGCGCCACGGTCTTGCCGAAGCCGATGCCCGGATCCAGCACGATACGCTCGTCGGCGATGCCGGCGGCGGCCAGCGCCAGCCAGCGCGCGCGCAGGAAGTCACGCACTTCGGCGACGACGTCGGCGTAGACCGGGTCCTGCTGCATTCCGCCCGGCTCGCCGCGCATGTGCATCAGGCACACGCCGGCGTCCGCGTGCGCCGCCAGCACCCCGACCGCGCCCGGGCGCTGCAGCGCGCGCACGTCGTTGACGATGTCCGCTCCGAGGCCGAGCGCGGCGCGCATCACCGCCGGCTCGCTGGTGTCGACCGACACCGGCACCCCCAGCGTCAGCGCGTGCGCGATCACCGGCCGCACGCGCGCGAGCTCCTCGTCGGCATCCGGCGCCCGCGCGCCGGGGCGGGTCGATTCGCCGCCGATATCCAGGATGTCCGCGCCCTCGGCCAGCAGCCGCTGGCAGTGCGCCAGCGCATCGGCCGGCCGTGCGTACAGACCGCCGTCGGAGAACGAGTCCGGCGTGACGTTGACGATGCCCATCACGCGCGGGCGCGCCAGGTCGATGCGAAAGCGCGTGGTCTGCCAGTGCATGGGCGGGGCGCCGCAAGCGAGGCGACGGGGACTGGCCCCGTCGCGTGGATCGAGAACAGACGGGCCGGCGGCGCGCGCCGCCCCGCCGCGCCGCGCCAATCAGGCCGCTGCCGGCGCCTCGCCGGGCGTGACCGGGGGCTTGGGTTCGCTCGGCTTGCCGCTGCTGGGAGTCCAGTCCTTCGGCGGGCGTGGCGGCTTGCCGGCCATGATGTCGTCGATCTGCTCGCTGTCGATCGTCTCCCAGTCGAGCAGCGCCCTGGCCAAGGCGTGCATCTTGTCCTGGTTGCCCTCGATCAGCCCGCGCGCGATCGCATACTGCTCGTCGATGATGCGGCGGACCTCCTTGTCCACCTTCACCATCGTCGCCTCGGACATGTTGACCTGCTTGGTGATGCTGCGGCCGAGGAAGACCTCGCCCTCGTTCTCGGCGTAGACCATCGGGCCGAGCTCGTCGCTCATGCCGTAGCGCATCACCATGTCGCGTGCCAGTGCGGTCGCACGCTCGAAGTCGTTGCTCGCGCCGGTCGTCATCTGGTGCATGAAGACCTCCTCGGCGATGCGGCCGCCGAACAGCACCGAGATCGTCGACAGCATGCGCTCCTTGTCCAAGCTGTAGCGGTCGCCCTCGGGCAGCTGCATCGTCACGCCGAGCGCGCGCCCGCGCGGGATCACGGTCACCTTGTGCACCGGGTCGGTCTTCGGCATCAGGCGCGCGACCAGCGCGTGCCCGGCCTCGTGGTAGGCGGTATTGCGGCGCTCCTCCTCGGGCATGACCATGGACTTGCGCTCGGGGCCCATCATGATCTTGTCCTTGGCCTTCTCGAAGTCGACCATCTCGACCACGCGCGCACTGCGCCGCGCGGCGAAGAGGGCCGCCTCGTTGACCAGGTTGGCCAGGTCGGCGCCGCTGAACCCCGGCGTGCCGCGCGCCAGGATGTCGGCCCGGATGTCGGGGCCGACCGGCACCTTGCGCATGTGCACGCCCAGGATCTGCTCGCGCCCGCGCACGTCCGGCAGCGTGACGTAGACCTGGCGGTCGAAGCGGCCCGGGCGCAGCAGCGCCGGGTCGAGGATGTCGGGCCGGTTGGTCGCCGCCATCACGATCACGCCCAGGTTGGTCTCGAAGCCGTCCATCTCGACCAGCATCTGGTTCAGCGTCTGCTCGCGCTCGTCGTTGCCGCCGCCCAGGCCCGCACCGCGATGCCGGCCTACCGCGTCGATCTCGTCGATGAAGATGATGCACGGCGCGCTCTTCTTGGCCTGCTCGAACATGTCGCGCACGCGCGCCGCACCGACGCCGACGAACATCTCGACGAAGTCCGATCCGCTGATGCTGAAGAACGGAACCTTGGCCTCGCCGGCGATCGCCTTCGCCAGCAGCGTCTTGCCGGTGCCCGGGGGGCCGACCAGCAGCACGCCGCGCGGGATGCGGCCGCCGAGCTTCTGGAACTTCTGCGGGTCCTTCAGGAAGTCGACCAGCTCCTTGACCTCCTCCTTGGCCTCGTCGCAGCCGGCGACATCGGCGAAGGTGGTCGTATTGTTGGCTTCGTCGAGCATGCGCGCCTTGCTCTTGCCGAAGCTGAAGGCCCCGCCCTTGCCGCCGCCCTGCATCTGGCGCATGAAGTAGATCCAGACGCCGATCAGCAGCAGCATCGGGCCCCAGCTGACGAGGATGCTGGTCAGCAGCGAAGGCTCCTCGCGCGGGCGGACGTCGAACTTGACGCCGTTGTCGATCAGGTCGCCGACCAGGCCGCGGTCCAGGTAGGTCGCATTGCTGCGCAGCCGCCGGTCATCGGTCGTGATGGCGATGATCTCGGTCGAGCCGGACCCACCTTCCTGCAGCGTCACCGCCTTGATGCGGCCAGCGCGCACCTCGTCCAGGAAGTCGGAATAGGCGATCTGGTTGCCCACCGCCGCCGTGCGGTCGAACTGCTTGAAGACGGTGAACAGCACGAGCGCGATCACCATCCACACCGCGACTTTGGAGAACCATTGATTGTTCACCGAGGCTCCTGTTGCTCCGCACCGCCGGACTGCGCCCGGACGTTGCCCAGTTGAGGGTGATTCTATTCGGTTCAAGGCGACGCCCGCCGGGGCAATCACCCTCATAAGCACATTCAATTGCCGGCGTCAAGCCCTGTTTGCCCGCAGCCCGCGCCGCCCTCCCGACCCGCCTTCGGACCGCGCCCGACGAGAAAGGTTTCCGCCGACCTGGCGCGCGAAGCCCTGGGCTTGACCGCCTTGACGCTGCGGAAGCTGCGCTTGAAACGCTCGACGAGCTGGCTGTAGCCGCTGCCGTGGAAGCACTTGACGACCAGTGCACCGTCCGGGCGCAGGTGCCGGCAGGCGAACTCCAGCGCCAGCTCGACCAGATGCGCGACGCGCGCCGCGTCGGACGCCGCGACCCCGGACAGGTTGGGCGCCATGTCCGACACGACCAGGTCGACCGGCCGGCCGGCGAGCAGTGCCTCGAGGCGCGCGAGCACCGCATCGTCGCGGAAGTCGCCCTGCAGGAACTGCACGCCCTCGACCGGCTCCATCTCGAGCAGGTCGGTGGCGACGATCGCCCCCGGCAGCGCGCCGGCGGCCGCACCCTGCGGCGCCAGCCGGCGCCGCAGATACTGGCTCCAGGCGCCGGGTGCCGAACCCAGGTCGACGACGACCTGCCCCGGGCGGATCAGCGCCAGCGACTCGTCGATCTCCTGCAGCTTGTAGGCCGCGCGCGAGCGGTAGCCCTCCTGCTGCGCCCGCCGGACATAGGGGTCGCTCAGGTGCTCGTGCAGCCAGGCGCGGTTGACCTTGCTCGACTTGCGCTTCATCCCGCCTCCGACGGCCGGCCGGATAATAGGTTCATGCCCGCGCTGAACCTGACCCCTGCGGAGCGCAAGCGCCACCGCGCCGACGCCCACCATCTCGACCCGGTCGTCATGATCGGCGCCGGTGGCCTGACCGACGCCGTGCTGAAGGAGGCCGACCGTGCGCTGGCCGCGCACGGGCTGATCAAGCTGCGCGTGCTCGGCGACGACCACGCCGCGCGCGAGGCCTTGCTCGCGCAGCTCGCGGACCGGCTGGGCGCGGCGCCGGTGCAGCATATCGGCCGCCTGCTCGTGCTGTGGCGGCCGATCCCGCCGCGCGTCGACGAGGCCGCGGAGGATGGCGCGCGGTCGCCGCGCATCGTCAAGGTGGTCCGGTTTTCCAAGAGCGGCAACCATCGGGCGGTGGTCAAGAAGGTCCGCGTGCTCGGAAACGAGCGGCTGACCGCAGGCGGGCTGGTCAAGCGCGCGCGCAAGCGCGCGGCGAGCCCGAAGAAGAAGTCGCAGGGCTGATCCGCAGGCTCTCAGTCCCGCGCGCCGGGCGCGGGCGATGCCGGCGCCGCCGCGCGCCAGGCCAGCGCCAGCACGAGCGCGAGCTTGAGCGCGAAGAAGCCGACGCTGATCGCGTGCAGCTGCAGGAAGCTGAGCCGCCCCTGGCCGGTTCGCGCCAGCTCCATCATCGGCAGCATCGCGTGGTAGCCGGCCACCGTGCAGGCCAGCGCCCCGAGGGCCAGCCCCATGCCGAGGCTGAACTGCGACCCCTGCCCCGCGCCGGCCAGCCGGCGCGCGCGCATCCGCTCCAGCGCCAGCACGATCGCGCCCAGCACCAGGCTGACGCTGGCCTCCAGCGCCAGCATGCGCGCCGCGACGCGGCCGGCCAGCGCGCGCTCGAGCACCGCGAAGGCCGACGGCGTGGCCAGCGCCGCAACGCAGACCAGCCAGCCCGCCCACAGCGCGGGCAGCAGGCGCCGCACGCGCTCGGCCAGATCCGCCCGGCGCGCACTCATCACCGGCATCCGGCCGCCGGGCGCGCCAAGCCACACATGCGACGTCCGCGCGAGCGCCGCTCAACCGTAGCGGACCTCGATGATCTCCCACTGCCGGACCCCGCCCGGGGCCTGCACCTCGGCGACGTCGCCGGCCTCCTTGCCGATCAGCGCGCGCGCGATCGGGCTGCTGATCGAGATCAGGCCGAGCTTGAGGTCGGCCTCGTCGTCGCCGACGATCTGGTAGCTCACGCGCGCGCCGCTGTCCTCGTCCTCGAGGTCGACGGTGGCGCCGAAGACGACCTTGCCGCCGGCATCCAGCGCCGCCGGGTCGATGATCTGCGCCGCCGCGAGCTTGCCCTCGATCTCTTGGATCCGGCCCTCGATGAAGCCCTGCTTGTCCTTCGCCGCGTCGTACTCGGCGTTTTCCGACAGGTCGCCCTGCGCGCGCGCGTCGGCGATGGCGCGGATCACGGCCTGGCGCTCGACCGTCTTCAGTCGTTGCAGTTCGGTCTTCAGCATGTCGGCGCCGCGCCGGGTCAGCGGGATGGTGGGCATGGTCGGATCCTGTGAGCCAAAGCAAGACCGCCGCGGGCCGCCCCCGGCTGGGGGCGCCCTGCGGCGGAATCGGCGTCTATTCTAGGCCAGGTCGTCGTGCAGCGACTGAAGCGGCCGCACCTCGAGCCCGGCTTCGTGCTTGAGCGCCTCGGTCACCGCCTCGCAGCCCGCCATCGTCGTGTAGTAGCTCACCCGGTGCGCGAGCGCGGCGGTGCGGATGTAGCGCGAGTCGGCGATCGCGGTGCGCGTCTCGTCGACCGTCGTGTAGACCATCTGCACTTCGCCGGCCTTGACGAGGTCGGCGATATGCGGCCGGCCGTCCTTGACCTTGTTGACGATGCGCACCGGCACCCCGGCCTCGGCGATCGCGGCGGCCGTGCCCTTGGTCGCCACGACGGTGAAGCCGAGGTCGACGAGGTCGGACGCGACCTTGACCGCGCGCGCTTTGTCGGCGTCCTTGACCGTGAGGACGACCGTGCCCTGCTCCGGCAGCTTCGACCCGGCGCCGAGCTGGCTCTTCAGCATCGCCTCGGCGAAGGTCCGGCCGACCCCCATGACCTCGCCGGTGGATCGCATCTCGGGGCCGAGGATCGGGTCGACGCCGGGGAACTTGTTGAACGGGAAGACCGCCTCCTTGATGCTGAAGTAAGGCGGGATCACCTCGCGCGGCGTGCGGCCGGCGGCGTCGCGCTGCGCGCCGAGCCGGGTGCCGGCCATGCAGCGCGCGGCGATCTTGGCCAGCGGCTGGCCGGTGGCCTTGCTGACGTAGGGCACGGTGCGGCTGGCGCGCGGGTTGACCTCGAGGACGAAGACCTCGGCCTCGTCGCCCCCGTTCGTCTCGGTGCCCTGGATCGCGAACTGCACGTTCATCAGCCCGACCACGCCGAGCGCGCGGGCCATCAACGCGGTCTGGCGGCGCAGCTCGTCCTGCAGCGCGGGGGACAGCGAATACGGCGGCAGCGAGCAGGCCGAGTCGCCCGAGTGCACGCCGGCCTGCTCGACGTGCTCCATGATGCCGCCGATCATCACCTCGGCTCCGTCGGCGATGCAGTCGACGTCGACCTCGATCGCATCGTCGAGGAAGCGGTCCAGCAGCACCGGCGACTTCTCCGACACGCGCACCGCCTCGCGCATGTAGCGCTCCAGGTCCTTGTCGCCGTGCACGATCTCCATCGCGCGGCCGCCCAGCACGTAGCTCGGCCGCACCACCAGCGGGTAGCCGATCTCGCGCGCGAGCACCAGGGCCGCCTCCTCGGTGCGTGCGGTGCGGTTCGGCGGCTGCTTCAGCCCCAGCTTGTGCAGCAGCTGCTGGAAGCGCTCGCGGTCCTCGGCGATGTCGATCGAGTCCGGGCTGGTGCCGATGATCGGCACCCCGGCGCGCTCGAGGTCGAGCGCGAGCTTCAGCGGGGTCTGGCCCCCGTACTGGACGATGACGCCGGTCGGCCGCTCCTTGTCGACGATCTCGAGCACGTCCTCCAGCGTCACCGGCTCGAAGTACAGGCGGTCGCTGGTGTCGTAGTCGGTCGAGACGGTCTCCGGGTTGCAGTTGACCATGATGGTCTCGTAGCCGTCCTCGCGCATCGCGAGCGCGGCGTGCACGCAGCAGTAGTCGAACTCGATACCCTGGCCGATGCGGTTCGGCCCGCCGCCGAGCACCATGATCTTCCTGCGGCTGGACGGCTCGGCCTCGCACTCCTCCTCGTAGGTCGAGTACATGTAGGCGGTCTGGGTCGCGAACTCGGCGGCACAGGTGTCGACCCGCTTGTAGACCGGGCGCACGCCGGCGGCGTGGCGCGCCGCGCGCACCGCATGCTGGTGCGTCGACAGCAGCAGCGCCAGCCGCTGGTCCGAGAAGCCCATGCGCTTGAGATGACGCAGCTCGGCCGCGGACAGCCCGGCCAGCGTGCGGCCGGCGAGCTGGCGCTCGGTGGCGACGAGTTCCTCGACCTGCGCCAGGAACCAGGGGTCGATCGCGGTCTCGTCGAACACCTCGTCCAGCGTCATCCCGACCCGGAATGCGTCGGCGAGGTACAGCAGGCGGTCCGGCCCGGGCTCGCCGATCTCCTCGACGATCTCCTCGCGGTCGTCGCTGCGCTCGTCCAGGCCGGCGATGCCGGTCTCCAGCCCGCGCAGCGCCTTCTGCAGGCTCTCCTGGAAGCTGCGGCCGATCGCCATCACCTCGCCGACCGACTTCATCTGCGTCGTCAGGTGCGGGTCGGCCTCGCGGAACTTCTCGAACGCGAAGCGCGGGATCTTGGTCACGACATAGTCGATCGACGGCTCGAAGCTCGCCGGCGTCAGCCCGCCGGTGATGTCGTTGCGGAGCTCGTCGAGCGTATAGCCGACCGCCAGTTTGGCCGCGACCTTGGCGATCGGAAACCCCGTCGCCTTGGACGCCAGCGCCGAGCTGCGGCTGACGCGCGGGTTCATCTCGATCACGATCATGCGGCCGGTCTTCGGGTCGATCGCGAACTGCACGTTCGAGCCGCCGGTATCGACGCCGATCTCGCGCAGGATCGCGATCGACGCGTCGCGCATCAGCTGGTATTCCCTGTCGGTCAGCGTCTGCGCCGGCGCCACGGTGATCGAGTCGCCGGTATGCACCCCCATCGGGTCGAAGTTCTCGATCGAGCAGACGATGATGCAGTTGTCCGCCTTGTCGCGGACGACCTCCATCTCGAACTCCTTCCAGCCGATCAGCGACTCCTCGATCAGCAGCTCGCTGGTCGGCGACAGGTCCAGGCCGCGCTTGCAGATCTCCTCGAACTCGTCCGGGTTGTAGGCGATGCCGCCGCCGGTGCCGCCGAGCGTGAAGCTGGGCCGGATCACGGCCGGGAAGCCGGTGCCGCCGGTCTGCCCGGCGATGCGCCGCTGCACCGCCCAGGCCTCGTCCATCGAGTGCGCGATGCCGCTCTTGGCCGAGTCCAGGCCGATCGAGGTCATCGCATCCTTGAACTTCAGCCGGTCCTCGGCCTTCTCGATCGCATGCTCGTTGGCGCCGATCATCTCGATGCCATGCCGCGCCAGCACGCCGTGGCGGTGCAGGTCCAGCGCGCAGTTCAGCGCCGTCTGGCCGCCCATCGTCGGCAGCAGCGCCATGCGCTCGTCCGGGTGCGCGCCGCGCTCGCGCTCGATGATGCGCTCCAGCACCGGCCAGGTGATCGGCTCGATGTAGGTCGCGTCGGCCATCCCCGGGTCGGTCATGATCGTCGCCGGGTTGCTGTTGACCAGCACGACGCGATAGCCCTCCTCGCGCAGCGCCTTGCAGGCCTGCGCGCCGGAATAGTCGAACTCGCAGGCCTGGCCGATGACGATCGGGCCGGCGCCGATGATGAGGATGCTGTGGAGGTCGGTGCGCTTGGGCATGTCAGCGGGGCTCCATCAGGTCGATGAAGCGGTCGAACAGGTAGCCGATATCGTGCGGGCCGGGGCTGGCCTCGGGATGGCCCTGGAAGCTGAACGCCGGCCGGTCGGTGCGCGCCAAGCCCTGCAGCGTGCCGTCGAACAGGCTGACGTGCGTGGCGCGCAGCGTCGCCGGCAGGCGCTCGCCGTCGACCGCGAAGCCGTGGTTCTGGCTCGTGATGCTGACGCGGCCGCTGTCCAGGTCCTTGACCGGGTGGTTGGCGCCGTGGTGGCCGAACTTCATCTTGAAGGTGCGCGCCCCCGAGGCCAGCGCCATGATCTGGTGCCCGAGGCAGATGCCGAAGGTCGGCACGCCGGCCTCGATGAACTCGCGCACGGCGGCGATCGCGTAGCCGCAGGGCTCCGGGTCGCCGGGGCCGTTGGACAGGAAGATCCCGTCCGGCCGCAGCGCGCGCGCCTCGGACGCCGGCGTCGTCGCCGGCAGCACGGTGACGTGGCAGCCGCGCTCGGCGAGCATGCGCAGGATGTTGCGCTTGATGCCGAAGTCGTAGGCGACGACATGCCGGCGCGCCGGCAGCGCGTCGCCGAGCCGGCCGAAGCCGCGGCCGAGCCGCCACTCGGTCTGGTCCCACTCGTAGCGCCGGTCGGTGCTGACCACGCGCGCCAGGTCCAGCCCGAGCATCGACGGCGCCGCGCGCGCGGCGGCGACCGCGGCGGCGCGCTCGCCCGGCCCGACCGACGCGCCCGGCTCGAAGGTCTGGATGCAGCCGTTCTGCGCCCCGGTGCTGCGCAGCACGCGCGTCAGGCGCCGCGTATCGATGCCGGCGATCGCGACCGTCCCCTCGCGCGCGAGGTAGGCCGCGAGCCCGCCCGTGGCGCGGAAGTTCGAGTGCCGCCGCGGCAGGTCGCGCACCACCAGGCCGGCGGCGTGCACGCGCGCCGACTCGACATCCTCGTCGTTGACCCCCGTGTTGCCGATGTGCGGGTAGGTCAGCGTGACGATCTGGCGCGCATAGCTGGGGTCGGTCAGGATTTCCTGGTAGCCGGTCAGCGCGGTGTTGAAGACCACCTCGCCGGTCGTGCGGCCGGCAGCGCCGACCGAGTGGCCGAGGAAGGTCGAGCCGTCGGCGAGCGCCAGCACGGCGGGGGGCAGGTCAGGCAGCAACGGGAACGCTCCGGCTGGCCGCTCGCCCGGCGCGCGCGGCGCCCCAGGCGCGGCCCGGTCGCCGGATCGGACGTCCCGACCGGTGCTGCGGTGCTGCGAGGGGCTGCCGAGCGCGGTCCGGGGGGAAACCGGGGCCGGGTTTCGCCGGGCTGCGGTATGGGCAGGTAAACCCGCGAAGTATAGCGGCGGCCAGGGTCAAGCCTGGGTGCGTTCGGCGCCGAGTGCGGCGATGGCGGCGCGCGCGATCTGCGCGTCCTCGCTCGACTTGACACCGCTGACGCCGACCGCGCCGATGCAGTGGCCGTCGGCGCTGATCGGCACGCCGCCCTCGAGCATCGCCTCCAGCCCCGGCGCGCTCAGGAACGAGGTGCGCCCCTGGTCGATCATCTCCTCGTAGGCGCGGCTTTCGCGCCGGCCGAGCGCCGCGCTGCGTGCCTTGGCCGGCGCGATCTGCGCCGAGATCGGCGCGGCGCCGTCCAGCCGCTGCAGCCACAGCAGGTGCCCGCCGTCGTCGACGACGGCGATCGCGACCGCCCAGCCATGCCGGTGCGCCTCGGCCTCGGCGGCGGTGGCGATGCAGCGGGCGTCTTCCAGCGTCAGGGCGGGCTTGGTGATCATGGTCGTTCGCGCACGGTGGGGCCGCGAGGCGGGATCTGGGAGATGGGGGGGCGAAAGATAACCCAGAGCCGCCTGCGCGACGCCGACGCCGGTCCATTCCCGTGCCTGCCCACGGACGCGCGCTTTGGAACTAAACTGCGCTTACCCGATTCATACGGTCGGCTTTCTTCACCCACCTGGAGGTTCTTCCATGTCCCAGAACGTGCAAACCTACACTGGCTATGCCGGCGCAGGCGCACTGTCCGCGCAGCGTGAACGTGTCCTGCGCAATACCTACTGGCTGCTGGCGCTGTCGATGGTGCCCACCGTGCTGGGGGCATGGATCGGCGTGGCGACCGGATTCGCCAGCGCACTGAGCCCGGGGATCGGCCTGATCGTCTTCCTCGTCGGCGCCTTCGGCTTCATGTTCGCGATCGAGCGCAGCAAGAACTCGGCCGCCGGCGTGCCGATCCTGCTCGCCTTCACCTTCTTCATGGGGCTGATGCTGTCGCGCCTGATCGGCGCCGTGCTCGGCCTGTCCAACGGCGCCGGCCTGATCATGACGGCGTTTGCCGGCACCGGCGCGATCTTCCTCGCGATGGCGTCGCTGTCGACGGTGATCAAGCGCGACCTGAGCGCGATGGGCAAATGGCTGATGGTCGGCGCCGTGATGGTGATGGTGGCGATGATCGCCAACTTCTTCATCCAGTCGGCGCCGCTGATGATCACGCTGTCGGTGCTGGTGATCGGCATCTTCACCGCCTTCATCCTGCACGACCTCAAGCGCGTGCGCGACGGTCTGGAGACCAACTACATCACCGCGACCCTGGGCGTCTACCTGAGCCTGTTCAACGTCTTCCAGAGCCTGCTGGCGCTGCTGGGCATCTTCGGCGGCGAGGACTGACGCTGGCCGCAGGGCTGCGCGCCCGATGAGTCCGACGACGGGGGCCCGATGGCCCCCTTCGTCATTCGGGCGCATCGCGGCCGCTGCCGCACCCGGCCCGGCGCCACGATGGACGCGAGCGGCATGAAGCGCCGCCGACCCGGCGGGCTGGAGGCGGCCGCAGCGCCGAGCGCGGCGATGCACTATCGCAGCTGGGCCGCGGCGTGCTACGAGGCGCGCATTGCGCCGCTGCTCGCGGCCTTGCCGGATCGCGCGCAGCCGCTCGCCCGCGACTGGCGCGGCAGCTGCGCGCCGGGCCGCGACCCCGCCACCCGCGCGCGGCTCTTCCCAGGAGCGCAATTCCTGCTGTGGGCCGATGCGCTGGCCGGCCCCGGTGCCAGCGCCGGCGGCGAGCCGATGGCGGCCGCAATCGAGGCCTTGCACAACGCCACGCTCGTGCACGACGACGTGATCGACGGCCACGCGCTGCGCCGCGGCCAGCCGACGCTGCTCGGCATCCGGGGCAGCGCCGCCGCCTTGCTCGCCGGCGACGGATTGCAGGCGGATGCGCTCGAGCTGCTGGCGCGGCTCGACCCGCCCCCTTCGTCCGCATGCCTGCGCGCCCTCGGCCGGGCCCTGCGCGAGGTCGCGCTCGGGCAGTGGCTGGACGAGCCCGAGAACTGGGCCAGGGTGCCTGCGGCGCGTCGGTTGGCGCACTGGCGTCGGGTATGCCGGCTCAAGCTCGCGATCGGCAACGTCGGCGCGCCGCTGGCGGCATGCTGGCTCGGGACGGCCCGGCTGGGTACCGACGCGGGCGAGCTGGCCGCCCGGATCGAGGCGCTGCTGCGGGGCTTCAGCGTCGTGTCGCAGATCATCAACGACCTGGGCGACTGGTACGACTTCGCCGGGCTGCACGCGCCGTCGCCGTCGGGTCGCGCCCGCTTCGAGGAGTCGGCGCGCAAGCCGACGCTTCCGGTCCTGTGGCGGGCCGCGCCGGGCGATGCGCCGGCCACGCTGGCGACCGCCGGCGCGTCGCTCGCCGCGACCCGCGAAGCGCTGCTCGCCCGCGGCCGCGCCGAGATCGACACCCGCCGCCGCCGCGCATTGCGCGCGCTCGATGCGCTGCCCTTGGCGCGGCCCCTGCCGCCGGCCTTGCCCGATTTCTTCCAGTCACCCGCTCTGCCAGGGGCCGGCCGATGAGTGCTTGCTTGCCTGCATCGGAGGCCGACGTCGCGTGCGCCGACCCGGCGGCCGCGTTCGCCACGCTGCAGGACTGGCTGTGCGCCGAGCTTTGCGAGGCCGACCTCCAGCGGCTGATCCCGGCCGACGACCCGCTGCGCGCCTGGTGGCAGCCGGCGCCGCAGGCGCTGCAGCTCGACATGCTGTTCGAGCTGCTGGACGGCAGCGGTGACCTGCTGACCGTGCTCGCGCTGGTGCAGGCGGTGCGCGAGCGCCATCTCCGTGCCGATCCGCCGCGCGCGCTGCCGCCGGCGGTCGAGCAGGCGCTGGGCCACTACCTGGCGGCACAGTCCTGGCGCGACCGCACGCGCGGCCAGACGACCGACCACGATGCCCTCGTGTCGTACTCGCACCGCGACCTCGCGCGGGTCGGCATCCTCGTCGACTGGCTCGGCGCCGCCGGCGTGCGGATCTTCCAGGACGTGCGCGAGATCGGCCCCGGCGATAGCATCACCGCGCGGCTGACGCATGCCATCCACCACGCGCGCCACGCGATCGTGATGATCTCGCCCGACTACCTGCAGGCCCGCTGGACGACGCGCGAGCTCGAGGTCCTGCTTCGCCGCCAGCGCGCCGGGCTGCTGCGCGTGCTGCCGGTGCTGCTGGACGATATCGCGCTGCCAGCGCGGCTCGAGGGCCTGTTCACGATCGACCTGCGCGGCTTCGGCGGCGACCGGGACGCCAACTGGGCGCGGCCGCGCCTGCTGCGACTGCTGAAGATCCTGGGAAAGGGTGCGCCATGAGCGAAGTTCGGATCCACGACCGCCGCCGGATCTTCGACGACTGGTTCGCCGTCGACGAGGCGCAGCTGCAGTTCACCCGCGGCGACGGCCGCCTGAGCCGCGTCGTGCGGCGGCTCAGCCTCGAGCGCGGCGATGCCGTCGCCGCGCTGCTGTTCGACCGCCGGCGTTCCCGCGTCGTCCTGACGCGCCAGTTCCGCTTCCCGACCTTCGACAAGGGCCCGGGCTGGATGATCGAGATCCTGGCCGGCGTGCTCGACGCCGGCGAGACCTGCGAGGACGCGGTGCGGCGCGAGGCGCTCGAGGAGCTCGGCTACCGGGTCGGCGCGGTCGAGCCGATCGCGCGCTTCTACGTCTCGCCGGGCGGGTCGTCCGAGCGCGTGCTGCTGTACTTCGCCGAGGTCGACGCGACGGACCGCGTCGCCACAGGCGGCGGGGTCGAGGCCGAGGACGAGGATATCGAGCCCGTCGAGCTCGCGCTGGACGAGATCCCGCGCGCGATCGCCGACGGCACCGTGTGCGATGCCAAGACGCTGGTCGCGCTGCTGTGGCTGCTGCGGCGCGAGGCCCGGCCGCTGGCGGGGGCCTGACCATGGCCGCGCTCGAACCCCTCGATGGCGCCGGCAGCTGCTTCGTCGTCATGCCGTTCGGCGAGAAGACCGACGCCGCCGGCAACGCGGTCGACTTCGACGCCGTGTACACCCGCTTCATCAAGCCGATCGCCGAATCCGCCGGCCTGCGCTGCGAACGCTGCGACGAGATCCTGCAGTCCGGGTCGATCCACCGCCGGATGTTCGAGCGCCTGCTCGATGCGGGTGCGGTGGTCGTCGACCTGAGCTTTCTCAACCCGAACGTGTTCTACGAGCTCGGCGTGCGCCACGCGCTGGCTCGCCACACGACGGTGCTGATCCGGCGCGCGGGCACGGCAGTGCCGTTCAACCTCGCCGGGCAGGAGATCGTCGAGTACCCGGGCGACCTCGCGCGGCCCTCGCCAGCGGCGGACCGCATCGCCGCGCTGCTGAAGCAGGGCATGGCGAGCACGCATGTCGACAGCCCGATCCACGACATGCTCGACCTGCGCGTCGAGCGCGTCCCCGAGCGCTTGACGACCTTCCAGCGCTACGCCTGGCGCATCGCCGGCGCGGACGGTCCGACGGTCGGCCTGGCGACCGGCGACCTGCGCGGCGTGCGCGGCATCGACGCCTGGGTCAACTCGGAGAACACCGACATGCAGATGGCGCGGCCGTTCGACCTGTCGGTCTCGGGCCTGATCCGCTACCACGGGTCGCGCCGGCGCGCCGGGCGCATCGTCGAGGACACGATCGCCGACGCGCTGGCCGCCGAGACCGGCGGCCTGCCGGTGCCCGCCGGCAGTGTCATCGCCACCACCGCCGGCGCGCTGGACGCGAGCAACGATGTCCGACGCATCCTGCATGTCGCCGCGGTCGCCGGCCAGGTCGGCCGGGGCTACCGCCCGGTGGAAGACCTCGGCGGCTGCGTGCGCAACGTGCTGGCTTGCATCGACAGCCCCGAGATGACCGACACCCCGCTGGCCTCGGTGCTGTTCCCGCTGCTGGGCACCGGCACCGCGCGCGCCGACGTCGAGCAGCACGGCCGGGAACTGCTGGCGGCGGCGATCGGCTATCTGCGCGACGAGCCGGCGAGCCGGCTGCGCGAGGTCTGGTTCCTGTGTCTGGTGCGCGCCCAACTCGACGGTTGCCGCAAGGTGATGGCCGAACTGCTGCCGGGTGTGACACCGCTGAGCCTGCCCTGAGCGCAGTGCATCGGGCGGCGCATGGCCGGCGCCCGCGCCACCGGTTGTCGCCGCGCGGTCCAATCACGTTCGCCGCGGCGGGGGTCGCCTGCTGGCCTCAGCCGCGCGCCGCCGCGCGCCGGCGCGCGGTGACCTCGATCTCGATCTTCATGCGCGGGTCGGCGAGCCCGACCGCCATCATCGTCGCCGCCGGCCTCGCCTCGGCGAAGGCCGCGCGCAGCACCGGCCAGCAGCGCGGGAAGTCGGCCGCGTCGGGCAGCAGGTAGCGCACGCGCACGACATCGGCGAGGCCCGCGCCAGCCTGCGCGAGCGCCGATTCGATATTGCGCAGCGTCTGCGCGGCCTGCTCGACGACATCGTCGGCGATCGTCATCGCGGCATAGTCGAAGCCGGTCGTTCCGGAGACGAAGATCCAGTCGCCGTCGACGACCGCGCGCGAGTAGCCGATCTCGGCCTCGAAGCGCGAGCCGGAGCTGATCAGTCGTCGGGTCATGAGCGTCTCCGCCAGATGCAGGGCCGTCGCCCGCCCGCTGGGCAGTCCGGGTCGGCAGGGCGGCGATCGCCGGCCCGCGGTCAGAAGCCGTACCAGGCCTGCAGCGTCGACTCGATCCCCGCCGCCCAGGGCCTGGCGATCTTGGCATAGCCGCGCCGGGTCAGGTGGATCTCGTTGACCCAGTCGCCGCTGGCGCCACGGCTGTGCGCGCTCGCGGGCCGCAGCGCGATCGCGGTCGAGTCGAAGACGTGCAGGTTCGGGTAGTTGGCGGCGTCCGCCGCGCACTCGGCCAGCACCGCCGCCAGCCGCCCGATCAGCACCTGCGCGAGCCCGAAATCGTCCTGCTGCGGGATGCCGCAGGCGCGCAGCGCCGGCCACAGCCATGGGCCCAGCCCGAGGCCGGCGCCGGCCGGGCGCGGCATCGGCACCGCATAGCCGTGCATGAAGAGCGGCACCCCGCTCGACGGGCCGCGGTCGCGCAGCTCGACGAGCAGCCGCAGGTTTTCCTTCAGGTAGCGGGCGAAGGTCTGCCAGCCCTCGTCGCAGACATAGCGCGCCGGGCCGAGCGCCGGGTCGCCCCACTCGCCGGGCTTCAGCAGCAGGCGCTGGCAGCGCGGCACCGTGTCGCCCATCCACTCCAACGCGGCGATCAGGTCGTTGCCGCCGGCCGACAGCAGCAACGCGTCCCAGTGGCGGGCGGCGCGGCCGGCGAGCAGGTTGGCGAACCGCGGGTCGCGGTTCATCTGCACCATCTTGCGCAGCTCGTCGCCCGGGTAGGCGCAGTTGACGACGCAGGCCGTGCGGCGGAAGACCATCTCGAACAGCAGGTTGGAGTTGCGCGCCGGGTTGAGCGAGCCGATCGTGAACCACGAATCGCCCTCGGCCAGGAAGCGCCAGCCGAAGTCCGACAGCGGCGGCGGCACCGAGCTGTCGAGGTCGTACGGGGTGTAGATGGCCAAGGCGTGCATGCGCGTCCTCCTGCGGCCCGGGCAGGCCGAGCCGAGGTGCCCAGCATACGGCCGCCGGGCGCGCGCGGCCAGCGACTGCGCCGCCGGACGAAAGGCGCTGATCGATGCGTGCCGCGCGGCCCTCATCCGCGCAGGAAGGCCCGCAGGTCGGCCAGCAGCTCCTCGGGTGCCTCCTCGGGGATGAAGTGGCCGCAGGCGAGCGGATGCCCGACGACGTCGTCGGCCACCTCCTTCCAGGTCGCGAGCACGTCGAACATGCCGTGCATCTTGCCGAACTCGCCCCAGAGGGCGAGCACCGGGCAGGCCACGCGCCTGGCGCGGTCCGCCTCGTCGTCCTCGAAGTCGCGCGTCGCCGCGGCGCGATAATCCTCCAGCGTGGCCCGGATCGTCCCGGGCAGGGTGAAGGCACGCAGGTACTCCTGGATCATCGGCTCCTCGATGGCGCCGGCGCGGAAGCTGAGGGCGCGCAGCACGTGACGCAGGAAGGGCTCGGGCGCGGCGGAGATCATCGCCTCGGGCAGGTCGGGCGCCTGGAAGAAGAACCAGTGCCAGTAGGCGGCCGCCAGGTGCCGGTCGGCCCGCGCGAAGACGGTGTGGGTCGGGACGATGTCCAGCACGCACAGCCGGGTGACGGCATCCGGATAGGCCAGCGCCTGGCGGTGCCCGACGCGGGCCCCGCGGTCGTGGCCGACCAGCGCATAGGTCGGGTACCCGAGCCCGAGCATCAGCTCGTGCATGTCGCGCGCCATGGTCTTCTTGTCGTAGCCGTCGCGCGGCTTGTCGGAGTCGCCGTAGCCGCGCAGGTCCGGGCAGACGACGGTGTAGTGCGCGCCGAGCTTCGGCGCGATCCTGTGCCACATCTGCGCTGTCTGCGGCCAGCCGTGGAGCAGCAGCACCGGCGGGCCGTCGCCGCCCAGCCACAGGTTGATCCTGATGCCATTCGCGCGGACCGTGCGGTGGTCCATCCCGGTCATGAAGTTCATCGCTCACCCGCGGTGAAGAGAGCATGTGGACCGAGGCCGGCGTCGTGACGCAGAACGCCGCCGCGAGCGTGTCATCCGGGCGGCCTGCCGCGGACAGCCCGCGGTCGCGCGACAGACCGCGGCTGCACATCACGCGGCACCTCCCGGCCGAACCGGGCTTCTTGCCCCACGGCGCGCACTCTCTCGAACACTGGTCGATGAGGCTCGGGTACCCGATGCCCGAGTCGACCAGCAAGCTGACGCTCGAATCCCGAATCCGGGGCAGCCATCGCAGCGCGCAACGCGCCGCGAGGCCTCAGCGCACCACCGCCTCGGGCGCAGCCGGACTGCTGCGCTCGGGGTCGATGCCCAGGCCCTCGCCGCTGGGCGGTTTGGCGGCGGCCAGGCGCTGTTGCTCGTTCATGCAGCCGTCGACGACGCGCTGGCCGAGGCGGGTGTCCATCATCATCGACTTGGTCGCGATCTGCACGACGAGCATCCGGCCGCGGACGTCCTCCAGGCGCAGCGCACCGGTGTGCGACAGCACCGGCTTCATCGTGTAGACGCGGTTGCGGAACGCGACGTCGAGGTAGGCCTCGTGCCTGGGGTTCATCGACACCACGAGCTTCTTGTCGAACTCGCATCGGTATTCGCCGAAGTAGGCCAGCGATGCGGCGGCGAGCTGCTCGGCCTCGGCGGCGGGCAGGCCGATCTCTGCGCGTGGCGGCCGCCGCGCGGCGCGGCGCGCGGGCCGTTCGGCGACGTGCCCGGCGCGCGCCTGCGGCCTGGCAGAAGGCTTGGCCGTCGTCTCGTTGCTCGGGGTGGCAGCGATGCCGGGCAGCGTGACGGCGGCGGCCGCGGCGGCGGCGGCAGCGGCTAGCAGCGCGTGACGCATCATGGCAGGGCTTCCGCGGGACGACGATGGGTGCATTGTGGCAGCGCGAAAGCGCGCCGATGAATCTGCGGACCCTGCGATGCGGACAGCCCGGGCCTAAGCGCGCGGGCCCGGCTCGTGAGGCGTCTCGGAACAGCTGCAGTCCTGCGGAGTGCCGACGAAGAGCCAGACGACGGCCAGCGCGGCCGGTACCGCCAGGAACCAGTACGGGCTCCCGCTGACCATGTAGCCGGCACCGCCGACGGCGAGCCCTCCGGCCAGCGAACCGGCCAGCGCCAGCGCTCGAACGAGGAGCCTGCGCCCGCCAGGGCTGCCATCGGCGGCACTGCGGCCTGCGGGTTTGGTGGCTGGCGAATCCATGACGACTCGGACGAATCACAACGAGCATCGAAGGTGGAGCGGGCCAGGCCATTGGCGATTCGCCCGGCCGAGGGAAGGTTCGACGTCACCTCGTCGGCACAAGCTTCACCTGCAGTTCGCAACCGTCGGCCTGAGCATAACGCCGCGGCGCGGGGAGCGATGGCGAGTACGCTCCCGCACAGGTCCGGCCGGAAGGCGACCCGCCGTTCGCCCAGCCACGCCGCACCCGCCACGGCCACCCGACCCACCCCTGCCCTCACCTGAAATTACGACTCCGCGCCTCCAGCCCCGCCAGCAGCGGCGTGTGGTCGACGAGCTGGCGCGCCACCAGGTGGCGGATCTCGTGCCCGGGCTCGCCCTGGCACTGCCAGATGCCGTACACCGTCAGCAGCGTGCTGGCCAGCAGCGCGCGGCGCTGCCGCTCGGCCAGTTGCGGCCAGACGATGACGTTGACGGCGCCGGTCTCGTCCTCCAGCGTGACGAAGACGACGCCGCGCGCGGTCTCGGGCCGCTGGCGGTGCGTGACCAGCCCGCTGGCGCGCGCCAGCCGGCCGTGCGGGAAGCCCGCCAGCTCCGCCGCCGGCAGCACCTTGTAGTGCGCGAGCTGCGCGCGCAGCAGCGCCACCGGGTGCGTGCCCAGCGTCAGCCCGGTGGCGCGGTAGTCGGCCAGGGTCTCCGCCGCGACGCCGGGGGCGGCCAGCGTGGCCGCGGGCTCGTGGGTGCGGGTGCGCGCCAGCAGCGGCGTGGCGCGTGTGTCGACGCCGGCCACCGCCCACGCGGCCGCATGGCGGTGGCCGGCCAGCGCACGCAGCGCGCCGGCACGCGCCAGCAGCTGCAACGCGTATGCGTCCAGCCGCGCGCGGCGCGCCAGGTCCTCCGCGCTGTCGAACGGACGCTCGCCGCGCGCGGCGACGATGCGCCGTGCCGCATCCTCGGCCAGACCGGCGACGCGGTTCAGGCCCAGCCGCACCGGGCGTAGACCCGTCGGTCCATCCTCGCGCAGACCCGCGGGCCCATCCCCGCGCAGGCCCGTGGACCGATCCCGCCACAAGCCCGTGGGCTCGTCCCGCCGCGGGCCCGAACTGCCCTGCGCGCCCGGATCGCCCTGCCCCGCATCGCCCGCCTCCAGCGCCGTCTCCCACCCGCTCAGCGTCACGTCCACCGGTCGCAGCGTCACGCCGTGCGCGCGCGCATCGCGCACCAGTTGCGCCGGGGCGTAGAAGCCCATCGGCTGGCTGTTCAGCAGCGCCGCGAGGAAGGCGTCCGGGTGGTGGCACTTGAGCCAGGCGCTGACGTAGACCAGCAGCGCGAAGCTCGCCGCGTGGCTCTCCGGGAAGCCATATTCGCCGAAGCCCTCGATCTGGCGGAAGATCGCCTCGGCGTAGTCGCGCGCATAGCCCTTGGCGACCATGCGCCCGACCAGCCGCTCGTGGAACGGGCCCAGCCCGCCCTTGCGCTTCCAGGCCGCCATCGCGCGGCGCAGCTGGTCGGCCTCGCCGGGCGTGAAGTCGGCCGCCAGGATCGCGAGCTGCATCACCTGCTCCTGGAAGATCGGCACCCCCAGCGTGCGCTGCAGCGCCTGCTTCACTTCGTCGCTGGGGTAGCTGACCGGCTCCTCGCCGCTGCGCCGGCGCAGGTAGGGGTGCACCATGCCGCCCTGGATCGGCCCCGGGCGCACGATCGCGACCTCGATCACCAGGTCGTAGAAGCAGCGCGGCTGCAGCCGCGGCAGCATGCTCATCTGGGCGCGGCTTTCGACCTGGAAGACGCCGACGCTGTCGCCGCGGCACAGCATCGCGTAGGTGGCCGGGTCCTCGGGCGGCACGTCCTGCATGCGGAACTCGCGGCCGAGCTTGGCGCCGACCAGCCCCAGCGCGCGCCGGATCGCGCTGAGCATTCCCAGCGCGAGCAGGTCGACCTTCAGCAGCCCGAGCGCGTCCAGGTCGTCCTTGTCCCACTGGATGACGCTGCGGCCCTCCATCGCGGCGTTCTCCACCGGCACCAGCTGCGCGAGCTGGTCGCGCGCGATGACGAAGCCGCCCGGGTGCTGGCTCAGGTGGCGCGGGAAGCCGACCAGCATGCCGGTCAGCTCGGCCCACAGCCGGCAGACCGGCGCGTCGGGGTCGAAGCCGTTCTCGCGCAGCCGCTCGGGGGCGATCTTTCGACCATCGAACCAGTGTTGCGACTTGCTGACGGCGTCGATGCGGTCCAGGTCGATGCCCAAAGCGCGGCCGACGTCGCGCAGCGCGCTGCGCGGCCGGTAGCTGATGACCACCCCCGTCAGCGCCGCGCGGTGCCGGCCGTACTTGCGGTAGACATGCTGGATCACCTCCTCGCGCCGCTGGTGCTCGAAGTCGATGTCGATGTCCGGCGGCTCGCCGCGTTCGGCGCTGACGAAGCGCTCGAACAGCAGGTTCATCCGCGCCGGGTCGACCTCGGTCACGCCCAGGCAGTAGCACACCGCCGAGTTGGCCGCGCTGCCGCGCCCCTGGCACAGGATGCCCTGCGCGCGCGCCCACTGCACCAGGTCGGCCACGGTCAGGAAGTAGGGCTCGTAGCGCAGTTGCGCGATCAGCGCCAGCTCGTGCTCGATCGTCGCCCGCACCGCCGGCGGCACGCCGGCCGGGAAACGGCGCCGCGCGCCCTCCTCGGTGAGCTGGCGCAGCCAGGTGGTGGGATCGTGGCCGTCGGGGACGATCTCGCGCGGGTATTCGTAGCGCAGCTCGTCGAGCGAGAACGCACAGCGGCCGGCGAGCTGCAGCGTCGCGGCCAGCCACTCCGGCCGGCACAGCGAGCCCAGCCGCGCGCGCGGGCGCAGGTGCGCCTCGGCGTTGGGCTCGAGCGCGAGCCCGGCGGCGGCGACCGTCGTACGCAGCCGGGTCGCGGCCAGCACGTCCTGCAAGGGCTTGCGCGACCGGGCGTGCATCAGCACGCTGCCGACGGCGGCGATCGGCAGCCCGGTGAGCGCGGCCACGCGCTGGGCCAGATCGACCAGCACGCCGTCGTGCGCATGGTGCAGCCGCGGCAGCGCGATCGCGGCGCGGTCGCCGAACCAGGTACGCAGCCACAGCGCCTGCGCGAACAGCGACTCGAACGGCTGCGGCGCCGCCAGCGCGGTCGACGCCAGCAGCAGCGCGAGGCAGTCGGGCAGGCCGGCGAGCGTCGGCGCGGCGGGCACCTTGCCCTCCAGGTCGGCCCGCAGCGCCAGGTAGCTGCCCTTGGGCGCGCGCCGGCGCGCCACCGTGATCCACTGCGCCAGGTTGCCGTAGCCGCGCCGCGACATCGCCAGCAGCACGAGCTGCATCGGCACCGGGGTGCCCGGGGCCGGCGGCAGGCCGCGCGCCAGGGCGTCGAAGCCGGCGGCCGCGGGGGTGATACCGAAGGCGGATGCGGCGGACGTGGCGGCGGCACCACTCACGGCCGGCGACCCGGCCGCGGCCCCCGCGAAGCCCGCCGCGGCGGCGTCCTCGGCACTTCGCCACAGCGTCATCTCGGCGCCGACGATCAGCGGCAGCCCCAGCTCCCGGGCCTGCACATGCGCGCGCACGACGCCGGCCAGCGAGCACTCGTCGGTGATCGCCAGCGCCGCATACCCCAGCGCATGCGCGCGCCCGACCAGCTCCTCGGGGTGTGAGGCGCCGCGCAGAAAGCTGAAGTTGCTGCGGCAGTGCAGCTCGGCGTAGCCGGGGAGCATGGCGGGGTGGGCGCGAAGGGGCAGACAGCATACTGTATGAACGTACAGCTTGGCATCAGCCTCGATCAGGCCGTCGGACCGGCGCGGCGCAGGTCGCAGGCAAGCTGGCGCCAGCCGACCCGTTGCCGACCCATGTTGCCGACCCATTGCCCGCGGGCCGCGCCGGAACCTACACTGCCCATCGCACCGGCCGCACGGCGGTCCGCCTCGACAGGGGCCGATCCGATGCGGCCGGCTTCGGTGGCTGCGCTGAAGCCCAGGCGGCGCGTCGCGCAGACGCCATGCGTACCGCGCCGCACAGCCGCAACGACGGAGTCCTTCATGCCCGAGAGCCCGAAACCGGAGGAGGTCGCTGCCTGGCAGCGCAGGCTGGCGAGCCAGGCGAACAATCGCGCCTGGTCGCTCACGGAAAATCCGGAGCGGACGCCCGAGGAAGACGAAGAGATGCTGCATGCCGCGCACGCGGCCATGTACTTCTGGAATATCGTCGGCGACCGGAACAACAAGGCCCACGCGGCCCAGCTCGTCGCGCATGTCTATGCGCGGCTCGGCCTGCCCGGCCCGGCGTCGCACTACTTCGCGAAGTCCGAGCCCATGTTCTTCGCCGACTCGGCCGAGCCCTGGGAGAAGGCCTTGGCGCATGCGGTCGCCGCCGGCGTGGCCGCCGCCAGGCAAGATGCCCCGGCGCACCAGGCGCACTACCGCAAGGCCGTCGAACGGGTCGCGGCGCTGCCCGATCCCGAGGAGCGGTCGATCCTGGAGGCGACGCTTCGTGTCCTCCCTGTTCCGGGGACCCACGGCGCCCGTGACGATTCGGGCCCGGAGACGCACGGATAGCGTCTCGGGTCCCGCGCCAGGTGCCGAGCATCGGCCACCCGCCGGCCACCGGGATCGACCGCTGCGTGGCCGTCGGCGCGCTGCGCACATGCGCTGGCATGTCGTCCGCGCCCTCGTGCTGTACGAAGAGTCAGCTTGGCACCCGTGATCCCGCGGCCGCCCGTACACTGCGCCGAGCGATGGAGATGCCGATGCAGTTCACTCTCGAGGTCGAGCGCGAGGACGATGGCCGCTGGCTGGCGGAGGTCGTGCAATTGCCCGGCGCGCTTGCCTACGGGGCCTCGGCCGACGAGGCGATGGCCAAGGCCGAGGCGCTGGCGCTCAGGGCCCTGGCCGAGCAACTGGAACACCGGGAAGCCAGGCCCGTCGACATCAGCATCGTCGTGCCAGCGGCTGCATGAGCCAGTGGCCGTCTGCGAAGGCCAGACGCGTCTTTGCAGCATTGATGAAGCTCGGGTGGCAGTTGAAGCGCCAGACCGGCTCTCACAGGACGCTCGCGCGCGAGGGTTGGCCTGATTTCGTCTTCGGCTTTCACGATGGCGAGGAAATCGGCCCACGCATGCTGGCGCGGATCGCCAAGCACACCGGCCTTGCGCCCGAAGACCTGTAGCGCCTCGGGCCGAACGACGTCCCGACGGCGACCGTAGCCCAGGACATCCGGACGGCACGCGCTGCTGCGGGCCGCTCGCCCGCCCAGACCCGTCCAGGCACGCCGCGGCGTCAGTCCCCCAGCAGGTGCAGCACCACCTCGCGCAAGTGGCCGCGGCGGCGGTGCTCGTACAGGAAGATCCCCTGCCAGGTGCCGAGCATCGGCCGCCCGTCGGCCACCGGGATCGACAGCTGCGTGGCCGTCAGCGCGCTGCGCACGTGCGCCGGCATGTCGTCCGCGCCCTCGCTGCGGTGCTCGAACAGCGCCTCGCCGTCGGGAACGAGGCGGGCCAGGAAGCGCTCGAGGTCGGCCTGCACCGACGGGTCGGCGTTTTCCTGGATCAGCAGGCTGGCCGAGGTATGGCGCACGAAGACCGTCAGCAGCCCGTCGCCGATGCCGCTGGCGGAGACCCAGCGCGCGACCTGCGGCGTCAGCTCGGTCAGGCCGCGGCCGGGGGTGCGGATCTCGAGCGTGCTGCGGGCTTGTCGCATCGAGCCGTGACTTTACGGTGTGGCGGCGCGGCACCGCGATCAGCCGAAGCGCCCCTGCAGGAACCAGCCGGCGCCGTCGGCCGCCCGCAGGCCGTCGGCTGCATCCGGGCGCAGCGGCAGCCGCGCGCGGTAGACCCACACCAGCGCACCGTCGGCGGCGCGGGCGATGAAATAGTCGCGCACCGCGAGGCCCGAGGTCGCGGCGCCGGCATCGGTACGGGTCACGGCGCGGGAACCGGTCGTGCCTCCGGCGCGGGCCTCGGCGCATGCAGCGGCGCGGGGATCGGTGCTGGGATCGACGCCGGTGTCGGTGCAGGCATCGATGCGGGCATCGGCACCGGCCGCCGCGCCGCCGCCATCGTCCCACCAGCCGGCCTCGATGCGCTCGGGGCCGGCCAGCAGTTGCAGCGGCCGGCCCTCCCACAGCGGCCCCTGGCCGCGCGCGCCCGACGGCAGCGGCAGCGGCTCGGGCAGCAGCCAGGCCGGGCGGTGCAGCGGCAGCGGCGCGGGCCTTGCCGCCCAGCCGGGTGCAAGGCCACGCGCCGCGCCGCGCAGCGCGGCCAGCGGCACGGTGCGGCTGGCATGCTCGGGCCGGTGGTCGGCCACCGGCTGCAACGCCTGCACGCCGTCGTCGCCCAGGCGCGCGCGCAGCCGCTCCAGCAGCCGCGCCAGGCCCTCATGCGCGCTGCCGGCGGTCGGGAAGAGTTCGCCGTTGGGCGCCGGCGCCCGCACCCAGTCGCGGCAGTGCAGCCGCAGGTCCAGCGTCGGCGCCGGCAGCACGAGGCGCGCCAGCCGCTCCTTCAGCAAGGCGTGCAGATGCGCGGCGTCGGCGGCCGGCTCGGCAAGCTCGACGCGCAGCGTCGTGCGCGCCGGCAGCTCCCCCGCGGCGCCGGCGTCGCCGGCATCGGCGCGGCGCCGGTGGCGTTCGTGCGCCATCTGCAGCGCGAAGGCGGCGATGCGCGCGTGCCGCGCCCGCGCCCAGGCCACCAGCCGCGCCAGCAGCACCGCGGCGCCGTGCAGCAGCTGCTCGGCGCTGTCGGCGCGGGCGTGCAGCTCGAGCCGGGCGTCGAAGACCTCCGGCAGCATGGCCGGCTCGCGCGGGTCGGCCCGCTCGCCGCGCGCGCGG
>JACPVA010000087.1 GCA_016191995.1 Burkholderiales bacterium | reverse complement strand
TAGCGAGTTAGGCGACGGGCCAGGCGACCGAGCATCGCAGGGGAGTCGGCGTGCAGCGCCGACCGCCTCCGCCGCGCGACCCGGCCGGCCCGCTCCCGGCTTCGCCGCCCTGGCCATCGCACGCCAGCACAGCATCGTGGGGCCGGAGCGGCCAACGGCCGCTCCGGGCCTAGGGCGGTCGATCGCCGACAACCCAGTCCTTATCGTTCGAACGTAGACGCGATTGAAGCGCCCAGCGCCGACCTCCCGCGCTTGCCGCCGCCAAGCGGCCAGCGGCGCGAGCGAGGGGCGGCAAACGGCGCTCAACCGTCGATCAGCGCCGGATCCCAGGCGTGCACGGTCTGCCGCTGCTCGCCCAGGCCATCGATGCCCAGCCGCATCACGTCGCCCGGCCGCAGAAAGACCGGCGCCGGCTTGGCGCCCATGCCGACGCCGGGCGGCGTGCCGGTGGTCAGCAGGTCGCCCGGCTCCAGCGTCATGAAGTGGCTGACGTAGCTGACGAGCCGCGCGACACCAAAGACCATGCGCGAGGTATGCCCGGTCTGGCGCCGCTGGCCGTTCACGTCCAGCCACAGCGCGAGCGCCTGCGGGTCGGGCACCTCGTCGGCCGTGACCAGCCAGGGGCCGGCCGGGCCGAAGGTGTCGCAGCACTTGCCCTTGTCCCACTGGCCGCCGCGCTCGAGCTGGAAGGCGCGCTCGGAGATGTCGTTGACGACGCAGTAGCCGGCGACATGCGCCAGCGCGTCGGCCTCGTCGACGCAGCGCGCGCGCCGGCCGACGACGACGCCGAGCTCGACCTCCCAGTCGGCCTTGGTCGATCCCTTGGGCAGCACCACCGGGTCGTCGGCACCGATCGCGCAGCCCGGCGTCTTCATGAAGACCACCGGCTCGGCCGGGGTCGGCAGCCCGGCCTCGGCCGCGTGGTCGGAGTAGTTCAGCCCGATGGCGACGAACTTGCCCATGCCGCGCCACGGCACGCCGACGCGCCCGGGTGCGGCCAGCGGCAGCGCGGCCGGGTCGACGGCGCGCAGCGCCGCGAGCGCGTCGGGCGCCAGCGTCGCCGGCGTGATGTCGGGCAGCAGCGGCGAGAGGTCGCGCGGCCGGCCCTGCGCGTCGAGCAGGGCGGGCCTTTCCCGGCCCTTGGGGCCGATGCGCAGGAGCTTCATGCAGGGGTCGATGAGGGGCGAGGTAGGACGGTCGACCCGATCCTACGCGTCCGGCTGAGGCGTTGGGCAAGCTGGGGCCGTTCCCCTCAGCGCGGCAGGAGGCAACCCGCGAGGTGACTTGACGGACCCTGCTACGCTGTCGTCCATGTCGAGCTTTCACCGCCTGACCCTGTTCACTGATTCCGATGGCTACGCACGCTGGCGCGACGACGAAATCGCGCTGGGCGAGGGTACGCCGCAGGCGCAGCTGTCGGCGCTGTTGCCGGCCTGCGGGATGCAGTGGCGCGAAAGCCCGGTGGGGTTTCGCAGCGACTGGCACTGCACGACGACGCCGCAGTGGTTGATCGTGCTGCGCGGCGGGATCGAGATCGGGCTGCGTGACGGCAGCACGCGCCGCTTCGGCCCCGGCGAGTGTTTCTTCTCCGACGACACGCTGCCCGCCGGCGCGAGCTTCGACCCCGCGCTGCACGGACACTGGAGCCGCCAGGTCGGCGACGAGCCGCTGGTGACCGCTTTCGTGCGCGTGGGTTGAGCCGTGGTCGCGTCCGCCGCCACCGACGTGGCAGCCGTGCCGAGTGTCGGTCTGCGTGATTTCACGACCGCCGACCTGCCGCTCGTCGCGCGCTGGCTGCGCGACGACCGCGCGCGCAGCGCCTGGGGCGACCCGGACGCCAACCTGTGCATGTTGCGCGAGCCCGCTTGCTCAGGGCAGTGGCGCGCCATCGTCGAGGCCGGTGGCCGCGCGGTCGGGCTCATGCTGTGGCAGAACCCGACGCGCGAGGAGCTCGACCTGGCCGGCCTCGGCGACATCCCGACGAGCGTGATCGATATCGATATCCTGATCGGCGAGGCCGGCGCGCGCGGCCGCGGGCTGGGTCCGGCGGCGATCGGCCTCGTGGCCGAGGCGGTGCTGGCCGACCCGGCCGTGCCGCTCTTGATCGCCTGCGCGAGCGTCGACAACCGGGCCTCGCAGCGTGCCTTCGCCAAGGCCGGATTCGTCGCGCTGCGCATCTTCGACGATGTGCCGCAGGGGCCGCATTGGCTGCTGCGGCGAGGCCGGCAGGCGCCCGCGTGCGGATGAGTGCGCCGGGCGCTTCCGAGCGCTTGCCCCGCAGCGCCTGGCGCGCACCGGATAGTCCGACAAGCCATCGCAGCCACCTGCTGATCGCGAAGAGCGATGCCCTCGACGCGGGTCTGGCGCGATTGGGGTCAGGCAGCGCAGCCGGGTCGTTGCCGTCTGCAAGGGGGGCGTGATATTCTGGTCAGCATGACCAGAAAGAGATCGAGCTTGGCCGTGCCGCCCGCACAGCTGCCGCGCAGCCGCTGGCCGCTTCAGGATGCCAAGGCGCGATTCAGCGAGCTCGTGCGCATGGCGCGCAGCGAGGGGCCGCAGCATGTCACCTTGCACGGCCGCGATGCGGTGGTGGTCGTCGACGCCGACGAGTTCGATCGATTGCAGGGCGCGCGAACCGGTGAGTTGCTGATCGAGGCGTTGCAAGCGTCGCCACATCGCCGGATCGAGATCGAGCCACGCCGTTCGGCGATGCCGGTGCGGGCGGTCGAGTTGTGACGGCCTGGCTGCTCGATACCAACGTGATCTCGGAGCTGCGCCGGCCGCGCCCGAACGCGCGGGTGCGAAGCTTCATCGCGCGCCAAAGGCTCGACGATTTGTTCGTCAGCACCGTCACCTTCGCCGAAATCCGCTACGGCATCGAGGTCGTCGGCGATCCGATTCGCCGTGCCGAACTGAACGACTGGCTACTGCACCGGGTGCGGCCCATGTTCGAGCAGCGCGTGCTGGAGGTCAGCGAAGGTGTCATGTTCAAGTGGCGGCTGCTCGTCGAAGAGGGCCGCAAGGTCGGGCATACGTTTTCCCAGCCCGACCTGATCATCGCGGCGACCGCCTTGGAACATGGGCTGACCGTGGTGACCCGCGACACCGGCGACTACGAACTCGCTCGAGTCCCCTTGTTGAATCCGTGGGTCGACGAGTCGTCCTGACTTGCCTGCCTTGCGGGCGGGGTCGCCAGTGCGGTAGCGGGAGTCCCACGCCGGATCGTGGTCCGGAGCGGACCGTGCCCGAACTCGACCCGTATCGCTCGACTCCGGGGCGATACCGTGGATCGAGATCGGGATGCCGACCTGCGCCCGGTCGTCGCCGGTTTCCCGGCAGCGCCCGGCCTGGAATGATGTGATGCGACTGTCGCAGCACGACCGCGCCGCCATCCTGGGGGCCGCCGCCGAGGTGGCCGGCCCCTCGGCTCGCGTGCCGCTGTTCGGCTCGCGCACGCGCGACGAGCTGCGCGGCGGCGATATCGACCTGCTGGTGCAACTGCCGCAGCCCGGTACGGCGACCGCCGACCTGGGCATCCGGCTGGGAACGCGAATCCAGCGCCGCATCGGCTTGCGCAAGATCGACGTGCTGGTCGCCGACCCGACCACGCCCGAGAGTCCGGTGCCCAGCGCAGCCCGGCGCACCGGGGTGCCGCTGTGAGTAATCCGGCCGGTGGGCCGGAAGATGCGTACCGCCCGGCACCGAGCCGCGGCTGCGCATTCTGGCCGAGACGGTGCGCGCCGAGCGCCTGGGTTGGATCGCGGCGCTCGTATCGGCGCGGGCCGGCGCATCCCGCGTCGAATCTCAACCCGTATTGCGCAATCCCGCCGCGATGCCGTTGATCGAGATGTGGATCCCGCGCTGCGCGCGCTCGTGGCCGGGCTCGTCGCCGCGCTGCCTGCGGGTGCGCCGCAGCAGCTCGACCTGCAGGTGGTTGAGCGGGTCCAGATACGGGAAGCGGTGCTCGATCGACCGCGCCAGCGCCGGATTGCCCTGCAGCCGCGACCCGGCCCCGGTGATCGCCGCCAGCGCAGCGCCCGTGCGCTGCCACTCGTCGCGGATCGCGGCGAAGATGCGACGCGCGAGCCGGCGGTCCTCGACCAGGGCGGCATAGCGCGCGGCGACACCGAGGTCGGTCTTGGCCAGCACCATGTCCAGGTTGGACAGCAGGGTGCGGAAGAACGGCCACTGCCGGTTCATGCGCCGCAGCAGCGCGAGCCGCCTGGCGTGCGCCGGCGTGCCGGCCGCACCGAGGTAGTCCTGCACCGCCGACCCGAACCCGCACCAGCCCGGCAGCGCGAGCCGGCACTGGCCCCAGGAGAAGCTCCACGGGATCGCGCGCAGGTCCTCGATCGAACGCCGCGGCGCGCCCCCGCCCGCAGCACCTGCCTTCGGCCGCGCCGCCGGGCGCGATCCGATGTTGAGCTCGGCGATCTCGCCGATCGGCGTGGCGGCGAAGAAATAGTCGGCGAAGCCCTCGGTCTCGTAGACGAGTCGCCGGTAGGCCGCGAAACCGGCGCGGCTGAGCGCCTCGGCCGCGTCGGTGAAGGCGCGCGGCGCGTCGCGCGTCGGGTGCAGCAGCGTGGCTTCCATCGTCGCCGCGACCAGCGTCTCGAGGTTGCGCCGCCCGATCTCCGGGTGCGCATACTTGGCGCCGATGACCTCGCCCTGTTCGGTCAGGCGGATCTGCCCGTCGACCGTTCCCGGCGGCTGCGCCAGGATCGCCTCGTAGCTCGGCCCGCCGCCACGGCCGACGGTGCCGCCGCGGCCGTGGAACAGGCGCAGCCGCACCCCCGGCAGCGCGTCGAACAACGCCACCAGCGCGAGCTCGGCGCGGTACAGCTCCCAGTGGCTGGTCAGCACGCCGCCGTCCTTGTTGCTGTCGCTGTAGCCGAGCATCACCTCCTGCTCGCCGCCGCTCCTCGCGACCATCGCGGCCACCCCGGGCAGGGCGTAGAAGTCGCGCATGATCGGCGCAGCGCGGCGCAGGTCGGCGATGGTCTCGAACAGCGGCACGACGACGAGGTCGGCGACCGCATCGTCGGCCAGCAGCCCGCGCACCAGGCCCGCCTCCTTCAGCAGCAGCAGCAGCTCGAGCAGGTCGCTGACGTCCTCGGTGTGGCTGATGATCGCGTGCCGGATCGCCTGCGCGCCGTAACGCTCGCGCGCCTCGCGCGCGGCCTCGAGGATCTCGAGCTCGTCGCGTGCCAGCTGCGAGTACGCGGCGCCGCGCACACGCAGCGGTCGCGCATCGTTCAGCAGCGCCAGCAGGCGCTGGCGCCTGTCGTCCTCGGGCAGCGCCGCATAGTCGGGCTCGAGCCGCGCGACGCGCAGCAGCTCGGCGACCACCGCCTCGTGCTTGTCCGAGCTCTGGCGCAGGTCGAGCGTGGCGAGGTGGAAGCCGAACACCTGCACCGCACGCTGCAGCGGCGCCAGGCGCGGCGCGATCAGCGCCTCGGCATGGTGCGAGCGCAGCGACTGCTCGATCATCGCGAGGTCGGCGGCGAAGTCGTCGGCGCTGGCGTAGGGGTCCTGCGGCGCGACCGCGTGGCGCAGCGCCTCGGTGCCGGTCAGCGCGTGCAGCGTCGCCGCCAGCCGCGCGTAGATGCCGGTCAGCGCGCGCCGGTAGGGCTCGTCCTCGCGGTGCGGGTTGCGGTCGGGCGAGCGGTCGGCCAGCGCCTGCATCGCCGGCGTCACCGGGGCGAGCAGCTGCGACATCGACAGCTCGGCACCCAGGTGGTGGACCTCGGTCAGGTGGTGGCGCAGCGCGACCTCGGACTGGCGCGCCAGCGCCAGCCGCAGCGTAGCGGCCAGGACATTCGGGTTGCCGTCGCGGTCGCCGCCGATCCAGTGCGCCATGCGCAGGAAGGGCGCGATGGGCGCGCCGGGCAGCGCGCGCTCGAGGTCGCGGTACAGGCGCGGGATCTCGCGCAGAAAGGTGTGCTGGTAGTAGCCGAGCGCGTTCTCGATCTCGTCGGCCACCGTCAGCCGCGTGTGGCGCAGCATGCGTGTCTGCCAGAGCTGGGTCACGCGGGCGCGGATCAGCGACTCGTTGTCGTCGCGATCGCGCCCGCCGTCCAGCGCGTCGCGCGCCGCGACCAGCTCGGCGATCGCCCGCTCGGCGTCGAGGATGCTCTTTCGCTGGACCTCGGTCGGGTGCGCCGTCAGCACCGGGCAGACCTGCGCGCGCGCCAGCATCGCCGCGATCGCCTCGGGGCGGTGCCCGGCGCGCTGCAGCCGCTGCAGCGCCAGCGTGATCGAGCCGTCCTGCAGCCGGCCGGCGGCCTCGTGCACGTGCCGCCGGCGCACGTGGTGGCGGTCCTCGGCGATGTTGGCCAGGTGCGAGAAGTAGCTGAAGGCGCGGATCACGCTGACCGTCTGCTCGATCGAGAGCTGGCGCAGCAGCCGGTCGAGCTGGCGCCCGGCGCGCGCATCGGACTTCAGGCGGAAGGCGACGGCGAGCCGGCGCACGCGCTCGACCAGCTCGTAGGCCTCGCGCCCCTCCTGCTCGCGGATCACGTCGCCGAGGATGCGTCCGAGCAGCCGGATGTCCTCGACCAGCGGGCGGTTCTTCTCCGCCGCGGCGCGATCGGCCGCGGCACTGCGGCGGTGCGCCGGCTCGGCAATCGGTTCGGGCATGGCGTCGGGTCGGTGGCGTGGCATCGCGGTCGATTCTGCCTGCCGCGGCCCGCGCTCGCGTAGGGGGCCGGCGGCGCCGCTGGCGATAATCCCTGAATGAGCGACACCATCGTCATCGCCACGCGCGAGAGCCGGCTCGCGCTGTGGCAGGCCGAGCATGTGCGCGCGCTGCTCGCAGACCGGCTGGGCCGGCGCGCCGAGCTGCTCGGCATGACGACGCGCGGCGACCAGATCCTCGACCGCGCCCTGTCCAAGGTCGGCGGCAAGGGGCTGTTCGTCAAGGAGCTGGAGGCGGCGCTGGCCGACGGGCGCGCGCAGCTCGCGGTGCACTCGCTGAAGGACGTGCCGATGGAGTTGCCCGCCGGCTTCGCGCTGGCGGCGGTGCTGCCGCGCGAGGACCCGCGCGACGCCTTCGTCAGCCCGCGCTACGCGTCGCTCGCCGCGCTGCCGCGCGGCGCCCGCGTCGGCACGTCCAGCTTGCGCCGCGCCGTCCAGCTGCTGGCGGTGCGGCCGGACCTGCGCATCGAGCCGTTGCGCGGCAACCTCGACACAAGGCTGCGCAAGCTCGACGAGGGCGCGATGGATGCGATCGTGCTCGCCGCCGCGGGGCTGCTGCGGCTCGGCCTGGGCGACCGCATCCGCGCGCGCTTCGAGCCGGGCGAGATGCTGCCGGCCGCGGGGCAGGGCGCGCTCGCGCTGGAGCTGCGCGCCGACAATGCCGCGCTGCACGCGGCGCTGGTGCCGCTGGCGCACCGTCCGACCTGGCTCGCGGTCGAGGCCGAGCGCGCGGTCTCGCGCGCGCTGGGCGGCAGCTGCAGCCTGCCACTGGCGGCGCACGCGTGCTGGCAGGGCGACGGCACGCTGGCGCTGGACGCGCTGCTCGGCGATGGCCGGCAGCTCGACCGGCCGCTGCTGCGCGCGCATGCGGCGGCGGCCGTCGGCGACGTGCAGGCGGCGCGCGCGCTCGGCGATCGGGTCGTCGTCACGATGCGCGAGCGCGGCGCCGACGCCTACCTGCCGGCACCGTGATCGACGACGCGCCGCAGGCGTGCGCGGCGCCGCCGCCACCGCGGCCGCGGCTGCGCGTGATCGTGACCCGCCCGGCGGCACAGGCCGCGCCCTGGGTCGAGGCACTGCGCGCGGCCGGGCTCGATGCGGTCGCGCTGCCGCTGATCGAGATCGGCCCGGTCGCCGACCCGGCCCCGGTGCACGACGCCTGGGCGCGGCTGCCGGCCACGGCGCTGGTCTTCTTCGTCAGCGCGAATGCGGTGCAGGCCTTCTTCGCGTTGCGCCCGCCGGGTGCCGCCTGGCCGGCTGCGACGCGCGCGGCGGCACCCGGCCCGGCGACCGCGCAGGCGGTGTGCGCGGCCGGGGTCGAGCGCGCGCATGTCGTCGCGCCGGCCGAGGATGCGCCGAGCTACGACTCCGAGCAGCTCTGGGCGCTGCTGCAGCACGAGCCCTGGGCCGGGCGCGAGGTGCTGGTCGTGCGCGGCGAGGAAGGCCGCGACTGGCTGGCGTCGCAGTGGCGCGCGGCCGGCGCGCAGCTGCGCTATGTCGCCGCCTACGCGCGCCGGCGGCCGGCGCTCGATGCCCCGGCGCGGCGCCTGATCGCCGAGGCCGGCGCCGACCCGGCCGCGCACCTCTGGCTGTTCAGCAGCAGCGAGGCGGTGGCCAGCCTGCTCGCGCTGGCGCCCGGGGCCGCGGCGGGGGCGCGCGCTCTGGCAACGCACCCGCGCATCGCCGAGGCGGCGCGGCGTGCCGGCTTCGCCGCCGTCGGCGAATGCGCCGCGCGCGTCGACGCGGTCGTGGCCGCGGTGCGGGCGCTCCCGGGCGCGATCTCTAGAATGCCGGGTTGACCGTGAGCGAGCACCCCGATCAGCTACCGGCGCCGCCGAGTCCAGGGCGCGAGACCGCGCGCGACCGGCCCGGCGCGGAGCCCGGCGTCGGCCCCGAGGCCACGGCGCCCGCCTCCGGCACGGCGCCGCCGCCGCTCGAGGGCGGCGTGGCGGCGTCCGCGACCCGGGCGCGCTGGCCGGCGCCGGCGCTGCTGCTCGCGGCGGGTGCGGCCGTCCTGGCCGCGGTCGCCGTCGCGCTGGCCTGGCAGTCGCTGGACCGCGTGCACAAGCCCGAGGCCGAGCTCGTTCGCCGCCAGCAGGCCGGCACCGAGGCCGTCGCCGAGGCGCGCGCCGCCGCCCGCCATGCGCAGGAGCAATCGAGCGAGGCCGCGGCCAAGGCCGCGCTGCTCGAGTTGCGCGTGGCCGAGATCGCTGCCGCGCGGCAGCAGGTCGACGAGCTGCTGCAGTCGATGACGCGATCGCGCGACGAGGGTGTGCTGGCCGAGCTCGACGCCGGGCTGCGGCTGGCGATGCACCAGTCGGCGATCACCGGCAGCGGCGACGCGGTGCTGCTGTCGCTGCGCCATGCCGAGGAGCGGCTGGCGCAGCTCGGCAGCCCGGTGCTGGAGCGCGTGCGGCGCGCGGTCGCGGTGGACCTGGAGCGCGCGGGCGCCGGGTCCGCGCCCGACCCGGCGGCGCTGGCGGCGCTGCTCGACGACGCGCTGCGCGGCCTCGATGCGCTGCCGCTGCTGGCCGAGCCGTCGCAGGCGGCCGCATCGAAGTCGCCCCAGGCGCC
>JACPVA010000086.1 GCA_016191995.1 Burkholderiales bacterium | reverse complement strand
GGGGCCCGCCACCCATGGCCTGCCACCGCCTGGGTATTCGACGGTCGAACACCACTGCGGTTGCCCGCCGAGGACAGCGGGTGCCCTTTCCCGTAAGTAAAGGAGGAGCCGGCGGCGCAAGCCGACGGCGGGGGACATGGAGGGAAAGGGCACCCGCTGTCCTCGGCACGCACGGTCCTGGCGCCCAACCAGGAAGAGGGGCCTCGGCGATCGTCAGCAACGGGCTGAAAGCGCCACAACGCGTGGGGTGAAGCACGGCGCTTTTCATCTCATCCATGGTGCGACAGCACCACCTGCGATGCACGAAACCGCCCCAGCCAAGCCCTTGCGCGGATCCGGCTCTGCCGGTCCGCAGCAAGCGCCCCCTCGGGGGGCAGCGAACGCAGTGAGCGTGGGGGCTTCATTTCAACCGGCACGGAAAAGCCCTTCGGGCTTCCACAGCAGGATCGCGGCCATCAGCAGGTAGACGAGCACGCCGGCGGCATGCGGGAAGACGACCTTGCCGAAGGTGTCGACGAAGCCGATCAGCAGCGCGGCCAGCATCGCGCCTCGGATCGACCCGATGCCGCCGATGACGACGACGACGAAGCAGATGATCAGCACCTGGTTGCCCATGCCGGGGTAGACCGACGACACCGGCGCCGCGATCATGCCGGCGAAGACCGCGATCGCCACCCCGGCGGCGAAGACGATGCGGTACAGCAGCCGGATGTCCACACCCATGGCCTGCACCATCTCGCGGTTGCTGGCGCCGGCGCGGATGCGCATCCCGAGCCGCGTGCGCGTCAGCACCCACCACATCGCCGCCGCCAGCACCAGGCAGACGGCGGAGACGAACAGCCGGTAGACCGGGTAGCTCATCACCTCGCCGAGCGGGATCGACCCCGCGAGCAGCGGCGGCGCGGGCACCCCGTAGACATCGTCGCCGACCAGGATGCTGCGCAGCTCCTCGAAGACCAGGATCAGCCCGTAGGTCATCAGCACCTGCTGCAGGTGCTCGCGCTCGTACAGGAAGCTGAAGAAGGCCCATTCCAGCACGTAGCCCAGCAGCACCGCCAGCACCATCCCGACCGCCAGCGTGGCGAAGAAGCCGCCGCCGAGGTAGCTGCCGACCCAGGGCGCGAGCGCGTGGGCCATGTACGCGCCGATCATGTAGAAGCTGCCATGGGCGAGATTGATCACGCCCATGATGCCGAAGATCAGCGTCAGCCCCGACGCCACCAGGAACAGCAGCAGCCCGTACTGCAGCGCGTTCAGGCACTGGATCAGGAAGGTGGCGAAATCCATGGCGGTGGCAGGCGCGACGCGGCGCGGCACCCGCCGCGGGTGCCGCGCCGGCGCAGGCGCGGGCTTACATCTGGCAGCCGGTGGCCGGGTCGGCGAGCGCCTTGCTCGCGATGCCCACCGGCTTGTTGATCCGGCCGACGACCTCGCGCAGGTACAGGTCCTGTACCGGGTTGTGCGCGGACGAGAGCGTGAACGCCCCGCGCGGGCTGTCGATGCGCGCCTTGCGCAGGGCGGCGCCGAAGTCGGCGACCTTCTTCGCATCGCCGCCGGTGGCCTTCAGGCCGATCGCCAGCATCTGCGCGGCGTCGTAGCCCTGCACCGCATAGACGTCGGGCTGCAGCTTGTAGGCCTTGGCGTAGGCGAGCCGGAACGCGTTGTCGCGCGGCGTGTCGAGCGCGTCGGCATAGTGCAGCGCCGTCAGCACGCCCTGCGCGGCGTCGCCCTGGGCGTCGAGCGTGCCGTCGGTCAGGAAGCCGGTCCCGTACAGCGGGATGCTCTTGAGCCCGGCCGCGGCATAGTCCTTGACGAACTTGACCGCACCACCGCCGGCGAAGAAGGCGAACACCGCATCCGGCCGCAGCGAGGCGATCTCGGTCAGCAGGGCCTGGAACTCGACGTTCGGGAACGGCAGGTTCAGGTCCTTCAGCACCTGTCCGCCGGACTTGGTGAACGCCTCCTTGAAGCCGCCGACCATCTCGTCGCCGGCAGCGTACTTCCAGGTGATCGTCACCGCGCGCTTGGGGCCGCGCTTGGCCATCGCCTCGCCGGTGGCGTAGCCGGTCTGCCAGTTCGAGAACGAGCTGCGGAAGATATTCGGCGCGCACAGTGCGCCGGTGACCACGCCGGCGCCGGCGTTGGGGACGATCAGCAGCGTGCCGGTCTGCTTGGCCACGCGCGCCATCGCCGCCGCCACACCCGAGTGCACGGTGCCGACGACGACGTCGACGTTGTCGCGCTTGATCAGCCGGTTGATATTGTCGGTCGCCTTGGCCGGGTCGGACTCGTCGTCGAGCTTGACGAACTCCACCTCGCGCCCGCCGAGCTTGCCGCCGACCTCGTCGAGGTGCAGGCGGAACCCGTTCTCGATCGCGCTGCCCAGCGCCGCGTAGGTGCCGGTGAAGGGCAGCATGAAGCCGACCTTGAGCTTGCCGCTCTGTGCGGCGGCGGGCCCGGCGGCCAGCGTCATGGCAGCAGCCAGCACCGCGAAGGTGCCGGCCAGCGGCACAAGGGAGGAACCTCTCATCGCCTGTCTCCTTGGGGTTTCGGTGTCACGCGGCCGGGGCGACCGCCTGCGAAGACGCCTGTGCCAGGCCTTGAAGCCTGGTCCAGCCGGCGTCGACCTCGGACTGTAGGGCGGCGACGCCGGAAGCGTCCAGGTGACGATAGCGCCGCTGGATCGAGAGGTACTCGCCGATCGGTCGAGACTTCCCCGAATTGACGGTCCAGCGCTCGCCGTCCTCGACCTCGACGAGCGGGAAGGCGCCGCTGTCGACCGCCAGCCGCGCCGCGCTCAGTCCCGCATCGTCGGCCAGCCCCCAGCCATCCAGGCAGGGGATCAGCAGCGACAGCACGCGCGTGCCGCGCATCGCCTTGGCCTTGCGCACCTTGCGCCGCAGGTCCTCCAGATGGCTGGCGCTGGCGGTGGCCGCATACGGGATGCGGTGCGCGGCCATGATCTCCAGCAGGTTCTTCTTGCGCGTCGTCTTGCCCGCCGGGGTCGACCCGGTCCAGGCATAGTGCGGCGTCGACGAGGACTTCTGCGCGCCGGTATTCATGTAGCCCTCGTTGTCCAGGCAGACGTAGAGGAAGTCCTCGTTGCGCTCGGCGGCCGAGCTCAGGCACTGGAAGCCGATGTCGTAGGTGCCGCCGTCGCCGGCGAGCACGACGACCGTCGTCTCGCGCTTGCCCTGGGCGTCCAGCGCGCGCCGCAGCCCGGACGCCGCGGCGGCGCTGGCCTCGAGCGTGGGCTGGTAGACCGGGATCCTCAGCGAGTTGTAGGGCTGCGGGCCGGCGATGATCGCCATGCACGACGGCGGGATCACCGCCATCGCATCGGGGCCGATCTCGGCAAGCACATGGCGTGCCGACAGCGCGTCGATGCAGCCCGGGCAGGCCGCGTGGCCCGAGCACAGCATCGCGGCCGGCGCGGTACCGGGCGCGGGCAGCGTGGGGGTGGCGGTTGCAGTCGTCATCGGGCTCACCTCACCCAGGTCGATGCGAAGCCGGGATCGCCCGCGCGCATGGCGTCGAGGACGAAGGCGGCGATGCGGTCCGGCGGCACGTTGACACCGCCGACCCCGGCGAGCAGGCCGTGCACGCGCGGCGCGCCCGCCATGCCGTACAGCGCCGCGCGCAGCTCCTGGTGCAGCACGCCGCCGACGCCGGGCGAATGGTTGCGGTCGAGCACCACGGCGTCGCGCACCCCGGCCAGCGCCGCGCGCAGCGCCGCCGCCGGCAGCGGGCGGAACAGCCGCAGCTTGACCAGCCCGATCGCGTGCCCGTCGGCGCGCAGCGCGTCGATCGCCTCGCGCGCGCTGCCGCACATGCTGCCCATCGTGACGACGACGGTCGCGGCGCCTTCGCAGCGGTAGCGCTCGACGACGCCCCAGCTGCGGCCGGTGCGCTCGGCCCACTCGCGGTCGGCCTCGGCGGCGAGCGCCGGCACGGTCTGCATCGCCTGCTCGATCGCCTGCCGGTGGCGGTAGAACATATCCTGGTTGACGACATGGCCCCATCCCGACGGATGCTCGGTATCGAGCCTCTGCGCCGGCGCGAAGCGCGGCAGGTAGGCGTCGGCGAGCGACTGCGGCGGGATCGCCACCGGCTCCAGCGCATGCGAGACGTAGAAGGCGTCGAGGTTGATCATCGCCGGCAGCAGCACCTGCTCGGCGACGCGGTAGGCCTGCAGCACGGTGTCGAGCGCCTCCTGCGCGGTCTCGACGTAATACTGGATCCAGCCGGTATCGCGCTGCGCGAGGCTGTCGGTCTGGTCGGGCCAGAAGGCCCAGGGCGACGCGACCGTGCGGTTGATGTTGGCCATCACGATCGGCGCCCGCGCCCCGGCCGCATAGTGCAGCACCTCGTGCATCAGCAGCAGGCCCTGCGACGCGGTGGCGGTGAAGACGCGCGTGCCGGCGAGCGACGCCGGGATGCAGGCCGACATCACCGAGTGCTCGGACTCGACGGTCATGATCTCGGCGTCGAACTCGCCGCGCGCCTGGAACTCGGTCAGCAACTCCAGCACCGGGGTCTGCGGCGTGATCGGGTAGACCGGGGCGACCTGCGGCCGTGCCAGCCGCGCGCCCCAGGCGACGGCGTGGTTGCCGGTCAGCAGCACCGCATCGCTGCGCTGCGCCGGCAGCGTCTCGGGGGCGTTCATCGGGCCTCCTCCTCCATCCGCATCGACCCGGTCGGGCATTCGCGCACGCACAGCCCGCAGCCCTTGCAGTAGTCCAGGCTGACCATGTAGCCGCCGCCCGGCGCGCGCGAGACCGCCAGGTCGGGGCAGACGGTGACGCAGTTGTCGCACGCGGTGCAGCTGCCGCAGGAGAAGCAGCGCACCGCTTCGGCCAGCGCCTGCTCGACCTCGAGGCCGAGCTGGACCTCGGCGGCGTCGCGCAGCCGCAGTTCGGGCGCCAGCGTCGGCGCCGCGGCGCGCGCGGCGTGGCCGTGGTACCAGGTCGCGATCGACGCCAGCGGCACCGGCGCGCCCTCGTCGTCGGCTGCGGCACCGACATCCTCGCCGGCGTCGGCGCGCAGCTGGCGGTCGATCGCCAGCGCCGCGCGCTTGCCCATGCCGACCGCCTCCGTGACGAAGCGCGCCATGCTGGCGACGTCGCCGCCGGCCCAGACGCCGTCGGCGGCGGTCGCGCCGTCGCGGCCGGCGGCCAGCAGTGCACCGTCGGCGGCGACCACGCCGTCGAACGGGGTCAGGTCCGCATCGGCGCCGATCGACACCAGCACCGCGTCGGCGGCTATCGAGAAGTCGCTGCCCGCGACCGGTTCGACGCGGAACCGCCCCGGCGTGTCGCCGCGCTCGAATCGCACCCGCGTGCAGTGCAGCCGCAGGCCGTCGGGCGCCGGCTCCAGCCGCTTCAGCATCGCGCCGTCGGCGAGCGTGATGTCTTCCTCCAGCGCCTCGTCGAGCTCCTCGCGCTGCGCCGGCATCTGGTCGCGCGATTCCAGCGCCAGCAGCGTCACCGCATGCCCGGCGCGGCGCGCGCTGCGCGCGGCGTCCATCGCCGCGCTGCCGCCGCCGATCACGACCACGCGCGGCCCGAGCGCCGGCGGCGCGCCGGCACTGCAGGCGGCGAGGTAGGCCGCGCCGTCGAGCACGCGAACGCCGTCGGGCGCGAGTTGCGCCAGCCGCTTGGGCCGCGCCGCGCCGGTGGCGACGAAGACCGCATCGTGCGACGCGCGCAGCGCCGCCAGCGTCTGCGGCGAGTCGACCGCGGCGCCGAGCCGCACATCGACGCCGAGCGCGACGATGCGTGCGATCTCGGCGTCCAGCACCTCGCGCGCGAGCCGGTACGACGGGATGCCGTGGCGAATCAGCCCGCCGAGCGCCGCGCTGGATTCGAACAGCGTGACCTGCCAGCCGCGCTGGCGCAGCTGGAACGCCGCCGACAGCCCGGCCGGGCCGCCACCGACGACGGCGACGCGGCCGGCGCGCTCGGCCGCCGGCGGCGCGAAGCCCCAGCCCTCGGCCAGCGCGCGGTCGCCGGCGGCGCGTTCCAGCTTGCAGATCGAGACCGCCTCGTCGTAGCCCTTGCGGTTGCACGCGGTCTCGCAGGGGTGGTGGCAGATGCGGCCGGCGATCGCCGGGAAGGGGTTGTGGCGCGTCAGCACCTCCCAGGCGCCGCGCCAGTCGCCGGCGCGCGCGTGGCCGATCCACTCGGCGATATCGCCGCCGACCGGGCAGGCCTGGTGGCAGGGCGATGGGGCGTGGACATGGCGCGCCAGCGACGCGCGCCAGGTGCCGGTCTTGAAGACCTCGGTGCTGCCGGTGGTCCAGGTCGGCGCGACGCCGGCCGGGGTCGCGCTGGGGGCGATGCTCATCGCGGCGCCTCCTCGCGCAGCTGCGCGTCGACCGCCTGCCAGCCGGCTTCGCAGGCGGCGAGGTTCTCGTCGCGCAGCTTGGGCGAGCGCTCGTTCAGCGTCGCCTGCAGCACCGCCAGCGACGGCGCGCCGACCGCGCGCGCCAGGCCGCCGAGCAGCGCCGAGTTGACGATGCGGCCCAGGCCGTGGCGGCGCGCGATCGCCAGCCCGTCGACCGGGATCACGTGGCGCCCGGGCAGCTCGTGCGCGAACTCGGAGGCCGGCCGCGCCGAGTTGACGACGATCAGCGTGCGCGCATCGGCGCAGCCCAGCAGCGGGCCGGCGAGCAGGCTGGCGTCGAAGCACAGGATGGCGTCGGCGCGCTCGATGTCGCAGCGCAGCCGCACCGGACGGTCATCGACGCGCAAAAAGGAGCTCACCGGCGTGCCGCGGCGCGCGCCGCCGTAGCTGGCGAAGCACTGCACCTGGCGCCCGGCGGCGAAGTGGGCGGCGGCGAGCAGGTTGCCCGCGGTCTGCGCGCCCTGGCCGCCGCGCCCCTGGATCACGATCTGCAGCATCCGGAACCTCGTCGTGTGCGCGCGGCCCGCTTCGGCCGCGATCGCGTTCAGCCAGCCGTGCGCGGCAGCACCGCGGTCGCCTCGAGCTCGATCTTGCCCGGGTGGTCGAGCAGGTCGGAGACGAAGATCATGCTCATCGCCGGGTAGTGGTTGCCGATGATGCGGCGCCAGATGCCCCCGAGCTGCTTGCGCGCGGCGAGATACGCCGGCTTGTCGCAGCAGTAGGCGGTCATGCGGCAGATCTGCTCGGGCCGTCCGCCGGCGACGGCGAGCACGGCGACGACGTTCTTCAGCGCCTGCTCGAACTGCGGCACCAGGTCCTCGGACTCGAACACCTGGTCGGCATTCCAGCCGACCTGGCCGGCGACGAAGACGATGCGGCCGGCGTCGACCGCGATGCCGTTGGCGTAGCCGATCGGGGCCTTCCAGCCCTCGGGGGTCAGGAACTGCATGCGGGCGTCTCCTTGTCTCTTGTTTCAGGTCGGGGTCCGGGTCGGGCCAACGATCGTGCGGCGGGCGGGCATGCCCGGGCTGCGCGCGGCCCAGCCATCGCCCGCCCGCTCGTTCGGCCGCGTCGAGGTCTCAGTCGATATAGCGTGGCGGGTCCGGATCCTCGGCCCAGTCCTCGTCGGGCTTGGGCACCTTGGCCATCCACTGCTTGACCAGCGCCACGTGCTCGGCCTCCTCGTCGCGCATCTCCTCGGCGGCGCGGCGGATCGAGTCGCTGACGGCGCCGCGCGCCAGCTGCTCGAAGAAGTCCTGCGCGCGCTGCTCGGCCGCCAGCGCGAGCTTGAGCGCGTGCCACGGGTGCATCAGGTAGTGCACGTCCTCGAACGCCACCGTCTCCGGCGCCTCCGGGGTCGTCCACATCCCGCCGTGCAGCGGCGAGACGACATCGTCGGCCCAGCCCATCTCGGCCAGGATATGCTGCACATGGTGCTGCTCGTAGCCCGCCATCTGGCGGAACAGCGTCGCGACCTCGCCGTTGTTGTGCGCGGCCATGATGTCGGCCAGCTCGTTGTAGCGCGCCACGGCCTCGCGCTCGATCGCCAGCGCCTGCGTCATCAGGTCTTCCATGGTCTGCGGTGCATTCACAGCGCGAACTCCTCCTCGAGCTGGGCCACCGTCGCGCGGGCTTCGCGCGGGCGGACGTAGGGGGGACGGCTGCCGGCGTAGAGCACGCCGAGGTTGAAGCCGTCGTCGGTCATGATCCGGCGCGCGGCGCGTGCCGGGTCGTCGGTCTCGGGCACCGTGGCGCGGTGCACGTGGTTCTTCCACTCGCGCTGCTCGGGGCGGAAGGTCACGCAGGGGCTGAGGATCTCGACGAACGAGAAGCCCGGGTGCTCGATCGCCTTGGCGATCGTCTCCGCGGTGCCGTTCGGGTCGCCGGAGAAGGCGCGGGCGACGAAGTTGGCGCCCGACGCGAGCGCGATCACCAGCGGGTGGAAGGCGCGGATCCCGGTGCCGCCGGGGGTCAGCTTGTTGTCCCAGTCGGGCTCGGTCGTCGGCGAGGCCTGGCCCTTGGTCATGCCGTAGACGTGGTTGTCCATCACGATATACGTGAGGTCGACGTTGCGCCGGCAGGCGTGCAGGAAATGGTTGCCGCCGATCGAGTAGCCGTCGCCGTCGCCGCCGGCGACGACCACCGTCAGGTCCGGGCGCGCGACCTTCAGCCCGGTGCCGGCGGCCAGCGCGCGCCCGTGCACGCCGTGGAAGCCGTAGCAGTTGGTGTAGGCCGGGATGCGCGAGCTGCAGCCGATGCCGGAGACGACCGCGATCTCGTGCGGCGGGCGCTGCAGGATCGCCAGCGCCTTGGTCACCGCGCCGAGCACGGTGTAATCGCCGCAACCGGGGCACCAGATCGGCTTGTAGTCGCTCTTGTAGTCGGCCGCGGTCAGCACCTGCGGCACCGCGATGTCGTTCATGCGTGGATCTCCTTGCGGGCGACCGAAGCGGCCCAGTCGGCGAAGGCGGTGGCGAGCTCGCCCGGGCGCAGCGGCAGCGGCCCCGGCTGGTGCAGCCCGCGCGGCCGGCTCGGCAGATCGACCCGGCTGCGAAGGTAACGCAGAAGCTGCCCGCCGTGGTTCTGCTCGACCACGAGGATTTCCCGCGCGCCGGCCAGCGCGGCGTCGAGCAGATCCTGCTTGATCGGCGCGAGCAGCCGCAGCGCGACCAGCCTCAGCGCCAGCCCCTGCGCGGCGACGCGTGCGATCGCCTCGCGCACCGCGCCGGTGGTCGAACCGAAGGTGACGATCGCCAGCTCGGCGGCGCCCTCGACGTCGGCCCAGCGCGCGCCGTAGTCGTGCTGCAGCAGCTTGCGCTCGCGCTTGGCGAGCTGGATCCGGTGGTCGTTCGCCTGGCTGCTCGGGATGCCGCGCTCGGTGTGCTCCAGCCCGTCGGCGGTGTAGACGGTGCCCGGCGTGCCCGGAACCGCCATCGGCGAGATGCCCGACGGCGTGTCGCGGTAGCGGCGGTAGGGCTCGCCGTCCACCGGCTGCGCGACCAGCCGCCGCACCGGCGCGCCGGCCGGCGGCGGGCGGTCGATGACCGCGCGCGACTGCCCCATGAACTGGTCGGTCAGCAGCAGCGCCGGCGCCTGCAGCGCCTCGGCGAGCTGCACCGCCCACTCGGCGGTCGGCAGGCAGTCGGCGATCGAGGTCGGCGCCAGCACCAGCCGTGGCGCGTCGCCGTGCAGCCCGTCGACCGCGAACGACAGGTCGGACTGCTCGCTCTTGGCCGGGATGCCCGTGGACGGCCCGCCGCGCATGACGTCGACGACGACGATCGGCACCTCGGCGGCCACCGCCAGCCCTATGCCCTCGGTCATCAGCGCCAGCCCCGGGCCGGCGGTCGCGGTCAGCGACGGCACGCCGCCGTAGCTCGCGCCGACGATCATGTTGATCGACGCCAGCTCGTCCTCGGCCTGCAGCAGCGTGCCGCCGACGCGCGCCAGCGCCGGCGCCATCCACTCGAGGACCTCGGTGGCCGGCGTGATCGGGTAGGCGGCGACGAAACGCACCCCGCCGCGGATCGCCCCGGCGCCGGTGGCCTCGTTGCCCGACAGCAGCCAGCGGCCCTCGGGGGCAGTCGCCGGCAGCGTCAGCGGGGCCGGCCGCGGCCCGTCCAGCTCGCTCGCCGCCGAGATGCCGGCGCGCAGCGAGGCCAGGTTCTTCTCCAGCGCGTCGGCGCTGCGTTTCCAGCTCGCGCGCAGCGCCGCCTCCATCGCCGCGGCCGGCACGCCGGCCAGCGTGCCGGCGTAGCCGAGTGCGACCATGTTGACCCATCCGCCCGCGGCCTTGGCGGTCTTCTTCAGCGGCAGCGCGACGCAGCGCGCGCCGCTGGCGCGCAGCACCTCGGGCGCATCGCCCTCGTCGAGGTCGCCGACGAGCAGGCTGTCGGTGGACAGCGGAATCTCGTCGGCGAAGCGGTTCAGGTTCATCCAGTCGATCGCCAGCAGCAGGTCGAAGCGGTCGTCCAGCGTGGCCTGAGGCTGCGGGCCGATGCGCAGCAGCGCCGCGGCCTCGCCGCCGCGGATCTGCGGGCCGCTGGTGCGGACGAACAGCCCGTACAGGCCGGCGCGGGCGGCGGCGTCGAGCAGCAGCGTGCCGGCGGTCATGACACCGGCGCCGCCGCTGCCGGCCAGCGCGAGCGAGAAGCTGCGGGCCCCGGGCGCAACCGGGGCGGCGGGGGAGGACAGGGGAGGCAAGGGGTGTGCTCCTGCGCGGTCTGGCGCGCGTGAACTGACGGTACCGTCAGTGAACCGGGGGCCGATCTCGAAGTCGCTGATCTAGTTCAAGGTTTTTGGGCGCAAGGGCCCGAAAATGACTCCATTCCGGCAATGCGGTACCGCAATACCGGAAAAGACCAGGGTAAACCCTCGCACGGAGACTGTTCGATGCCACCTGCCGCCCACCGCTGGCTGATGACCGCCCCGGGTCAGCCCCTGGAGCGCGCCGAGTTCGATGCTACGCCAGCGGCCGGCGAAGTCGCCATCCAGGTCGCCGGCTGCGGCGTGTGCCACACCGACCTCGGCTACTACTACGACGGCGTCCGGACCAACCAGCCGCTGCCGCTGGCGCTCGGGCACGAGATCAGCGGCCGCGTCGTCGCCGCCGGCGCCGGCGCCGAGTCCTGGATCGGCCGCGCCGTCATCGTGCCGGCGGTGCTGCCCTGCGGCGAGTGCGACCTGTGCCGGCGCGGGCTGGCGACGATCTGCCGCGCGCAGAAGATGCCGGGCAACGATATCCAGGGCGGCTTCGGCTCGCACATCGTCGTGCCGGCGCGCGGGCTGTGCCCGGTCGACGAGGCGCGGCTGGCGGCCGCCGGGCTGACGCTGCCGCAGGTCTCGATCGTCGCTGACGCGCTGACGACGCCGTACCAGGCGGTGCGGCGCGCCGGCGTCGAGCCGGGCGATGTCGCGATCGTGATCGGGGTGGGCGGCGTCGGCGGCTACTGCGTGCAGATCGCGCGCGCCTTCGGCGCCGAGGTCGTCGCCATCGACGTCGACCCGCGCAAGCTGGCGGCCATCGCCTCCGATGGCGGCGCGGCGCTGACGCTGAATGCGCGCGAGCTCGACGCCCGTGCGCTGAAGAAGGCGGTGGCCGACTTCGCCAGGCAGCGCGGACTGCGCGCCACCGAGTGGAAGCTCTTCGAGTGCTCGGGCACTGCCGCCGGGCAGACGACGGCCTTCGGGCTGCTGGTGCACGGGGCGACGCTGGCGGTGGTGGGTTTCACGATGGACAAGGTCGAGATTCGCCTGTCCAATCTGATGGCCTTCGACGCGCGCGCGATCGGCAACTGGGGCTGCCCGCCGGAGCTTTACCCGGGCGCGCTCGACCTGGTGCTCGACGGCAAGGTGCGGCTCGCCCCGTTCGTCGAGACGCACCCGCTGGCCGACATCAACCGCGTGTTCGACGCCGTGCACCGGCGCGAGATCACGCGCCGCGCGGTGATGGTGCCCTGAGCCACGCAGACCCACCCGGCCCGAACCCTATTTGAGGAAAAACGATGACCCGCGAATTCAAGAACCACGACCTGGTCGACGACTTCAGCAAGCCCGGCGTGCGCTACGAGCGGCGCCCCGCGCGCCGGCCCGACGGCTCCGAGGTGAAGGGGCTCTACAACGCCTGGATCTGGCTCGACAACCCGGGCCAGTACAACAGCTACACGACCGACATGGTCAAGGGTGTGATCCTGGCGATGCGTGCCGCCAGCAACGACCGCTCGGTCAACTGCGTGGTCTTCACCGGCGTCGGCGACAAGGCCTTCTGCACCGGCGGCAATACCAAGGAGTACGCCGAGTACTACGCCGGCCACCCGCAGGAGTACCGGCAGTACATGCGGCTGTTCAACGACATGGTGTCGGCGATCCTGGCCTGCGACAAGCCGGTCATCTGCCGCGTCAACGGCATGCGCATCGGCGGCGGGCAGGAGATCGGCATGGCCTGCGACTTCAGCGTCGCGCAGGACCTGGCGCGCTTCGGCCAGGCCGGCCCGAAGCACGGCTCGGCGCCGATCGGCGGCGCGACCGACTTCCTGCCGGTGGTCGTCGGCGCCGAGCGCGCGATGGCCGCCTGCGTGCTGTGCGAGCCCTTCAGCGCGCACAAGGCCTACCAGATGGGCGTGCTGACCGACGTCGTCCCGGCACTGAAGGTCGACGGCAGGTTCGTCGCCAACCCGACGGTCGAGACGCAGCGCATGGTCGACGAGTTCGGCCGCAACGTCTACGGCGAGTCCAAGACCGGCGACGCGCTGGCCGAGGGCAAGGCGCTGATGAAACGCGGCACGGTCGATCTTTCGATGCTCGACGCGAAGGTCGAGGAGCTGTGCGCCAAGATGCTGCTGACCTTCCCCGACTGCACGACCAAGACGCTCGAGGAGCTGCGCAAGCCCAAGCTCGACGCCTGGAACCGCAACAAGGAGAACTCGCGCGCCTGGCTGGCGCTGAACATGGTGACCGAGGCGCGCTCGGGTTTCACCGCGTTCAACGAGGGCCCGAAGGACGACCGCGAGGTCGACTTCGTGCTGCTGCGGCAGAAGCTCGCCGCCGGCCAGAGCTGGGTCGGGTCGCTGCACGACGAGATCCAGCCTAAGGTTGGCAAGCATGGCTGAGGCCGGCTGCCTGAAGGTCTGGCTGGACCGCGACGGCGCGCTGCTGCGCCTGCGGCTGGCGCGGCCCAAGGCCAATATCTGCGACGCGGCGATGATCGCCGCGCTGCACGCGGCGCTCGACGCGCACCGCGGCCAGCGCGGCCTGCGTGGCGTGCTGCTCGATGCCGAGGGGCCGCACTTCAGCTTCGGCGCCAGCGTCGAGGAGCACCTCGCCGACCGCTGCGCCGGCATGCTCGCGAGCCTGCACGCGCTGATCCTCGCGATGGCCGGCTACCCGGTGCCGATCCTGGTCGCGGTGCGCGGGCAGTGCCTGGGCGGCGGGCTCGAGATCGCGCTCGCCGGCGGGCCGATCTTCGCCCACCCGGATGCCGCCTTCGGCCAGCCGGAGATGAAGCTCGGCGTCTTCGCGCCGGCAGCCTCGTGCCTGCTGCCGTGGCGCGTCAGCGCGGTGGTGGCCGAGGACCTGCTGTGGTCCGGGCGCAGCCTGACCGGGCGCGAGGCGCATGCCGTCGGCCTGGTCGGCGCGCTGGCCGACGACCCCGAGGCGGCGGCGCTGGCCACCTTCGACGAGCACCTCGCCGCGAAGAGCGCTGCCGCGCTCGCCTGCGCGGTCGAGGCCGTGCGCGCGCCGCGGCTGCGCGAGCTGCGCGAACGCCTGGCCGAGGTCGAGCGGCTGTACCTCGACCGCCTGATGAAGACCCACGATGCCAACGAGGGCCTGGCCGCCTTCCTGGCCAAACGCCCACCGAACTGGGAGCACCGCTGATGAGCACCCCCGCCACCCAAACCCCCGAAGTCCTGCGCATCGTCGAGCGCTGCGAGGCCTTGTTCGAGGACCTGCACTTCAACGCCGTCAAGCAGTGGAAGGCTGCTGCGCCGGGCCGCAAGGCGATCGGCTACATGCCGGTGTACGTGCCGCGCGAGATCATCCACGCCGCCGGCATGCTGCCGGTGGGCATCCTCGGCGGCGGCGACCAGCTCGAGGTGATCCAGGGCGACGCCTACTACCAGAGCTACATCTGCCGCATCCCGCGCTCCACCATCGAGCTCGGGCTGACCGGTCGCCTGGACAGCCTCGACGGCATGCTGTTCCCGAGCATCTGCGACGTCATCCGCAACCTCTCGGGCGTGTGGCAGCTGCTGTTCAAGGACAAGTACGTGCGCTACGTCGACGTGCCGCAGAACTACCGCGACAGCATCGGCGGCAGGTTCTACGTCGAGGAGATGCAGCATATCCGCGACGACCTCGGCAAGCTCCGTGGCGCGCCGATCACCGACGCCGAGCTCAATGCGTCGATCGTGGTCTACAACGAGAACCGGCGCCTGATCGAGGATCTGTACGCCTACCGCGCGGCGCAGCCCTGGCAGGCGCCGACCTCCGAGGTCTACCTGCTGCTGCGCGCCGGCATGGTGCTGCCGGTCGAGGAGCACAACGCGCTGCTGCGCGAGTATCTCGCGGCGGCGCGCGCCTTCGAGCGACCGAAGCGCGACAACGCGCGCGTCGTCGTCAACGGCAGCTTCTGCGAGCAGCCGCCGCTGGCGCTGATCAAGTCGGTCGAGATGGCCGGCTGCTACATCGTCGACGACGACTTCATGCTCGTCACCCGCTGGCTGCAGGGCGAGGTGCCGGCCGACGGCGACCCGCTGCAGGAGCTGTCCAAGGCCTTCCTGCACCACTCGGCGTCGACCGCGGCCAAGTACGACGCGCGGCGCGAGGACAAGGGCCAGTTCCTGCTCGGCCAGGTCAAGCAGCGCGGCGCCGAGGGCGTGGTCTTCGCCGCGCCATCGTTCTGCGACCCGGCGCTGCTCGAGCGGCCGATGCTGCAGGACGTGCTGAAGGCGCACGGCGTGCCCTACACCGCGTTCAAGTACGCCGAGAACACCGGCCAGATGGCGCCGATCCGCGAGCAGGCGGGCACCTTCGCCGATTCGATCAAGCTCTGGAACGCCGCCTGACAGCCGCCCGAGCGCACCGCAAGGAGAACCCCGGATGAACACCCCCACCGCCAATGCCGCCCAGGCCGCCCAGGCCGCCAAGCCGGCCAAGAAGTCGCCCAGCGTCATCAAGGAAGACGCGATGTGGCTGCAAAAGGAGATGATCAACGCCAACTACAAGGACCTCGGGCAGGCGCACAGCCTGGGCCGCAAGGTGGCGGCGACCTTCGTCCCCGGCAACCTCAACGAGCTGCTGATGTGCTTCGACTTCGCACGCAGCCTGCCGGAGACCAACGCGCTGCAGAACGGCATGCGCAAGAAGAGCGGCAAGTTCATCATGGACGCCGAGCGCGACGGCCAGAGCGAGGATGTCTGCACCTACGTCAAGGCCGACCTCGGCATGATGCAGGGCGGCGAGATCGGCCCGACCGGCGACCCGCTGCCGCGCCCGGACGTGCTGCTGCTGAGCTACACCGGCTGCTTCACCTTCATGAAGTGGTTCGAGCTGATCCGCCACAAGTACGGCTGCGAGACCGTGATGCTGCACGTGCCCTACCAGGGCGACGGCAAGATCACGCCGAACATGCGCGACTATGTCGTGCGCCAGCTCAAGGAGGAGGTGATCCCGACGCTGGAGCGCGTCAGCGGCATCAAGTTCGATATCGACCGCCTGCGCCAGTACATGCGCGAGTCGGTCAAGGCCGAGGAGGACCTGGTCTCGGTCCTGCAGTCGGCCAAGAACCGGCCGAGCCCGATCGACGGCTACTTCGGTGCCGTCTACTACATCGGGCCGATCTTCACCGCGTTCCGCGGCACGCCCGAGGCGACGCGCTACTACAGCACGCTGCGCGCCGAGATCGAGCAGCGCGTGCGCGAGGGCAAGGGCCCGGTGACGCCGGACGGCGACATGGGCGAGGAGAAATACCGCCTCGTCGTCGAGGGGCCGCCGAACTGGACCAGCTTCCGCGACTTCTGGAAGATGTTCTACGACGAGGGCGCGGTCGTCGTCGCGTCGACCTACGCCAAGGTCGGCGGGCTGTACGACTTCGGGTTCCGCCACGACCCCGAGCACCCGCTGGAGTCGCTCGCCGAGTACTGCCTTGGCTGCTACACCAACCACAGCCTGCCGGCGCGGATCGACATGATCTGCAAGTACATCGACGAGTACCAGGCCGACGGCCTGCTGATCAACTCGATCAAGAGCTGCAACAGCTTCTCCGCCGGCCAGCTGCTGATGCTGCGCGAGGTCGAGAAGCGCACCGGCAAGCCGGCCGCGTTCATCGAGACCGACCTCGTCGACCCGCGCTACTTCTCGGCCGCCAACGTCAAGAACCGGCTCGAGAGCTACTTCCAGATGGTCAAGCAGAAGCGCACCGCGGCGCAGGCCGCGCTCGCCGCGCACTGACACAGAAGGCAAGGGGAACCACACCATGCGCTGCTTCATCGGCATCGACCTCGGCTCGACGACGACCAAGGCGGTCGTCATCGACGAGGACCAGAACGTCATCGGACGCGGGATCACCAACTCGCGCTCGAACTACGACACCGCCGCCACGGTCGCCAAGACCGAGGCGCTGATCAACGGCCGCTTCCACCTGTTCCGCCAGGCGCTGGCGCGAACCGGGGCGCTGAACGGCGACCTCGACACCTTCATCGGCCAGCTCGAGCGCGACTTCCGCTCGGAGCAGTACCTCGAGCAGCTCGTCGACCTCGAGGAGACCTGCCGCCGCAGCCTGGAGACGGCGCACTTCGGCAGCGACGCCGGCGTCGTGCGCGAGGCGCTGGACGAGGTCTTCAAGCGCGTCACGGTCGAGGCCCCGGCGCTGTTCGCCCCCGGCGCCAAGCGCAAGAGCGACTTCTTCCGCGACATCGCCGGCAGCCAGTACCTGGCGATCGGCGAGGAAGTCTCCAAGGAGATGGGCACGCGCTACGACTACCTGCTCAACCTGTTCGACCGCTCGATCATCGAGGTCGAGAACCGCGTCTACACCGACTCGGTGCGGCGCCACCTGCTGGCGGCGCTGGAGCGCAGCTTCATCGCGCTGCCCGGCACGCAGGGCAAGCGCGGTGCGATCGAGGCGCCGATCAAGGGCGTGCTCGACACCGACATGATCGAGACCTACGTCGTCGGCACCGGCTACGGCCGCGCGCGGCTGCCGTTCTCGAAGGAGCATATCCGCAGCGAGATCCTGTGCCACGGCCTGGGCGCGCACGTCATGTACCCCGGCACCGCGACCGTGCTCGACATCGGCGGCCAGGATACGAAGGCGATCCAGGTCGACCCGGCCGGCATCGTCGAGAGCTTCCAGATGAACGACCGCTGCGCCGCCGGCTGCGGGCGCTACCTGGGCTATATCGCCGACGAGATGAACATGGGCCTGCACGAGCTGGGCCCGCTGGCGATGAAGTCGACCAAGACCATCCGCATCAACAGCACCTGCACCGTCTTCGCCGGCGCCGAGCTGCGCGACCGGCTGGCGCTGGGCGACAAGCGCGAGGACATCATGGCCGGGCTGCACCGCTCGATCATCCTGCGCGCGATGTCGATCCTGGCGCGCTCGGGCGGCATCCGCAACGAGTTCACCTTCACCGGCGGCGTGGCCAAGAACGAGGCCGCGGTGAAGGCGCTCAACGAGCTGGTCGAGGAGAACTACGGCAAGCTCACGCTCAACATCGATCCCGACTCGATCTACACCGGCGCGCTCGGCGGTGCGACCTTCGCCTGGCGCGCGGTCGTCGAGGAGGGCAAGGTCGCCGAGGCCCGCACCTGAACGCCGACGAGGAGAAACCCATCATGACGATCACTGCAGGCATCGATATCGGCTCTGGCGCCGTCAAGGCCGTGCTGTTCCGCACCGACGGCGACCACCACGAGTGGCTGGCCAAGCGCGTCGAGCGCATCCGCCGCCGCGACCCGATGTCGCTGGCGCGCGAGACCTTCGACGGCGTGCTCGCCGACGCCGGCGTCGCCGAAGGCGATGTCGACTACATCGCCACCACCGGCGAGGGCGAGAACGTCAAGTTCGCCACCGGCCACTTCTACTCGATGACGACGCACGCGCGCGGCGGCGTCTTCCTCGACCCCGAGGCGCGTGCGGTGGTCGACATCGGCGCGCTCAACGGGCGCGCGATCTCGGTCGACGAGCGCGGCAAGGTGCTGAATTACAAGATGACCAGCCAGTGCGCGTCGGGCTCGGGGCAGTTCCTCGAGAATATCGCGCGCTACCTCGGTGTCGCGGTCGAGGAGATCGGCTCGTTGTCCAGGACCTCGCAGGACCCGGAGAAGGTCAGCTCGATCTGCGCCGTGCTGGCCGAGACCGACGTCATCAACATGGTCAGCCGCGGCATCGCGACCCCCGACATCCTCAAGGGCATCCACCTTTCGATGGCCTCGCGCCTCGTCAAGCTGCTCAAGGTCACCGGCGTCAAGGGCGGTGTGGCCCTGCTGACCGGCGGGCTGGCGCTGGACAGCGGGCTGCTGGCGGCGATGCAGGAGGAGATGGTCAACGAGAAGGTCAACGTCGAGGCGCGCTCGCACCCCGACTCGATCTTCGCCGGCGCGATCGGTGCTGCCATCTGGGGCGCCTACCGCCACGCCAAGCTGGCCGAACTCGAGGCGGCCGCGGCCTAGACTCGCACCCGTCCAACCCGAGGAGTTGCTCCCATGGCCCTGATGATCACCGAAGACTGCACCGCCTGCGACGCCTGCAAGCCGGTCTGCCCGAACGAGGCGATCGAAGCCGGTGACCCAATCTACATCATCGACCCGCTGCGTTGCACCGAGTGCGTCGGCGCCGAGGACGAGCCGCAGTGCAAGCTCGTCTGCCCGGCCGACTGCATCGTCCAGCATCCCGACTTCGTCGAGACGCCGGAGGAGCTGCAGGCCAAGTACGAGGGCCTGCACGGCTGACCCGGCGTCGCCATCGGTCTCCCGGGTGTTGAGCGGATCTTGAAGGCGGCGCTTGACTCGTTGCCGGCTGTCGTCGAAGTCAGTTCTTCGCTTGTCCAGGCGTTCGACGTGCCAGCGAGCCAAGGCCGGCGGGCACCCTCCCACTCCATGTCCCCCGCCGTCGGCTGGCGCCGACGGCTCCTCCTTTACTTACGTGGGAGGGTGCCCGCCGACCTTGGCCTGCCACGACCCCGGTATTCGACCGTCGAATACCAGTTCGGTGGCCTGCCGAGGATGGCGGGTGCCCTTGCCCGTAAGTAAAGGAGGAGCCATCGGCCGAAGGCCGGTGGCGGGGGAGCGAGCCCGGACACAAACAGTCCTGCGGACTGTTTGTGCCTGGCGAGCGCCCGGGGCACTGTCCAAGGGCATGGAGGGCAAGGGTACCCGCCGTCCTCGGCCCGCGCGATCGCCGCAGACCGCGAATTGACAGGCAGTCGATGACTGCAACGGGCCGCGAGCAGATGTGCGAGCTTGCGGCTGCTCCTGGATGACCGAACGCGAACCGGCCGACGTTCGCGGAACTCAGGCTGACGCCATCGCCGCTTTCGTCGCGGCGGGCTTGGCATCGGCGGCGACCTTCGCCTCCGGCTGGCCCTGCCACAGCAGCTCGTAGCCGAGCTCGGTTGTGTGCTCGCAGTGCGTGGCGAGCTGCGCGAACTTCTCGCGGAAGACCGCGTCGGCGTGCGAGCGCTCGTGCTGCTCGAACGATCGCCAGTAGGTCACGATCGCCAGGTCGTGATCGGCCCCGCCCTGCGCAGCGGCGCCGCCGTCGATCGATCCCTCGTCGGAGACGAAGCCGGCGAAACGCATCACCTGCCCGGCGACGAAACCGCCCTGGCCGTCGCCATAGGTCTCCTTGACCACGTTGCACATCTCGGCCAGCGCCAGCTCGACATCGTCGATCGTGACGCCGGGCTTGAGCTTGACGGTGTTGAACAGCATCCGAACCCCGAACGGGATCGTGACCGGGCCGAACATCGTGAGCGCTCCTGCGGGTTGGTGACGGCAACAGTCTGACGCAGCCCCGGCCGCAGGGACGCAACCGCGCGAGGATGCCCACGCGGGTATCACGGGCATGGCGGCGCATCGAGGGAGTCTCATCGAGGGGGTCAGGTCCCAATACTGTTAGTTTAGCGAACGCCTAGCCGCTCTGATGCTGTTCGACTAGGCCCGCTGGGCCCCGACAGCGGGTATTGCAGGCAAGATCTGAGGCGTGCAGTCGATCGTCACCCGAGTCGGTGCGCCTGGGTCGTGTG
>JACPVA010000090.1 GCA_016191995.1 Burkholderiales bacterium | reverse complement strand
GCCGACGCCGATCCCGGCGCGGCGGCGGCGATCGCGGTGGCAGCCGGGACGCCGGCCTCGGCGGCGGCTGGCGCGATGCCGGGATTCGCAGCTGCCGCGATGTCGCGCGCGGCCGCGACGGCGGCGGACCCGGCGTGGCTGGACGCCTTGCAGCGCGAGGCCGAGCGGCTGCTGGCCAGCCACAGCCCCGACGTGTGGGAGCATCTGACGCGCGACTTCGAGGCGGCGTTGATCCGCACCGCGCTCGGGCTGACGCGCGGCCGCCGCATCGAGGCGGCGCAGCGGCTCGGCATGGGCCGCAATACGATCACGCGCAAGATCCAGGAGTTGGGGCTCGACGCCGACGAGACACGGCGCTGAGCGTCAGCCCTTCCAGTCCACCCAGCCGCCCCAGGCGGTCGCCAGCACGACGATGCCGAAGGCGATGCGGTACCAGGCGAACGGCGTGAAGGTGTGGCTCGCGACGAAGCGCAGCAGCCAGCGCACGCAGGCCCAGGCGGCGAGCCAGGATACGACCAGCCCGACGGCGAACATCGGCAGGTCTTCCGCGCGCAGCAGAACATGGTTCTTCAGCAGGTCCCAGGTCGCGGCGCCGAAGATCACCGGGATCGCGAGGAAGAAGCTGAACTCGGTCGCCGCCTTGCGCGACAGCCCGAGCAGCATGCCGCCGATGATCGTCGCCCCGGACCGGCTCGTGCCGGGGATCAGCGCCAGGCACTGCACCAGCCCGACCTGCAGCGCATCGCGCCAGCGCATCTCGTCGATATCGTGGATGCGCACATGCGCGCCGCCGCGCTGCCGGCGCTCGGCCCACAGGATGACCAGCCCGCCGACGATGAAGCCGGTGGCGACGACGATCGGGTCGAACAGCACGCGCTTGACGAGGTCGCCGAGCAGCACCCCGGCGACCGCCGCCGGCAGGAACGCGATCAGCACATTCGCGGCGAAGCGCTGCGCGCGCGCGTCGTCGCCCAGGCCGCGGGCCGTGGCCGCGAGCCGCTCGGCATAGACCGACAGCACCGCGAGGATGGCGCCGGTCTGGATCACGACCTCGAACAGCTTGACGCGCTCGCCGGTGAAGTCCAGCAGCGACGCCGCCAGGATCAGGTGGCCGGTGGAGGAGATCGGCAGGAACTCGGTGAGTCCCTCGACGACGCCCATCACGAGCGCCTTCAGCAGCGTGGCAAGGTCCAAGGGTCGGGGCTTTCGGTTCGGGCGCCGCGCGGCCGCGGCGTTCGCGCGCGCGGCGCCGCGGTTCAGTCGGCGATCTCGACCTGCACCGGGGCGTGGTCGCTCGGGCGCTCGCTCTTGCGCGGCGTCTTGTCGATGCGGCAGGCGCGCACGCGCGGCGCCAGCGCCGCGCTGACGAGGATGTGGTCGATGCGCAGCCCCTGGTTCCTGCGGAATGCCAGGTTGCGGTAGTCCCACCACGACCAGCTCCTGTCGGGCTGGTCGAACAGCCTGAAGGCGTCGACCAGGCCGAGGTCGAGCAGGCGGCGGAACTGCGCGCGCTCCTCGGGCGTGCAGTGGATCTGGCCGGCCCAGGCCACAGGGTCGTACACATCGCGGTCCTCGGGGGCGACGTTGAAGTCGCCCATCAGCACCAGCCGCGGGTGGTGCGCGAGCTCGTCGCCGATCCAGTCGTGCAGCGCATCCTGCCAGCGCATCTTGTAGGCGAACTTGTCGCTGCCCGGCGCCTGCCCGTTCGGGAAGTAGGCGCCGACCAGCCGCATGCCGCCGACGGTCGCCGCGATCACGCGCGCCTGCTCGTCGCCGAACCCGGGGATGCCGCGCTGCACGTCGCTGGCCGGCGTGCGCGACAGCAGCGCGACGCCGTTGTAGGTGCGCTGGCCATGCGCGACCGACTGCCAGCCGGCGGCGGCGAGCTCGGCGTGCGGGAATTTCTCGTCGACCAGCTTGGTCTCCTGCAGCGCGATCGCGTCGACCGGGTTCGCCTCGAGCCAGGCCAGCAGCTGCGGCAGGCGCACCGTGAGCGAGTTGACGTTCCAGGTGGCGTAGGTCGGCATCGGCGATCGCGGCGGTGGCGCGGGTGGCGGGCGAGGCCGGATTGTCGCCGCGCGCGGGCGTGGCACCGGGCGGCGCGACGAGCGGCCGCCCCGCTAAGATCGATTGTGTCCCAACGTATTGCACGGCCGTTGCGCGCTGCCCGGCCGCCGTCTTCATGTCCGATGCGCCGAACCGCCATGTCGATTTTGCCGGCCGGATCCTGATCGTCGGCTTCGGCTGCATCGCGCGCGGCGTGCTGCCGCTGCTGTTTCGCCATGTCGGCATCACGCGCGACCGCGTTCGCATCGTCAGCGCCGACGCCAGCCATGCGGCGCTCGCGCGCGAGTGGGGCGTCGCGCTGCGCGTCGAGCCGCTGACGCGTGCCAACTATCGGCGCGTGCTGGCCGAGGAGCTGGGGCCGGGCGACTTCCTGCTCAACCTGTCGATCGACGTCGGCAGCGTCGACCTGATCGAATGGTGCCGCGACCACGGCGTGCTGTACCTGGACGCCTGCATCGAGCCCTGGGCCGGCGGCTACACCGACCCCGCGCTGACCCCGTCGCAGCGCTCGAACTATGCGCTGCGCGAGCAGGCGCTGGCGCTGCGGCGCCCCGGCGCGCAGCCGACCGCGGTGCTGACGCATGGCGTCAACCCGGGGCTGGTGTCGCACTTCGTCAAGCAGGCGCTGCTCGATGTCGCCGAGGCCGTCGGCGCGCCGGCGCAGCAGCCCGCCGACCGCGCCGGCTGGGCCGCGCTGGCGCAGCGCCTAGGGGTCAAGGTGATCCACATCGCCGAGCGCGACACGCAGGTCGCGCGTGTGCCGAAGCGGCGCGGCGAGTTCGTCAATACCTGGTCGGTCGAGGGCTTCGTCGGCGAGGGCAGCCAGCCGGCCGAGCTCGGCTGGGGCAGCCATGAACGCGCGCTGCCGCCCGACGCCCGCCGCCACGGATTCGGCTGCGACGCCGCGATCTACCTGCTGCGCCCGGGCGCGGGCACGCCGGTGCGAAGCTGGACCCCGCTGGAGGGGCCGTATCGCGGCTTTCTCGTCACGCATGGCGAGTCGATCTCGATCGCCGACCACTTGACCGTGCGCGCGCCGGACGGCAGCGTCGCCTACCGGCCGACGGTGCACTACGCCTACCACCCCTGCGACGACGCGGTGCTGTCGCTGCACGAGCTCGCCGGGCGCGAGTGGCGGCTGCAGGACGGGCGGCGCACGCTCGAAGCCGGCGACATCGTCGACGGCATGGACGAGCTCGGCGTGCTGCTCGGCGGGCACGCGCGCACCGCCTACTGGTACGGCTCGCGGCTGACGAACGACGAGGCGCGCGCGCTGGCGCCGCTGAACAACGCGACCAGCCTGCAGACCGCCGCCGGCGTGCTCGCCGGCCTGGTCTGGGCGATGCGCCACCCGGAGCGCGGTGTCGTCGACCCCGACGAGATGGACTTCCGCGAGGTGCTGGCGGTGGCGCGCCCGTATCTGGGCGAGATCGTCGGCGTGTTCGGCGACTGGACGCCGCTGCAGCGGCGCGGCGAGCTGTTCCCCGAGGATCTCGACACCGACGATCCCTGGCAGTTCTCCAACGTGCGGGTGCGCTGAGCGCGCCTGGCCCGCGGTGCGTGGCGCGGCGCGCTGCGTGCGCACGCGCCGCGTGGCGCCGTGCCCGGCCCCGGCAGCCCCCCGGAGCCGCGCACCGGCGGGAGCGCTGCAAGCCCCGCGCCTAGTGCGCGAAGCGCTCGCGAAGCGCGCGCCTCCTAGCCTTCGGTCCCACGGGATCTCTGCGGGCCTCGAGGGCTCCCGGTCCGGCAGCAAGCCGCATCGCATCCAACCCGGGGGCCGAGGAGTCGATCATGGACATGCATCACGAAGGCGAGCACGCCCCTTTTGCGCCGTCAGCGCGCGCCGCGGCCTGCCCCATCACGCCGCGTCCCGTTGCGGCAGCGCGGGTCGGCCGCGCCGTCCTTGCCGTCGCGGTGAGTCTGCTCGCGGCATGTGGCGGCGGCGGATCGGCGCCCGCCGACGCCCAGGCCGGAGTCCCCACCACCGGGGCCCCGACCCCCGCGACGCCGCCGCCGCCCACACCGCCCACACCGCCCACACCGCCCACGCCGCCCACACCGCCCACACCGCCAAATGTGGCGGGCAAGGTGATGCTCTACCTCGCCACGAGTGAGACGGCCAAGACCTACGACCCCTACACCGGCATCACGATCGATACCTCCGGGCTGAAGATCTTCCGCTTCGTTCCCGAGCTCAGGCTGCTCGACGAGGTCGCCTGGAACTCCAGCGCGAGCTACGCGACCGACCAGCTGCTGCCGTATACAGTGGACGACCGCGTCTTCTTCGTCTCGGGATCCCCCGATACCTCACCGGGCTCTCAGCGCTGGATGGAGGCGGACCCGCTGTCGACGTCCAGCACCTTGGGCAGCCAGGGGCAGCTGTTGCAGGACGGCGCCTACCAGCGCGGCTGTGGCGCGGTCGTCGGGCCGCGCCTGTTCTACCAGGGACGGATCCACTCCGACCTGTTCGGGACGCAGTACGGTGACCTGCGCGTCGTGACGCTCGGATCTGCGGGCGCTGCATCGACGCGGCTCCTGCCCCGCGGCGACGCCGACCAGTGCCGCTACAACCTGAACGCGGCCGGTGGCAAGCTCTACGATGCCGAGTACGACGCCGACGCCGGGCTGATCATGCTCCATCGTCGCAGCCTGGAGTCCGGCCGCATCGTCGAGACGGTGCCGATCACGGTGTCCGATGCGGCCGAGTGGGGTGCCTTCAAGTTCGCCTTCGACGACGGCGCAGGCTATCTGGCGCGCCGGCATCGGACCGACCAGCGTGTGCAGGTCTGGCTCCTGCGGTTCGACACGCCGCAGCAGGTCGATCTGGTCTACGAGTCGACGGTCCCCGACTTCAGCCTCGCCTACATGGACTCGGACGACGGCTACGTGCTGCTGGCCGACGGAATCGGCCGCAAGGCACTCGTCGTCGATACGCAATCCGGGGTCGCCGAGCTCTATCCGGTGCCGTTCAAGTTCGCCGACCCGCAGATCCTGCACCTGCGTCCATGAGCCCGCCAGGCCGCCCCAAGGGCGATTACCGGAGGGCGCAGCCCGGAAGTACCCCAGTGGGCTGCCGCGCCGCCCGCGGTTGGCCGGAGCCGGACATGCACTGCCCGTCGCGCGTCTTCATCGTCGAGATCTTCGCCACCGCGGCGTCGGGCCAGGGCATTCGCGCGGTGGCGCGGGCGGTGGACGAGGAGCGGGCGCATGGCTTCACGAGCCTGCTCGACCTCGCCGGCTTTCTCGGCGGCCCCGAGGCGCCCGTCGAAGGCGCTCGCTGGCCCACGAGAGCAACTCCGGCAGCGAGTCCGCCGGCGGCTGCGCCGGCCGGACCGCCGCCAGCGCGGCGAGCTCGCGTGGGTCGACCCTGCGCAGTGCATCCTCGCGGTCGAGTGCGCTGAGCCCGCCGTGCGCATCGGCCGCGCGCAGCGCCGCGGCGGCATCGCCGACCTCGCCCGCGCGCAGGCACCAGCGCGCGAAGACGGCGAGCCAGTTCAAGGCGATGACCGGCGAATCGGTCTCGCGGACGATGGCCAGCGCATCGGCCAGTCGGTCTGCGGCGCGGTCGAGGTCGCCGGCATCCATGTCGAGCACGCCGAGCCAGAGATGCGGGTCGGCCGCGTTGAGCTTGCCGACCTCCGTCGGATCGCCGGCGACTGCCCGGTCGAGCCAGCGTCGTGCGCCGTCCGGATCGCCGGCATCCAGGGCCACGATTCCGAGGCTGACCAGCACCGACGCGCGAACGGCGTGCAGGGCGTGCTGCTCGCTCAGCGCGAGCGCCTCCTCCAGTGACGCACGCGCCTCATCGTGCCGACCGAGTGCGCGCTGCGTGATTCCGATGTTGTTGAGCGTCTCGGCCACGCTGGCGAGCGCCCGCCGGCCACGTTCGCCGAGCAGGGCCTCGGCGTACAGCGCCAGGGCCTTGCCGTAATCGCCGAGTGCCATCTCGACCATCGCGAGATTGGCGGTGAGAACCGACCGGAACAGCTCGTCGCCGTGGGCGACCGCGTGCCTGAGGGCCTGGGTGAAGTACCGGCGCGACTGGGCGTACGCCCCGCGCTCCCAAAGGCTGAGGCCGAGCATGTTCGTGCTGAACAGGATCGCGCGCGAATCGCGCAGCCGCTGCGCCAGCCGCAGACCGCGCCGGGCGCATTGCTCGGCGGCGGGCAGCTCGCCATGGCTGTAACGAAACGCCGCCAGGTAGCGCAACGCGTTGCACGCAGCCGCCCCGGCATCGGAGGCCTCGGGCGGAAAGGCCTCGGTGGCGGCGGCGACCAGCGCCAGCCCCTCGGCCAGCAGGCCGCGGTTCCGGAAGTATTCCCACAGCGCCCGCGCGGCGCGCGCGACGACATCGGGCTCGCGGTGCGAGATCGCCCAGCCCCAGGCGCCACGCGCATGCGCCAGATCGCGGTCGAGCTCGCGCCACCCGGCAGGGTCCTCCGAATCGGCGAGCCGCTGCAGCCAGCGCGCGACAAAGCCGGCGTGCGCCCGAAGCACCCACTCCTGGTCGGGCGACAGTTCCGCCACGCACTGCCGGACGAGCGGATGCAGGGCAAGGCGCCCGTCGCCGTGCGACGCCAGCAAGGACTTGTCGGCGAGCGCGGCGATCGTCGGCAGCCGCACGCCGAGCACCTGGCGCGCCATCTCCAGGCTGCAGGCGTCCGGCAGCGCGGCCAGCCCCGCCAGCGCCGCGCGCTCCTGCGCATCGAGTCGGCGCCAGGAGTGGGCGAAGCTCTCGCGCAATCCCGTCTGGCCCGCAGTGCCCGCCTGGCCGAGCAGTTCGACCGAGCACTGGACCTCGCGCACGATCTGCGCCACCGGCAGCAGGCGGGCCCAGGCCGCCGCGAGCTCGATCGCCAGCGGCAGCCCGGCCAGCGCATGCAGCAGGCGCACGACGTCGCCCGCCTGCGCGGCCAGGTCGAAGCCGGGTGCCGCGGCCAGCGCCCGCTGCTCGAACAGCCGCACAGCATCGAAGCTGCGCAGCAGGTCGACGTCGCGCTCGTCGTCGTCCGGCAGCGGCAGGCCCTCGAGCGGAAGCAGCCACTCGCCCTCGACTGCCAGCCGCTGGCGCGAGGTCAGCAGCAGCTTCAGCCGCGGGCATTCGCGCGCGAGCCGCTGCACGAGCGGCGCGAGGTCGGCCAGATCCTCGGCGCCGTCGACGACGCCTAGCGTCTCGCGACCGGCCAGGAAGTCGGCGAGCTGATCGCACGGGTCGCGGTCGCCCTCAAGCGCCAGCCCGATCTCGGAGGCCCAGCGCTGGACGATCTGCCCTGCGGCATCCAGGCCGCCGGTGTGCACCCAGTGCGCGCCGTGCGCAAATCGCCCGGCCAGCCGATCGAGCGCATGGCGCGCCAGGCTCGTCTTGCCGATCCCGCCCGGCCCCGTGATCGTGAGAATGCGGCAGGCCGGGCGCTGGACGAGGTCGAGGAGCTGGAGCAGCTCCAGCCCGCGGCCGACGAATTCCGCGCTGCGCGCGGCGGTCGCCGGCCGGGCCTGCGGCTGCGCCATCGCGACGGCGGCGGGCCTGCCGGCCGACTGGGCCGTGGCGTCGGCTTCGATCGCCGCACGCGCCGCGCGCAAGGCGGCACAGGGCTGCAGGCCAACCTCGTCGGCCAGCCGCTTGGAATGGTCGTCCAGGGTGCGCAACGCGCCGTGCCTGTCGCCCTGCGCGTGCAGCGCCGATGCCAGGGCGATGGCCGCATCGTCGTCGCAGGGCTCGCGCGCCAGCGCCCGCCGCGCCAGCTCGGCCGCCGCGGCGGGATGCCCGTGCAGGCGTTCGAGCTGCCGCATCGCGGCCTCGCGCCAGCGGTGCTGCAGGCGCATCCGCTCGGACGCAAGCCAGTCGCGCGCGCGCGCCGACAGCCCGGCCTCCAGCCCCTGCATCAGCGGCGCGTCGGAGGCGGCGAGCATGTCCTCGTCGCGGCCGGCGGCAGCCGCGGCGTCGAATCGCGCGAGGTCGCTGGCGACCTGCCATCGCAGGCAGTCGCCCTGGACCTGCAATCCCGAGCCGACGACCTCGCGCGCGCTGGCCAGCACCTTGCGCAGATTCCTGCGCGCGGCCTCCGGCTCGTGCTCGGGCCAGAGCCAATCGGCCAGCTCGGCGCGCGTGACCCAGGCGGCGCGGCAGGCGAGGTAGGCCAGCGCCTGGAAGTGACGCTGCGGAAGCAAGGCCACGGACCCGCCGTCGCCGGACTCCAGGACCGGGCTGCCGAACAGGCGCAGCGGCTCGTTCGTCATCCCGACCTGCTCTGCCGCCGCCGCCAGGTCACGAAGGCATACCGCGTCCCGTCGGCCGCCACGCGTGGCGCGCGCGAGACGGCCTCGAAGCGGTCGCGGTCCCAGGCCGGGAAGAAAGTGTCGCCGTCCAGGTCGGCGTCGATCTCGGTCAGCTCCAGCTCGTCGGCGCGCGGCAGCGCGGCGGCGTAGAGCTGCGCGCCGCCGATCACGCAGACGCGCGTCGCGTCGCCGGCGGCGGCCAGCGCCGCGTCCAGGCTCGTCACGACCTCGGCCCCGGGAGCGCCGTAGGCCGGGTCGCGGCTGACGACGAGGTTGCGCCGCCCGGGCAGCGGGCGGAAGCGCTCGGGCAGCGACTCCCAGGTGCGCCGGCCCATGATCACCGGCCAGCCCATCGTCACGGTGCGGAAGTGGCGCTGGTCGGCGCTCTCGTGCCAGACCAGGCCGCCGTCGCGGCCGATGACGCCGTTGCGCGCGACGGCGGCGACGATGACGATCTCGGGGGGCATCGCGGGGGTCTCCTCGGGGGCGTC
>JACPVA010000089.1 GCA_016191995.1 Burkholderiales bacterium | reverse complement strand
GTCGTGCAGCACCCACAGCCCGTCGGCGCCGACGCGGAAGACCTCGACGCGGCGCGTGTCGGGGTCGACGAGGGCGTACTCCTGCAGGCTCGCCAGCCGCCGGTAGAGGGCGAACTTCAGGCTGCGGTCGTAGGCTTGGGTGGTCGGCGACAGGACCTCGACCACCAGCTTCGGCGCGCGGAAGATCGCCTCCGTGCGCAGGTCGGCCGGGTCGCAGGTGACGAACAGATCCGGGTACAGGATCGTGTCGGCGGCGGGCTGGACCTTCATGCCCTCGGTGAAGACCTGGCAAGGTCCACCTTGCAATGCGTTGCCGAGCGCCCGGTTGAGGTTCGAGATCACCCGCCCGTGCACCCGCTTGGCGCCCACCATGGCGAAGATCTCGCCGCGCACGAACTCGTGCCGCGCGGGCTGTTCGTCCTCCCAGCGCAGGTAGTCGTCGAGCGTCGGTTTCGGCAGCGGGCTTCCCATGACCAGCCCTTAGTCGAGGCGATCGGATGCGGGCAATCTACCAGAACCGATGACTCGCGGTGCCGGGCGCATCGCCCGTCGCGCACAATGCGCGCATGTCCTGTGCCGTCACCCTGATCGGCGCGCCGACCGACATCGGCGCCGGCGCGCGCGGCGCCAGCATGGGCCCGGAGGCGTTGCGCGTGGCCGGCCTGCACGCGGCGCTGGCCGGCCACGGCGTCGACGTGGTCGACCGCGGCAACCTCGCCGGCCCCGGCAACCCCTGGCAGCCGGCGGTCGACGGATACCGCCACCTGCCCGAGGTCGTGGCCTGGAACCGGCTCGTGCACGACGCGGTGCACGCCGAGCTCGTCGCCGGCCGCATGCCGATCCTGCTCGGCGGCGACCACTGTCTGGCGGTCGGGTCGATCGGCGCGGTGGCACGCCACTGCCGCACGCAAGGGCGCAAGCTGCGCGTGCTGTGGCTGGACGCGCACGCCGACTTCAACACCAGCGCGCTCACCCCGAGCGGCAACCTGCACGGCATGCCGGTGGCCTGCCTGTGCGGGAACGGGCCGCGCGAGCTGGTCGAGCTCGGCGCCGGCGACGGCCACGCCGGGCCGGCGATCTCGCCCAAGGTCGTGCGCCAGATCGGCATCCGCAGCGTCGACCCGGGCGAGAAGCGGCTCGTCCACGAGGCCGGGCTGGAGGTCTTCGACATGCGTTTCATCGACGAGCACGGCATGCGCCACGCGATGGAGCTGGCGCTCGCAACGCTGGACGCGAACACGCACCTGCACGTCAGCTTCGACGTCGACTTCCTCGACCCCGAGATCGCCCCCGGCGTCGGCACCACCGTCCCCGGCGGGCCGACCTACCGCGAGGCGCAGCTGTGCATGGAGATGATCGCCGACAGCGGCCGGCTGGCGAGCCTGGACGTGATGGAGCTCAACCCGGCGCTGGACGTTCGCAACAAGACTGCGCTGCTGGCGGTCGACCTGATCGAGAGCTTGTTCGGCAAGAGCACGCTGATGCGGGAGCGGGGGTGATGCGCTGGTTGGTGCGGACTCGTCGCTGAGGCGCAGGTCGACGCGCCTACGTCGATGACGCGCACGACAGGTCCGGTGGCACGCCGATGACCGACGCCGAGGCCGACATCGCCATCGTCGGCGCCGGCATCGCCGGGGCGGCGCTGGCGGCCCGGCTCGCGCCGCACGCGCGGGTGCTCTTGCTGGAACGCGAGTCGCAGCCCGGCATGCACGCCACCGGGCGCAGCGCGGCGATGTTCATGGCCAGCTACGGATCGCCGCAGGGCCGCGCGCTGACGCGCGCGAGCCGCACCTTCTACGCCGCGCCGCCGCCGGGGTTCGGCGACGCGCCGATCCTGAGCCCGCGCGGCGTGCTCTATGTCGGCTGGCACGGCGACGAGCCGCGGCTCGAGGCGCTGGCGGCCGAGCTGCGCGCCGGCGGGACCGAGATCGAGCGGCTGGGGCCGGCCGAAACGCTCGCGCGGCTGCCGGTGCTGCGCCCGGATCGGGTCGCCGGCGCGGTCGCCGAGCCCGATGCGATGGACGTCGACGTGCACGCGCTGCTGCAAGGCTGGCTGCGCGCCGCGCGCGCCGCCGGGGCGCTGCGCTGGACCGACGCCGCACTCGTCGGCGCGACGCGCGAGCGCGCTGCCGGCGGCCGTGGCGGCACCGGCGGCAGCGACCGCTGGCGGATCGAGGTCGCCGGCGGGCGCCGCGTGCGCGCCGGCGTGCTGGTCGACGCCGCCGGCGCCTGGGCCGACGAGGTCGCGGTGGCCGCGGGCGCGCCGCCGATCGGCGTGCAGCCGAAACGGCGCAGCGCGTTCACCTTCGACGCCCCGCCCGGCATCGATCACCGGCCATGGCCGACCACCTGTGCGATCGACGAGTCGTGGTATTTCAAGCCCGACGCCGGCCAGCTGCTCGGCAGCCCGGCGAATGCCGACCCGGTGCCGCCGCACGACGTCCAGCCCGAGGAGATCGACATCGCCACCGGCATCGCCGGCATCGAGTCGGCGACGACGCTGACGATCCGCCGCCCGCGCCACACCTGGGCCGGGCTGCGGACCTTCGCCCCCGACGGCGAGATGCTGATCGGCTTCGACCCCGAATGCCCGGGGCTGTTCTGGCTCGCCGGCCAGGGTGGCTGGGGGATCCAGAGCGCCGACGGCGCGGCGGCGCTGGCCGCGGCGCTGCTGCTGGGCACGCCGCTGCCCGACGCCTTGCGGCGCGAAGGCGTCGATGCGGCGGCCGTTTCGCCAGCGCGGCTGCGCGCGGCCTGATCGACGCGGCCGTCGCGCCGGCGCGGCTGTGCGCGATCCGATCCACGCCGCGCCTCGGCGCGCGTGACGCATCGCCGCCACGCCCGCCGCCGCCTTGCTCCTCCAGCGCGCACGCTGTCTACACTCCCACCGCATCGCGTCCCCGCGCCCCGCCCCGTCGCCATGACCCGCCCGCTGCTGATCGGTGTGTCCGCCCGCATCTACCACCCGCGCCGGCCGGTGCTCGACATGGGCGGCGTGTGGACGCGCACGCTGCACTACCTGGAGCAGTCGGTCGCGCACTGGCTGATGTCGCCCGAGGTGCTGGCGGTGATGATCCCGGCGGTCGAGAGCGAGAGCCTCATCGAGCGCAAGGACCTCAGCCTGCGCGGTTACGCCGAGGTGCTCGACGGCCTGCTGCTGCAAGGCGGCAACGACATCGCGCCCGAGACCTACGGCGAGACCCCGCTGCACCCCGACTGGCATGGCGACCGCGTGCGCGACCGCTACGAGCTCGACCTCGTGCAGCGCTTCGTCCAGGCCGGCAAGCCGGTGCTCGGCATCTGCCGTGGCTGCCAGCTGATCAACGTCGCCTTCGGCGGCACGCTGCTGCAGGACATCCCGACCCTGCGCCCGGGCGACACCTTGCATCGCCACGACGAGCATTACGAGCGCAACATGCACCCGATCCGCTTCGTCGCCGGCACGCGGCTGGCGCAGCTCTACCCGGGGCGCAGCGGGGCCCTGGTCAACTCGATCCACCACCAGGCGGTCAAGGACCTGGGGCGCGAGCTGGTCGCCGAGGCGCTCGCCGACGACGGGCTGGTCGAGGCGATCCGCTGGACCGGCGCGGGCTGGGTCTTCGGCATGCAGTGGCACCCGGAGTTCATGGCGCTGCACGGCCCACACGAGACGCAGCTCGAGGGCGGGCCGATCCTGCACGACTTCCTGTCCCATGCACGCGCGGTCCGCGACGCCCGGGCCGGCGCCGCCGCGCCGGCGCCTGCGGGCGCCGATCCCGCGGCGCCGCCCGCGCCGCCCGCGC
>JACPVA010000075.1 GCA_016191995.1 Burkholderiales bacterium | reverse complement strand
GATCGTGCGCGCGATCAAGGAGCAGGGTCTCTTCACGCTCGAGGACGTGCGCCGCCATACCAAGGCGTCGGCATCCTGCGGGTCGTGCAGCAGCCTGGTCGAGCAGATCCTCGCCTCGGTCGTCGGCGGTGCCTACGCGCCGCTGGACCCGGCGACGAAGCCGCTTTGCGCCTGCACCGACTACACGCACGAGGAGGTCCGGCGCGCGATCCGCGACAACGAGCTGGTCTCGGTCGGCGCGGTGATGCGCTTCTGCGAATGGCGCAGCGCCGACGGTTGTCCGACCTGCCGGCCGGCGCTCAACTACTACGTCCGCTGCGCCTGGCCGCGCGAGTCGCGCGACGACCCGCGGTCGCGCCATGTCAACGAGCGCATGCACGCCAATATCCAGAAGGACGGCAGCTTCTCGGTCGTGCCGCGCATCGCCGGCGGCGTGACGAGCCCGGCGCAGCTGCGCCGCATCGCCGAGGTGGCCGAGAAATATGCCGTGCCGGCGCTCAAGATCACCGGCGGCCAGCGCATCGACCTGCTCGGCGTGCGCGGCGAGGACCTGCCGCGCGTGTGGGCCGACCTCGGCATGGGCTCCGGCTTCGCCTACGGCAAGGCGCTGCGCACGGTCAAGACCTGTGTCGGCTCCGAGTGGTGCCGCTTCGGGGTGCAGGACTCGACCGCGCTCGGCGTCGCGCTGGAGAACGCGCTCGACCGCATGGCTGCGCCGCACAAGGTCAAGCTCGCGGTCTCGGGCTGCCCGCGCAACTGCGCCGAGGCCGGGATCAAGGATGTCGGCATCGTCGGCGTCGACTCGGGCTGGGAGATCTATGTTGGCGGCAACGGCGGCATCAAGACCGAGGTCGCGCAGTTCCTGGTCAAGGTCGGCTCGGCCGAGGAGGCCACCGAGCATGTCGCCGCGTTCCTGCAGCTGTACCGCGAGCAGGCGCGCTACCTGGAGCGCACCGCGCACTGGCTGGCACGCGTCGGGCTGGCGTCGGTCAAGCCGGTGCTGGACGACGCCGGGCAGCGGCGCGCGCTCGCGGCGCGGCTGCGCGACGCGCTGGCGGTCGAGGCCGATCCCTGGCGGCAACGCCTGCCCGAGACGCTCGCCGCGGCGCCGAATGCGGGCGACTATGCGCCGATCGTGCTGCACCCGCGCCGCCCACGCGACCCCGAAGGAGCCCCCGATGAGCGAAGACTGGACGCGGGTCTGCCCGCTTGACGAGATCCCGCGCCTGGGCGCGCGCGTGGTGCACGGTGACTCCGGCGCGATCGCGGTCTTCCGCACCGCGACCGACGAGGTGTTCGCGCTCGACGACCGCTGCCCGCACCGCGGCGGCCCGCTGTCGCAAGGCATGGTCTTCGACCGCCGCGTCGCCTGCCCGCTGCACGGCATGACGATCCAGCTCGATACCGGCGAGGCGGTCGCGCCCGATGCCGGCTGCACGCGCCGGCACCGGGTTCGCATCGACCGCGGCGAGGTCTGGCTGCGCGCCGGCTGAACGAAAAGCGCGCCCGCCGCGCTTGCGCGTCGGCGGGCGTGCAGGATCCCCGGCGACCGGGGTTCGGTTTCGCTTCGATCAGCCGAAGATGTCGTGCGTGATGTTGTGGAACCAGCTGTGCGCGTACTCGACCTCGCGCCGGCGGAATTCGGCCGAGGCCTCGGCCGGGCTGACGCCGCCCGAGACCGCCTTGATCACCTGCGCGCCCTTGTCGTCGGTGCCCAGCGCGTAGACGTTGGCCACCGAGATGCCGTAGTCCTTGCCGACCACGCTGTAGCAGGTGTTGACGTAGGACGGCACGCCCGGCTGCTTGCCGTTCAGCAAGGCGACGATCGCTGCCGCGGTGACCTTGGCCTGCGAGTTCGCCGAGTAGCCGGACTTCGGCATCGCCGCCGCGACCGAGGCGTCGCCGATCACGTGGATGCCCTTGTGGATCGTCGACTCGAAGGTCAGCCGGTCGACCGGGCACCAGTCGCCGCTGCCGGCCAGCCCGGCGTCGATGGCGACCTTGCCGGCCCTCTGCGGCGGGATCACGTTCAGCACGTCGGCCTTGTGCGTATCGCCGAAGCGCGTCGTCACCGACCGCGTCGCGACGTCGACCTTCGCGATGCCGCCGTCGGTCTTCTCGCCGCTGATCCACTCGATCATGCTGTTCGGCGTGCCGTAGCCGTACAGCGCCTTCCAGCCGCCGATGAACAGGCCCTGCTTGGAGAAGGTCGTGCTGGCGTCGACGATCAGCACCTTGGACTTGGGCTTGTGCTGCTTGAGGTAGTGCGTGATCAGGCTGGCGCGCTCGTAGGGGCCGGGCGGGCAGCGGAAGGCGCCGCTGGGCGGGCACAGCACGACGGTGCCGCCGTCGCGCATCGCTTCGAGCTGCTGGCGCAGCAGCGTCGTCTGCGGGCCGGCCTTCCACGCGTGCGGGATCGTCTCGGCGGCCTTGGCGTCGTAGCCCTGGATCGCCTCCCACTTGAAGTCGATGCCGGGCGCGACGACGAGCCGGTCGTAGGTGTGGCTGCCGCCGCCGGCGGTCTTGACCGTGCGCGCTGCGGCATCGATCGCGGTGACGGTGTCGTGGACGACGTTGACGCCGCGCTTGCGCACGCCGTCGTAGCCGAAGGCGATCGACTCCATCTTGCGCTCGCCGGCGATCACCTCGTTGCTCATGAAGCAGGTGTGGTAGGTCTTGTTCGGCTCGATCAGCGTGACCTCGATCGACGGGTCGAACATACGGAGGTAGCTGGCCGCGGTGCAGCCGCCGATGCCGCCGCCGACGACGACGACCTTCTTCTTGCCCTGCGCGATCGCGAAGCCCGGTGCCGCCAGCGCGAGGCCGGCAGCGCCGGCGCCGAGCATGAAGTCCCTGCGTGCGGTATTGGTCATGTCGTGTCTCCTCACTTCTGGCTGGCGTAGTAGTGCACGAGGGCCTGGAAGTCCTGGTCGGTCAGGTCCTTCATGTTGGCGCGCATCTTCTTGGGCATGCCGCGATGGCCGGCGTTGAAGTCCATGAGCGCGTGGTTCAGGTAAGGCATCCACTGCCCGGCCAGCTCGCCCGAGCCGTCGCCCTTGCGGCCGCCGTCCTCGTGGCACTTCTCGCAGGCCTTGTCGTGCACCGCCTTGCCGCGCGCCGCGAGCGCGGCGTCGAAGCCCTGCGCGGCCGCGACCGCGGGCTTGGCGCCGAAGTAGTCGGCCAGCATGCCGATGTCCTCGTCGCTGTAGCCCTTGGCGATGCGGTCCATCACGGTGGCCAGCCGCTCATGGCCCTCGATATCGTCCGGGTCGAGGCCGAGCTTCTTCGCCGCCGCCCCGATCTTCTCGATGTCCTTGCCGTACTTGTACGACAGCATCGCGCCGACGAAATAGGCCTTCGACATGCCGGCGATATTCGGCGACGCCGGCCCGCGGCTCGTGCCGTCGACCCCGTGGCAGCCGACGCAGTTGCCGGCCAGCATCTGCACCGTCGCCGACTGTGCCGCGGCGCCCGATGCCCATGTCGCCGCCGCGATCAGCAGTGCGACCCCCAAAGCCTTGCGCTTCATCGTGTCTCCTACAGTGGTGAGGGGAAGGAACGAGGTGCGCGCCGCCCGGCTCAGCCGGGGACGCCACCCGAGACGACCGCCGGCGGGTCGCTGCCGCGAAGCCCCGCCGCTGCGGGCGTGGGGGCCTCGGGATACTTGTGCACGAGCCCCTTGTGGCACTCGATGCAGGTCTTGCCGTCCTCGACCGCCGACTGGTGCTTGCGCCGCGCGATGCGGTCCTGCAGGTCCAGCGCCATCGAGTCGAAGGCATGGCAGGAGCGGCAGGTCGACGAGTCGGTTCGTTCCATCATGCCCCACACGGCGCTGGCCATCTGCCAGCGGCGGGCCTCGAACTTCTCGGGCGTGTCGATCGTGCCGAGCATCTCGTGCCAGACATCCTTGGCCGCGCGTACCTTGGCGAACAGTTTGCGGCCGAACTGCTGGGGCACGTGGCAGTCGGGGCAGCCGGCGCGCACGCCCGAGGCGTTGGTGTAGTGAGCCGACTTCTTGTACTCCTGGTACACGTTGTCGTGCATCGTGTGGCAGGAGATGCAGAACTCGGTCGTGTTGGTCGCCTCCATCAGCGGGTAGTAGGCGACCGCATACAGCGCGACCCCGGCCAGCACGGCCCCCAGCGCGCCCAGGCCGAGCAGGCGGCCCAGCGTGCGGCCGGGCTTCGGGGCGCTGCGCAGCGCGTCGAGCAGCTTGCGCATGGGCTTCAGGCCGAAACCCGCATCGGCGCCCGCAACGATGGCGGGGCCCAGGCCGATGCCGCCTTGCCTGCATTTCGAGTCGCTGTCACCGGATACTCCATCGAGCGCCTGACCCCATGCCGTCGGGTTGCGCGGCCCGGGCGGTTGAATATCGACACTTGCTTATATTCCTTGTCCCCCGGTCGAGCCGGTTTGCGTTGGGTCAAGGACTGGCCGGCAGAAATTGGTGACTCGCAGGCGTGAGACCGGTAACCGAGGGTTAGTCCCGAGCGTGATTCGATCGGTCAGGTCAGCCGCCGGCAGGGCCTACGGCCACGGCCGCTTGCGGCCAGTCCGGTGCAGCGCCGCGGTGCTTGCCCCGTAGACAATGCGCGGACCAGGAGGGATGCGGCGCATGGACAAGGCAGGACGGCGGCAGCCCAGGGGTCGGGCCTCGGCGGCCGGCGCGGCGGGCGCGGTGACGCTCGAGATGGTGGCGGCCGCGGCGGGAGTGTCGCCATCGACCGTCTCGCGGATCCTGAACGGCACCGCCGTGGTCAGTGCCGACAAGCGCGCCGCGGTCGACGCGGCCATCGCCAGGCTCGGATTCAGCCCCAACCCGATCGCGCGCGGGCTGGCCGGCGGGCGCACGATGAGCATCGGCGTCGTCACGCAGGCCATCGACAGCCCGTTCTATGGCGGCGCGCTGCGCGGCATCGAGATCGCGCTCGATGCGGCCGGCTACAGCCCGCTGTTCGTCAGCGGGCATTGGCATGCGCGTCACGAGGCCGGGTGCATCCAGACCCTGCGGTCCCGGCATGTCGACGGCATCATCGTCCTGACCGGCAGGCTCAGCGACGCCGCCCTGGCCGAGACCGCGCGCGCGCTGCCGGTGGTCGCGACCGGGCGCAGGCTGGAGCGTCCCGGCTTGTTCGCCTTCGACTTCGACAACCTCGGCGGCGCCTTGCTGGCCACCCAGCACCTGATCGGCCTGGGCCACCGGGACATCGCCTACATCTCGGGCGACCTGCGGCACCCGGACGCCGAGCAGCGCCTGCGTGGCTACCGCGGGGCGCTCGAGTCCGCGGGATTGCCGGTCGACCCCGCCCGCGTGCTGCAGGGCGACTTCACCGAGGCCAGCGGCCTGCAGGCGGTCGAGCGCCTGATCGGCGACCGCACCCCCTTCAGCGCGATCTTCGCGGCCAACGACCAGATGGCATTCGGTGCCGCGCTGGCGCTGCACCGCCACCGCCTGCGCGTTCCCGACGATGTGTCGCTGGTCGGCTTCGACGACCTGGCGTCCGCCCAGTATGCGATCCCGCCGCTGACGACGGTGCACCACCCGATCCACGAGCTCGGCCTGCTCGCGGCATCGGCGATGCTGCAGCTGCTCGCGGGTGAGCCGCCTCGTGTCGACCAGCCTGCTCCGCGGCTGGTGATCCGGGAATCGACGCGCGCGCGCAGCGAGCCGGCTGCGCTCGCGCGCGGCCAGCGGCACGCCGTGCGTCGGCCGGCGCGTTGACGGCCGGCCGCGCCTGACGGCGCGTCGACGACGAGCCGAACCGGTTCGCGCTGCGTCCGGCCGTGGAGCGGCGGCGGCCCGCGGTGGCCGAGACAGGGTACGAACGCGACCCCCGCGATAACCCCCGATTGACATGGCGCACCCATCCCCCGAAACTGTGAAAGCGCTTTCAACCCTGTCGTTCCGATGCGATCGATCGGATTCGATCCGGACCCTTCGTGCCGACCGTGACCGCCCCGCTCGCCCCTGCCTGCTGCGGGGCTCAGCTCGGCCATCGTCGGCTCGCGCAGCCGGATCGCTCGCTGACGCCGTCTTCCCGAAAACTTCGCGCATGACCTTCCCACGCCCGCCGCAGCCCGCGCCCCGATTCCCCGACGACTTCGTCTGGGGTGTGGCCACGAGCTCGTACCAGATCGAAGGCGGCGCCGACGCCGACGGCAAGGGCGAGTCGATCTGGGACCGCTTCTGCCGCGTCCCCGGTGCGATCGCCGACGGCAGCGACGGGCGTGTCGCCTGCGACCACGTCCACCGCTGGGCGGCCGACCTGGACCTGATCGCCGCACTCGGGGTCGACGCCTACCGTTTCTCGGTGTCGTGGCCGCGCGTCCAGCCCGATGGCCGCGGCGCGTTCAACGAGGCGGGGCTGGGCTTCTACGACCGCCTCGTCGACGGCCTGCTCGCGCGCGGCGTGCGCCCCTACCTGACGCTGAACCACTGGGACCTGCCGGCGGTGCTGCAGGACGCCGGCGGCTGGGCGGCGCGCGATACGGTGCACCGCTTCGTCGACTATGCGCGCCAGGTCGCCTCCCGCGTCGGCGACCGTGTCGACGCCATCACGACGCACAACGAGCCCTGGGTGATCGCGGTCCTGGGACACGAGAACGGGGTCTTCGCCCCGGGGCTGCGCGACCGCCGCGTGGCGATGCAGGCGGCGCACCACCTGCTGCTGAGCCACGGCCTGGCGCTGCAGGCGCTGCGTGCGCAGGCTTGCCCGAGCCGGGCCGGCATCGTGCTGAACCTGTCGCCCGTCTTCCCGGCCAGCGACAGCCCCGAGGACGCGGCCGCGGCGCGGCTGGAGGACGGGCGGCTTGTCCGCTGGTTCATGGACCCGCTGTTCGGGCGCGGCTATCCGGCCGACGTGCTGGCCTTCCTCGGCGACGACGCGCCCCGGGTCGAGTCCGGCGACCTGGAGGCGATCGCCACGCCGATGGATTTTCTCGGCCTGAACTACTACTCGCGCAGCGTGGTCCGCGCCGGTGGCTGGTTCGACGTCCACAGCAGCGGCAAGCGCCTGACCGATATGGGCTGGGAGATCGTCCCCGAATGCCTGACCGCGCTGCTGCTGCGGCTGCACCGCGACTGGCCGCTGCCGCCGCTGTACGTGATGGAGAACGGTGCCGCGTTCCAGGACCGGCTGCAGGACGGCCACGTGCACGACGGCGACCGCATCGACTACCTCGCCAGCCACATCGGCGCGGTCGGCGACGCGATCGAGCAGGGCGTGAAGATGGCCGGCTACATGGTCTGGAGCCTGCTGGACAACTTCGAGTGGGCCAGCGGCTACGCCAAGCGATTCGGCATCGTGCACGTCGACTACGACACGCTGGCGCGAACGCCGAAGGACAGCTACCACTGGTACCGCGACTTCCTGCAGGCGCAGCGTCGGGCGCGCGCCGGCGGGTCGGGTGCCGTGCGGGCCGCGCTGCGAGCCTGAACGGGGAGCCGAGATGGACATCGGAGACACAAGCTCCCGCCCGGGCTGGACGCTGATCTGGCACGACGAGTTCGACGGCGACTCGGTCGACCGCGCGAAGTGGGACTTCGACCTCGGCAACGGCTTCTACGACTACCGCAACCACGCCTGGGTGCCGGGCTGGGGCAACGAAGAGCTGCAGTACTACACCGACACGCCCGAGAACGTCCAGCTGCGCGACAGCTGCGTCTTCATCCGCGCCGTGAAGGCGCCGCTGCACGGTTGCGGCTACACCTCGGCGCGGCTGAAGACCAAGGCGCGCGACGGCCGCGTGCTGTTCGCCAAGCAGTACGGCCGCATCGCGATCCGCGCCCGCGTGCCCTGGGGCAAGGGGCTGTGGCCGGCGCTGTGGATGCTGCCGGTCGACGACCGCTACGGCCCCTGGGCCGCCAGTGGCGAGATCGACCTGATGGAGATCGTCGGCGAGCGGCCGCACGAGGTGCTCAGCAGCATCCACTTCGGCAGCGCCTACCCGCTGCGATCGCTGGTCACGACCACGCACGCGCTGCCCGGAGGCAGCCGCGTCTCGGACTGGCACGAGTACGCGGTCGAGTGGGAGCCGGGCGAGATCCGCTTCTACGTCGACGACGTGCACACCAGCACGCACCGGCACTGGTGGAGCTGCAAGGTGGTCGAGCAGGGCCTGGGTATCGAGGCGCGCGGCCCTGACGACCTGCATCCCTGGCCGGCACCCTTCGACCAGCCGTTCTACCTGCTGATGAACGTGGCCGTCGGCGGTAACTTCCCCGGCCACCCGAACGACGCCACCGTCTTCCCGGCCGAACTCGTCGTCGACTGGGTGCGCGTGTACGACAAGGTCGGCGGCTACGCGCCGGTGCTGGCGCGCGGTGACGGCATCATGCCCTGGGAGCCCGGACACGTGAACGAGCGCAGGTTCTGACCCCGGCCACCCTCGAGGAGACACCGATGAGCACCGACCGCGACGACCCGTCCGCCCCTGCTTCGCACACCGGCTCGCGGCCGCGGCCGGGGAGCGAGGGTGACGGTGCCGGCCCAGGTGGCGCGGTCGCCGGCTCCGGCCACGGCGGCTTCGTGCCCGGACAGCACGCCGAGGCGGTCGCACCGCCGCCGCTGCCGCCCGAGCAGCGCGCGCGGCTGGACGCCGCTTTCGCCGCGGTGCTCGCGCGTGGTGTGCACGGCCTGTGCTTCAGCCCCTACCTCGAGGGCCAGCAGCCGGGCGCGCAGATCGGCGCGGCGCAGATCCGCGAGCGGCTGGCGGTGATCCGCCCGCACACGCGCTGGATCCGCAGCTTCTCGTGCACCGACGGCCATGAGCAAACGCCGGCCATCGCCAAGGCCATGGGCCTGAAGACGCTTGTCGGCGCCTGGCTGGGCACCGACCGCGAGATCAACGCGCGCGAGATCGCCGGCGCGATCGAGGTCGCGCGCGCCGGCCACGCCGACATCGTCGCCGTCGGCAACGAGGTGCTGCTGCGCGAGGACCTCAGCGAGGACGAGCTGGTCGCGACGATCGAGCACGTCAGGCAGGCGCTGCCCGGCGTGCCGGTGGGCTATGTCGACGCCTACTTCCTGTTCGAGAAGCACCCGCGCGTGACCGCCGCCTGCGACGTCGTGATGACCAACTGCTACCCGTTCTGGGAGGGCTGCCCGCGCGAGCAGGCGCTGCCCTACATGCAGACGATGCTGGCGAAGACGCGCAAGGCCGCGCCGGGCAAGCGCGTGCTGATCAGCGAGACCGGCTGGCCCGACCGCGGCAGCGCCTTCCACGGTGCTGTGCCTGGCCACGAGGCGGCGATGCAGTACTTCGTCGACAGCATCGAGTGGGCCGAGCGCGATGGCATCGAGATCTTCTGGTTCGCCGCCTTCGACGAGGCCTGGAAGGTCGGCGCCGAGGGCGATGTCGGCGCCTACTGGGGGCTGTGGGACAAGGACGCGAACGCGAAGTTCGGCCGATAGGGCGGGGAGAGGCCGACGGTGGGCGCACGTCGAGTCGGTCCGCGAGGTCCAGGATCGGTCGCGGCCGATTCATGCCGCGGCGAACGGATTTCGAATCGTCAACTTTCGTTCGATGACCTGGCCGTCCTGCATGTCTTCCGAGTGAAGCGTCTTGCAGCCAGACAGCACAGCCGCCGAAACGATGAGGGCATCGTAGATCGAAAGACCGTAGCGCTCGGCGATATGCAGCGCCTTCTCGTGCATCTCGATCGTGATCGGCTCGACCGTACAGACCGCACGGATCTGCGCCAAGACGTCGCGCACCTCGCTCCAGGGCATTCGAAGCTTTCTCGACGCGACGGCCGCGAACTCGTTCAGAACCTGGACGCTGACGGTTCCCCCGCGAGCGATGAGTTCCTCCGCCCGGTCTGCCTTTGCCGCATCCGCCGACAGCAGGTAGAGGACGACATTGGTGTCGAAGAAGTCCTCACCGCCGCTCATTGGCTTGCAGCCGATCGAACTTGAAGTCGGGCGGCAGCCGGCCTCGGTACTTGCGCACTCTGGCCAGCAGCTCACGCGCGCCGGGCGCCTTCTCGACCGCAAAGGCGCGGTCGCCCCGGACGTGGATATCGATGTTGTCTCCGGGCTTCAGATCGAGCGCCTCGACCACCGAAGCCGGAAGTCGAATAGCCAAGCTGTTGCCCCACTTCGCGACTTGCATTCCAAGCTCCACGATCTACACGACCGCATGTATATCATGCCTCGATCCATGTGTGCCGTGCGGTTGCGGCCCGTTCGGCCCGGCGTGGCGATGTCAAGCTGCCAATGCCGGGACTCCGTCCTTGGCGGGCGGCTGGATTCGGCCGATAGCAGCCCGCGGAGGGTCCGCGGCCGCCGGCCCCATCCGCCGCAAGGAGGTCAGCGCAGCTCGGCTGCGCGGGCCGCTCCCGGCGAGGCTGTTCCGCCCGATCCGGGGCTCATGCTGGGGCCCCGTGCCAGCAGCGGGCACGGGTCAAACCCCGTACTTCGGCCGCTCGTCCTTGTCCCAAAGCCCCCACTGCGTTCCCGCGACGCCCTCCTGCTGCAGCTTCCACGGCTCGTCGAAGGACGAGAACCAGAACAGCTTGACGCCCTCGCGCCGGGCCCATTGCTGCACGTCGACGAAGTAGCGAATCGCGTTCTCGGCCGACGGCACCGCCTCGCCGACCGGCTGCCCCGCGCCGGGCCAGCCGGTCTCGGCGACGATGACGGGCTTCTCGCCGCCTGCCGCCTGCACCAGCGCGTGCATGCGCCTGAGGTAGTGCGCGGCCCAGGCGACGTCGGCGCCCTCCCAGAACGGGTAGCAGTTGGGCAGCAGCAGGTCGCACGCCGCAACGAGCGCCGGCCGCTCCAGGAACAGGTAGTACGCGTCCACGCAGCCGACCGGCACGACCTCGGGGATCGCGGCGCGGACGCGCTGGAGGTAGGCCAGCAGTTCGGGCTCGGGCAGCTCGTCGCGCAGCAGCACCTCGTTGCCGACCACCGCGATATCGACCAGCCCCGCCTTGGCCAGCGTGACCAGGCCGTGGATCTCGCGCTCGTTGCGCTCGCGGTCATGGCTGATCCAGGCCCCCACCATGGTCTTCAGGCCATGCTCGCGGGCGGCGCTGGGGATCAGCTCGTGCCCCTCGGTGCAGGCGAACGAGCGCAGCCAGCGCGTGTGCGGCGCGACCAGCGCGACGCGCCGGCGCACCTGCGACGGTGGCAGCACGTCGCCCGCGCCCTGGCCCTCGACGTAGGCGCTGAAGCACAGGCCGTACATGCGGTCGGCGCGCAGCCCGGCGTACAGCGGCTGGATCTCCTCGGGCCGGCGCTGGGCCAGCGGCGAGCGGTCGGCCGCCAGAAGCTCCAGGCCGTGCTCCACCAGCCAGTGGCGCGCACCCGCGCCCTGCGAGCCCTGCGACGAACCGGCGGCGGCGCGCTTCTTGCGCCGCTCGAGCTCGGCATGCACCTCGCCCGCACGCTGCTCGTCCAGGTCGTAGTCGCGCATCACCCACATCGCCAGCAGCGTGCCGAAGATCGGCACGCCCGAATAGAACAGGCGCAGGCCGTCGACGGCGCCGGCGACCTGCGTCGCGGCCCCCGGCGCGAAGCCGACGAAGGTCATGATCGCGCCGCTGAGCAGCCCGGCGATGGCGAAGCCGAACTTGACCATCCACCAGTAGATGGCGCCGAAGATGCCTTCGCGCCGCTTGCCGGTGGCCAGCTCGTCGAGGTCGCAGACGTCGGCCGTCATCGACATCATCAGCGTGAACAGGCCGCCGATGCCGAACGAGAAGAACGGCAGCGCGAACATGAACATCCACGGCTTGCCGGGGATCATCAGGAACCACAGCAGCACGTAGCCGATGATCGAGATGCCCTGCGACAGCATGAAGGCATTCTTCTTGCCCATCTTCTTGGACATCCACGCCACGGTCGGGATGACGGCGAAGGTGGTCACCAGCGCGCCGACGCTGCCGAACAGCGTCGGCCAGATGCCGGCTGCCGGCGCGTTGCCCGCGAACAGGTGGTAGACGACGATGAAGAACGAGAACGCCGCCACCGTGTTGAAGGCGTTGAAGATCAGGAAGGTCGCATAGCAAAGCTTGCGGAACGGCAGGCAGCCGAAGGCTTCCTTGAAGCCGGCCAGGATCTCCCGCATGCCGCCGCCCATGTTGCGCAGCGTCAGCGGGACGAGCTGGGTGTCGTCCTGCGTCGACCGGCTGGGCAGGAAGACCGCTGGCACCATCGCCAGCAGCATGCAGACGACTCCGACCCAGATCGACAGCGTGCGCGTGGCGGTATCCGCGTTCTCGAACCAGCTCGGGTCGTACATCACGACCCAGAACCACGGCGCGATCACCCAGGCCCACTGGCCGATCCACTGCGCCACCGCCATGATGCTGGTGCGCTCGTGGAAGTCGTCGCTCATCTCGTAGCCCATCGCCACGTAGGGGATGCTGAACAGCGTCAGCCCCAGGTAGAAGACGAGCGACCAGCTCAGGAAGTAGGCGAAGTTGTAGGCCACGCCGTCGTCGCGGTAGAGCTGCCACATCGCGACGAAGCTGATGCCCATCACGATCGCGCCGACGAACACGTACTGCCGGCGCCGGCCCCAGGCGGAGCGCGTGTTGTCGGAGATGAAGCCCATGATCGGGTCGGTGACCGAATCGAAGACCCGCGGCAGGAAGAACAGCACGCCCCACATCCACCCGGGGAAGCCCAGGTCCTGCACCAGCACGACCATGAAGATGCCCAGGGCGGCCGGGAACATCTGGTTCGCCAGCATGCCCAGCCCGAAGGCGACCTTGTGACCGAACGGGACCTTGTGGCTGGCGGGGGCGGACGGCATCGGCGGCTTTCGCGTTGGGGTTCAGTCCGCGAGGCCGGCGAGCGGCAACGCCGCGTCCAGCGCCTCGGCCGCACCGAGGAAGGCGGGTGACTGCGGCGTGTCGATCACGTACACCGGAACCGGCTGCAGATAGGCCGCGAAGCGGCCCTTGGCCTCGAAGCGCTCGCGAAACGGCGAGCCGGCGAACCAGCGGCCCAGCCGCGGCACGATGCCGCCGCCGATATACACCCCGCCACGGGCGCCGAGCGTGAGCGCGAGGTTGCCGGCGGCGATGCCGAGGAAGGCGCAGAAGAGCTGCAGCGCCTCGGTGCAGCGCGCGTCGCGGCCGGCGACGCCGGCCTCGGTGATGGCCGCGGCCGTCAGCTGCGGGCCCGGCGTGTCGTCGAGCTGTTGCAGCGCCGAATGGAGGTCGACCAGCCCCTGGCCGCACACGGCGCGCTCGGCCGAGACATGCACGTGCCACTTGCGCAGCAGCGCCAGCACCGCGTCCTCGCGCGCGTTGGTCGCGCCCAGCGTCGCGTGTCCGCCTTCGCCCTGGATCGGCAGCCAGCCGTCGCGGCCGCCCCGATGGATCGGCAGCAGCCCTGACACACCCAGGCCGGTCCCCGGCCCGATGAGGCCGATCGCCGCGCCGCGCTCGGGCTCGCCGCCGCCGAGTTGCCAGCGGTCGGCCGGGCCCAGCCGCGGCAGCGCCAGCGCCAGCGCGGTAAAGTCGTTCACGACCCGCAGCCGCTGCAGGCCGAGCTCGGCCTTCAGCTCGCGGATCGAGAAGGTCCAGTGGTGGTTGGTCATCGCCACGCGGTCGCCGAGCACCGGGTTGGCGATCGCGATCGCGCAGTCCGGCGGCATCGCGCGGCCGGTCTGCCGCAGGTAGCGCCGCACCGCGTCGGCGAGCGAGTCGTGCTCGGCGCAGGGCAGCGTGAGCACGGCGTCGATCGGCGCCCCGGGGCCGGCCTGCCAGGCGAAGCGGGCATTGGTGCCGCCGACGTCGGCCAGCATGCGAGCGGTGGCGGGTGTCGGCGCGTCGCCCATCGCGGCTCGTTCAGCGGCGCACAAAGGTCGCGATGGCGTGCGGCGGCAGCTCGGCCGCGTGCGCGGCGCCGTCGATCGTCAGCGTGAACGACAGCCACTCGTCGCTGCGGTTCAGCGCGACCACCGCCACGCTGCCGTCGGGGTTGGCGAAGGCCGTGCATTCCAGCCGCTCGCGCGTGGCCGCGGCGAGCACGCGCTCGGCGCCGGGCTGGACGAAGCGCGCGAAGTGACCGATCGCGGCATACGCGGGCTGGTGGTGCAGCGCGTCGTGCTCGGGCACCGCGAGCACCGGTGCGCTGCAGTAGTTGCCGACATGGTTCGGGCCACCGTGTTCGTCGAGCAGCAGGTTCCAGTCGATCCAGCCGACGGTCCAGCGGTTGAGGTCGTTGACCATCGATCGCGCATAGCGCTCGGCCACCTCCCAGCGGCCCCAGTGCGGGCCACCCTCCTGGCAGCCTTCGGTGAACAGCAGCTGCTTGTCGGGCCAGGCGTCGTGCACCAGCTGCACATGGTCGAAGTGGTCCTCGACATACCAGTGGAAGCCGGTGCCCCAGACGAACCTCGCGGCCTCGGCGTCGGCGTAGATCACGCTCGCGCGCTCGACCATCGCGTCGCGGTTGTGGTCCCAGACGACGATGCGCACCTGGCCCAGCCCGGCCGCGTGCAGCGCGGGGCCGAGGTGGTCACGGACGAAGTCGCGCTCCTCCTCGGCGCTGTACAGGCAGGAGTCCCAGCGCTGGTGCGCCTCGGGCTCGTTCTGCACCGACACGCCCCACACCGGCACGCCCTCGTCGGCATAGGCCTGGATGAAACGCACGTAGCACTGCGCCCAGGTGGCGCGGTACTCGGGCAGCAGGCGGCCGCCCTCGTTCATGCGGCCGCTGTCCTTCATCCACGGCGGCGGGCTCCACGGCGAGACGAGCAGCTTCAGCGCGCGACCGCCGGCCGCGGCCACGCGCTGCGCGGCCTGGATCATCGGCAGCAGCGCCTCGCGATCGCGCGCGATGCTGAAGCTCTCCAGCCCGACATCGCCGTGCTGCTCGACATGGGTGTAGTTGCCCAGGGCGAAGTCGCAGCTGTTCATGTGCACGCGGCACAGCGTGTAGCCGTGGCCGTCGCGCGGGTCGAAGCAGTCGCGCAGGAAGGCCTCGCGCTGCGCCGGCGACAGGCGCAGCCAGGTCGTCGCCGCGGCCTCGGTGAAGGCGCCGCCGAAGCCCTCCAGACGCTGGAAGCGGCGGCTCGTGTCGACCCACAGCCGCGCGCCGGCCGCGGGCGCGCCGGGCGGCAGCGCCGGCAGCGGCGGCTGCACGACCAGCCGCTCGCTGCCGTCGCGCGACGAGCGCAACCACTCCAGCGACATCAGCGCGACCAATGGATGTCGTCGATGCGCAGCAGCGGCAGCCCGGTCAGGTTCAGCGGCTTGCCGGTGAAGCTGAAGCGGTCGGCGATGATGAAGCGGAAGTTGACGTACTTCAGGTCCAGCTTCGGATTGACGGCGAGGAAGGCCGAGATCGGGATCGAGACCTCGCACCACTGGTTGGTGTTGCAGTAGCCGTAGTCGCCGGGGCCGATCTGCAGGAAGGCCTCCTGCACGTCGCGGTCGAAGGTGTCGGTGCTGATGCCTACCTCGATCTGACCGGGGTAGCTGTCGCTGCGGATGCTGAAGTTCAGGTGGCCGCCGGCGAACGCCTCCAGGTTCTCCGTCACGCCGGTGTTCGAGTAGAGGAAGAGGCCCCAGCCGAAGTCCACCGGGTTGGGCGTGATCTCCAGGTGGGCGCCGCCATCGGGGCTGGGCACGCCGTCGGACGAGTCGCGCCAAGCGGTCAGCGCGAACGGGTCCCAGCGCAGGCCGGTGGCGCGCAGCTCGCCGGCCACCAGCGTGTCGGCGTAGAGCGTGTAGCGTGCCGCGTCGACCGTCGGCGCCAGCACGGGCGGCACCCAGCTGACGGCGTCGGCGAGCGTGTAGCTGCCGCTCTCGCAGGCCCAGGTCGCGCCACAGGTGCCTAGCGACTGCAACACGTAGCGCGCCTGGCGGTTCGCGTTGAACAGCCCCCAGCCGTCGTCGCCCTGCTTCCACGGCTCGTCGAAGGCCTGGAAGTAGAAGATCGCCTTCGGGCCCTGGGCATCGCGCCGGCCCTCCTGCGCCCACTGTTGCAGTGCGTCGAAGTACATCTTCTGGTTCACCGGATGGGCGCGGAAGGCCAGGTTCGGGCCGCCCGGCGTGTCGACCGCAGCCCAGCCGGTCTCGCCGATCGTCATCGGCATCGTGCCCAGGTTGAGCTGCACGAGCCCCTTGCGCGCGCGCTCGAACTGCGCCTTGGCTTCGACGACGGTGGCGTCGATCATCGCGCGCGCGCGCTGGTCCTCGGCCACGTCCTTCTGGCGCCAGTCGTAGGCGGTGGGGTTGTAGAAGGTGTCGAGGAAGGGGTAGACGTGCACCGCGGCGAAGTCGATGGTCTCGGCGATCGCCTTCGGCACCGAGGCCCAGAACAGGAAGTTGTCGTTGGTCGTCACCGGCTGGGCGACCGACGCGCGCGCGTACTTGATGTAGCGCGCCATGTCGGCCACCGGCACCTTGTGCGCGGACCACTCGACCATGGTCTCGTTGCCGACGCTGACCGCGAGGACGATGTCCGGGAAGTCGTTGGCCAGCGCGATGCAGGCGTCGAGTTCGGCGATGTTGGCGGCCTCGTCGGCCGGGCTGTTGATCGGGTTGGGGTAGGCGCCCAGCTGCACCTTCAGGTCGAGCCCGTTGTCGCGGATGACCTCCAGCACGGTGCGGGAGAAGATGCCGCTGGTGAACAGGCGGATGGTGCCGATGCCGGTGGCCTGCACCAGGCGCAGGTCCTCCAGCACATTGGCCGGCGTGATCACCTCGCCCGCCAGGTCGTCCACGCTGGCGGCGGTGCGGTAGGGCGAATAGTTGACGGCGGTGCGCGTCAGGAACTCGTCGGACAAGGCGCGCCGATCCGTCTGCGACACGGCCTGCGGCGTGGTGCCGCCGCCGCCGCAGGCCACCACGACGAGGACCAGGCCCAGCGCGAGGGCGAAGGCCAGGGTTCGGGAAACGGTGCCAGGCAGCGCGTGGAGCCAATTGGGCATCATGAAGGACCTCGGACTCAGAACTCGTAGTTCGCTTCGATCGACACCCAGTTGCCGCGCTTGGCAATGCGGGAATCGACGTTCGAGAAGGCGTCGTGCGCGGGCATGCTCAGCGGGGCCAGGCCCTTGCGGCTGTACCAGACCGCATTGAACGATCCCGACACGCTGAGACCGCCGCCCACGTTGTAGTCGGCGCCGATGCTGGCGAACAGGGCCGAGTTGCTCTGGCCGCGCTCGCTGGGGTTGTCGGTGCTGGCCTTGCCGAGGTAGGTCAGGCCCGTGAAGGCCACCCACTTCGGGTCGACGTACTTGCGCAGGCCGAGCATGAAGTCGGTCGAGCGCGCCGAGTAGCCGGGGTTGGGCACGCCGTCGGCATCGACGCCGCCCCAATCGACGTTGAAGGGGTTGTTCCACTGCGCCAGCGGCCCTTCCGTCAGCGGCACCGCGTAGGCGCCGCTCCAGCGGTTGAAGCGCACGCCGCCCGAGACCTCGTACGCGGTGCCGATCTGGTATTTGCCCAGCAGCAGGAACATGCCCTGGCTGCTGCCGCCCAGTTGCGCGTCGTCGCGCTTTGGGAAGGGCGTCAGGCCGGTGAAGGGGGCCTTCGCGAAGGCCGCCGGCGAGCCGTTGCGGGCCGACTGCGCGACCGCCTCGACGAGCAGCGGGCCGCGGCCCCAGAGCGCCCAGAGCTCGATGAGCTCCGGCTTGTTGCGCTCGAAGTCCCGGTCGCCCTGGTCGTAGGTGACCTCGAGCACCAGGTCGCCCTCGGCCACGTAGAGCGGGCGGGTGGTGTAGCGCAGCGCGTGGGTCAGGATGCCGTACGCGGCGCCGGCGTCGCTGAAGGCGGTCTGGCCGACGTCGGACGCGTACGGGAAGTCGGCCCGGTTCCAGCCGCGCGACAGGAAGTTCCCGATCATCACCGTGCCGTAGTACTCGTGCTCCAGGGTCACGCTGCGCTCGTACACCGCGCCCGGCAGGTCGGCCTTGCCGTCGCGCCAGCGCTGCGAGTAGGCGGCCCGGAACTTGAAGCCTTGCGGCAGGTCGAGCTTCAGCGCGAACGTGGGCTGGACCTGGACGCTGTCCGTCGTGAGTTCGCCGAACTCCCGGCCGAAGGCGACGTCGTCGGCCCAGATGAAGTGCCGCGCCGCCCCGGGATCGCGCTGGCAGTCGTCGCAGCCATTGCTGACGAGACCGACGCTGGCCTTGGCGAAGCCCGTCAGGCTGAAGGGCCCGACCTCGACGGCCTCGGCCGCCGGCGCGGCGCCGAGGCCCGCCACACACAGCGCCACGGGAAGCAGCCGGCCGGCCAGACGCTTCGAGGTGTCGGCGGGGCGATCGGTGCTCCCCGGTGCACGAAGGATTGCTTGCTGCATAGGACGGGCCGCCTTGGGCTGGATGGATGGCGTTGAAAGCGCTTTCAGAGAATACGGTCGTTGGTGCGGTGGCGTCAACGCATCCACGCTGCGTATTTACCCTCGTGTCTGCTGCGCGGGCATGGCCGGCCGGGCCCCGATATCCGGGTAAACGCGGGCGCACGATGAAAGCGCTTTCACGAACAATGGACTCCCTGAGCGTGTCTGTGCGAGAAGGGGAAGCCGATGTTTGCATCCAACCGCCGCGGGAGCCTGTCGACGGCTTCGGTCACTTGGAAGGCCCTGGCGGCCGTGGCCGCGAGCGCGGCCTGTGCCCTGCTGGCCCTCTCACAGCCGGCGGTCGCGCAGCCGGTCAAGCTGGGCGAGGGCACCTACTTCCTGTCGCCCAAGGCAGGCGATCCGGCGCTGCCGCGTGCCCCCTTCCGCACCGCGGCCATGCTGGAGCGGGCGGCGCCGACGAACCAGTGGTACTCCACGCTGGCCTTCAGCGACAAGCCCGACGCCATCTTCGTGCAGCCGATCACCGTGAAGGCGACGCCGGCCGGCCTGGAGTTCGCGCTGCCGTCCAAGGAGGCGGTGCCCACCTGGCGGCAGGACATCGAGATCCGCTACCCGCACCGCGACCCGCTGCTGATCTCGCCCGTGGCCTTCGAACCCGGCACCGCCAAGCTGGCCGCCGCCGACGACTGGTCGATCGACATCTCGATGGCGCGCGACAACGACGACCTGCTGACCACCGTGGCACGCGGGCACCCGTACGCGTCGATCCGGGTCACGCGCGGGGACCTGCGCGTGCGCCTGCCGGCCGCCGGCCAGCGCCTGCACGCCCAGGCCGACCCGCGCGTGGTGGCGCTGAAGGTCGGTGCCAAGAACTATGCGATGTTCGGCCCCACCGGCGTGAACTGGGAATCCGTCTCGCCCACCGAGTGGATCGCCCGATTGCCGGCGGGTGCCGGCTACCTGTCGGTGGCGGCCCTGCCGGACGACAAGGCCGAGACGCTGGCCTTGTTCACGCGCCACGCCTACGCCTTCATCCGGCAGACGCGCGTCGAGTGGCGCTACGACGAGGCGGCGAGCCGCGTCGAGACGACCTTCACGGCCACGACCCAGGTCATGGAGGGCCCCGACAGCGGCCCGCTGCTCGGCCTGTACCCGCACCAGTGGTTCAGGAACGCCTCGGTGGAGGGCCGGCTCGGCCCGACCTTCGACACCGTGCGCGGCCCGCTGCGCCTGCTGGCGGCGCCGCAGTTCACGACCACCACCGCCTACCACGGCTTCGTGCCGTACTGGCCGGCCATCACCGACCCGGAGCGCCTGGGCAAGCTCGACGACGTGATGGACAAGGACTTCCCGGTCGCCGGGCGCTATCTGCAGCAGGTTGGCCGGAGTGCCTACTGGGCCGGCAAGGGCCTGCTGCGCACGGTGAAGCTGGCCGAGCTCTTCGAGCAGAAGGGCGACCTCGCGCGCCGCGACCGCCTGCTGGACCTGGCGAGGAAGCGCGCCGAGGACTGGCTGGGCGGGAACAGCGATCGCGGGTATGTGGCGCTCGACAAGGCCGTCGGCGCGGTCTCGATGTACCCCGAAGAGTTCTTCGCGGTCACCGAGATCAACGACCACCACTTCTGGTACGGCTACTTCATCCGCACCGCGGCCGAGATCGGGCTGCGCGACCCGGCGTGGATCGCCAAGGACAAGTGGGGCGGCATGATCGAGCTGCTGATCGCCGACATCGCCACCACCGAGCGCGGCCGCGCCGACTTCCCCTTCCTGCGCAACTGGGACGCCTACGAGGCCCACACCTGGGCCAACGGCATCGGCAAGGGCGAGTTCGGCAACAACAACGAGTCCTCGTCCGAATCGATCAACGCCTGGATCGGCCTCATCCTGTGGGGCGAGGTGACCGGCAACAAGCCGCTGCGCGACCTCGGCATCTACCTCTACACGAACGAGATCGAGGCCATCAACCACTACTGGTTCGACCTCCACGGGCTGGTGTTCGCGCCCGAGTACAAGAACGTCGAGGTCAGCCTGGTGTTCGGCGGCATGTACCAGCACAACACCTGGTGGACCGACGACCCGCGCCAGATCAAGGGCATCAACCTGCTGCCGGTGACCACCGCGCACACCTACCTGGGGCGCGACCCGGCGTTCGTGAAGCGCAGCGTGGCCACGCTGCCGGCCGACACCGAGCTGTGGAACCGCTTCGCGAAGAAGCCCAACCCGCCGCCGCCGAAGGACATCTGGCAGGACATCTTCGCCAAGTACCTCGCGCTCGCCGACCCGGCCGCGGCCCTGCAGGCCTGGGAGCGCTGGGGGTCGGTCGAGGCCGGATCGTCGCGCAGCTACACGCTGGGCTTCATGCTCGGCCTCGAGGCCATGGGCCTGCCGGACTTCAGCATCACCGCCGACACGCCGCTGCACGCGGTCTTCAAGCGCGCGGACGGGCGCCGCACCTACCTGGCGTTCAACGCACGCAAGACGCCGCTGGAGGTGCGCTTCAGCGACGGGCAGCGCCTGACCGTTGCGCCGGGCCAGCTCGGGCGGTTGCACTCCCCCTGACGCACCGAAGGCGGCTCCGCTCGGCCCGACGGGCTCGCGCGTCAGGGAAATCGAGGGGGCCTTGGCCCTTGCCAACCCGCCCCCGAAGTCTCGATACTGCTGAAAGCGCTTTCATGTCACGGCGGGCCGCGCCCGCCCCGACGACCAGGACACTGACCATGAAAACTCGCCGCCCGTTCCTGTCTCTCGCCGCCGCCGTGGCGGCCGCGCTGTCGTTCACGCTCGCCGGCTGCGGCGGCGGCAACGGCGAGCCGCCGCCGGACGACACGATCACGGACGTCGTGCCCGTGGTGCCGGTGGTGACGATCACCAACAACGTGGTGGCGGAAACCGCGACCGGCGCCATCACCTTCACCTTCTCGTTCAACGTCGACGTGGGCACCAGCTTCACGGTCGACGACGTGACCGTGGTCGACGGCAGCAAGGGCGCGTTCACGCGGTTGAGCGGGTCCCAGGCGACCCTGGTCGTGACGCCGCCGGCCGACGCCGTCGGCCTGGTTGTCGTCAGCGTGGCGGCCGGGGCGGTCAATGACGCCACCGGTGCCGTCAACGAGGCGGTGATGGTGCAGAAGGCGTTCGACACGAGCGTGGTGACGCCGCCACCCGGCGGCGACACCTTGCTGGCCGACTTCGACGCCGCACTGCCGCCGGTGGCCGGGTTCGAGGGCGCCGAGGGCAGCGCCGTCGTGCCGTGCCCAGCCGGGGGCGGCACGGGGAACTGCTTCATGGTGCTGCGTTCGGGTGGCCAGGTGTTCGCGCTGGGCATCGTCGAGACGACGGTGCCGGTCACCGCGACGAAGCGCACGATCTCGGCGAAGGTCTTCTCGCCGACGGCCGGCATCCCGATGGTGCTCAAGATCGAGGGCCCGGGCGGCGCCAACTCGGGCGACGTCGTGCCCAACGAGGCCGTTGTCGCCGGTTGGCAGACGCTGACCTGGACCTTTGCCGGCGTCGACCCGGCGCTGACCTTCAACAAGATCGTGCTGCTGCCCAACCTGGGCGCGGTCGATGCGCCGCCGGGGAAGTCGTACTACTTCGACGACATGAAGCTGGTCGAGGCGTCGGCACCGCCGCCGCCGTCGGGCACGGTCTTGGCCAACTTCGACGACGTGCTGCCGCCAGTGGCCGGGTTCGAGGGCGCCGAGGGCAGCGCCGTCGGGCCGTGCCCGGCCGGGGGCGGCACGGGCAACTGCTTCAACGTGCTGCGCTCGGGCGGCCAGGTGTTCGCGCTCGGCATCATCGAGGCGACGGTGCCGGTCACCGCGACGCGGCGCACGATCTCGGCGCAGGTGTTCTCGCCGACGGCCGGCATCCCGATGGTGCTGAAGATCGAGGGCCCCGGCGGGGCCAACTCGGGCGACGTGGCGGCCAACGAGGCCGTGGTCGCCGGCTGGCAGACGCTGACCTGGACCTTCACCGGCATCGACCTCAGCAAGACCTACAACAAGATGGTGCTGCTGCCGAACCTCGGCACGGTCGACGCGCCCCCCGGGAAGGCCTACTACTTCGACGACATCGTGCTGCTCGGTGCGGCCGGCGGCGGCAGCGGCCCGCTGACCTTCTCGTCCGGCTTCGCCGGCGGCAACCGCACCGTCGAGGGTGGCGAGTTCGGCGGCTTCAGCGGCAGCAACCTCGACGGCTTCGGCTGCAACGGCCTGCCAGAGAACTGCGGCGGCGGCGGCGACATGACGCCGGCCGTCGCGGCGGCCGACAGCTTCTTCTACTACTACTACCAGACGGCCGTGCCCGCCGAGGCGCTTTACGCCGGCATCTACGTCCAGGCGCCCGGCGTCACCGGGGGCCTGAGCGCGACCGCCGACACGCCGGGGCTGCAGCTGGCCGGCCAGACCCAGATCAAGTTCAACTTCAACCCCAACCCGGAGTGGTTCGGCACGGCGACCAACAACTTCATGGTCCAGTTCGACATGGGCAAGCTGTACGACACCGGCGGGCCCTGCCACATCCAGCTGCGCAAGGTCGTCACCCCGACCTCGGCCGGCCAGGCGGCCTATGCGCTGGACCTGGACTCGTTCGCGGTCGTGCAGAACTGCGGCGTGGCGGGCCTGACCGCGGCCTCGGTGCTGGCCACGCAGCCGATCTCGCAGGTTTCGTTCCAGGCTGCCGGCGGCGGTGCGGCCGTCAGCGACGGCACCAAGACCACGGGGGCGAACCTGAGCGCTCCCAACGGTGCCGGTGTCTACCCGACGACGCTGGTGATCAAGGGCGGCATCCTCTTCGAGTGAACGCCAGGCGCCCGCGCGGCGCCTTCGTCACGGCTCGAGGCGGCCACCAGGGGTGGCCGCCTCGAGGCCTGGGCCATGCCGCGCCTCGTCCCGCTCCCCCACGCCGATCCCGAGCCCGAGCATGAGCGCCCCGCCGGTCGCCCCCGACCCCTTCGACCTCGTCATCTTCGGCGGCACCGGCGACCTCGCCCGGCGCAAGCTGCTGCCGGCGCTGCTGCATCGCTTCGCCGACGGCCAGATCGCGCCCGGGACGCGCATCCTCGGCGTCGCCCGCGACGAGGGCCTGGACGACGAGGGTTACCGCACGACGGTGCGCGGGTGGCTGCAACCCCAGGCCGGGCCGCAGCGGCTCGACGCCTTCCTGGCACTGCTGAACTACCGCGCGCTGGACGTGCGCCACGAGGCGGGCTGGGACGAGGTCGCGCGCCTGATCCTGGCGCCGGGCGATCGCGTTCGCGTCTTCTACCTCGCGACCGCGCCCGATATCTTCGTCCCGATCTGCGAGCGCCTGCGCGGGTGCGGCCTCAACGGCCCGGCCACGCGCGTCGTGATCGAGAAACCCATCGGCAGCGACCGCGCGAGCGCGGCCGGCATCAACGACGCCATCGGGCATTGCTTCGACGAGCGCCAGACCTACCGCATCGACCATTACCTCGGCAAGGAGACGGTGCAGAACCTCACTGCGCTGCGGTTCGCGAATGCCCTGTTCGAGCCGATCTGGCGTGCCGAGCATGTCGACCATGTCCAGATCACGGTGGCCGAGACGGTCGGCGTCGAGGGCCGCGCGGCCTACTACGACCGCGCCGGCGCGATGCGCGACATGGTGCAGAACCACCTGCTGCAGCTGCTGTGCCTGGTGGCGATGGAGCCGCCCTCGCGCCTGTCGGCCGACGCCCTGCGCGACGAGAAGCTCAAGGTGCTGCGCGCGCTGCGGCCGATCGGGGCGGCGAATGCGGCCAGCCTGGGCGTGCGCGGCCAGTACCGCGCCGGGGCGGTGGACGGCCAGGCGGTGCCGGGCTACCCGGACGAGCTCGGCGCGCCGTCGCGCACCGAGACCTTCGTCGCCCTCAAGGCCGAGGTCGCCAACTGGCGCTGGGCCGGCGTGCCGTTCTACCTGCGCACCGGCAAGCGCATGCCGCTGCGGGTCTCCGAGATCGTCGTCAGCTTCCGCGCCGTGCCGCATTCGATCTTCGAGGGCAGCACCGGCCCGATCCACCCCAACCGGCTGGTGCTGCGCCTGCAGCCCGACGAGAGCGTCACGCTGTGGCTGACGAACAAGGTGCCCGGCCCCGGCGGAATGCGGCTGCGCGACGTGCCGCTGGACATGAGCTTCGCCGAGACCTTCGGCCGCCAGCACCATGTCGACGCCTACGAGCGGCTGCTGATGGACGTGGTGCGCGGCAACCCGATGCTGTTCATGCGCCGCGACGAGGTCGAGGCGGCCTGGGCCTGGGCCGACCCGATCCTCGCCGCCTGGGCCGCCAGCGACGACGCGCCCAAGCCGTATACCGCCGGCAGCTGGGGGCCGAGCGCCGCGGTCGCGCTGATCGAGCGCGATGGCCGGACCTGGATCGACGATGTCGACTGATCGCGGCAAGCCCGCCGCGGCGCGGATCCCGCCGCCGCACCTGCACACCTTCGCCGACGCGGCCGAGCTGGCGCGCGCGCTGGCCGGGCGCGTCGCTGCCGAGCTGGCGGCGGCGATCGATGCACGCGGGCGCGCCTTGCTCGCGCTGTCGGGGGGTCGCACCCCGGCGCGCTTCCTCGCCGAGCTGTCGAAGGCGCCGATCGGCTGGGGCGCGGTCGACGTGACCCTGGCCGACGAGCGCTGGGTCCCGCCCGACGACGAGCGCTCGAACGAGCGCCTGCTGCGCCGCCACCTGCTGGTCGGTGCGGCGGCGGCGGCGCGCTTCGTGCCGTTGTGGCGCGCCGGGCATGCGCCCGAGTCGGCCGCCGCGGCGCTTGAGCGCGAGTTCGCCGCGCGGCTGCCCTTCGACGTGCTGGTGCTGGGCATGGGCGACGATGGCCACACCGCGTCGCTGTTCCCGGGCGGCGACCACCTCGAGTCGGCGCTGGCCCCGCACGGCGCGCGCCGGCTGCTGCCGATGCGAGCCCCCGGCGTGCCCGAGGCGCGCATCAGCTTCACGCTGCCGGCGCTGGCCGCGGCCCGCAGCCTGCACCTGCACATCGAGGGCGAGGCCAGGCAGGCCGTGCTGCGCGACGCGCTGCGCGACGGCGAGCTGCCGATCGCGCGCGTGCTGGCCGCACGCGACCGGCCGGTGGAGCTCTGGGCCTGCCCGCTCGAAGACCCGGCCCGGCTCTCGAAAGCCGGGCCTGGGGTGGCGTGACGCGCCCCGCCGACCCCAGCACCCGCCCGACGGAGACCGCCGATGAACCCTGCCACGCTTCCCACCGTCGCGCTGCACCCGCTGCTCGACGAGGTCACGCGCCGGATCGTCGAGCGCAGCCGCGACACACGCGCCGCCTACCTCGCGCGCATCCGCGCCGCGCGCGCCGACGGCACGCACCGGCGCGCGCTGTCCTGCGGCAACCTCGCGCACGGCTTCGCCGCCTGCGCCGAGACCGACAAGCAGCGCCTGCGCGCGGGCGACGCGCCGAACCTCGGCATCGTCACCGCCTACAACGACATGCTGTCGGCGCACCAACCCTACGAGCCCTATCCCGAGCGCATCCGCGCCGTCGCGCGGCGGCTCGGCCACACGGCGCAGGTCGCCGGCGGCGTGCCGGCGATGTGCGACGGCGTCACGCAGGGGCGCGCGGGCATGGAGCTGTCGCTGTTCTCGCGCGACGTGATCGCGATGTCGACCGCGATCGCGCTGTCGCACGACATGTTCGACGCCGTCGTTTGCCTGGGCATCTGCGACAAGATCGTCCCCGGGCTGCTGATCGGCGCGCTGGCCTACGGGCACCTGCCGACGGTCTTCGTCCCGGCCGGCCCGATGCCCTCGGGCCTGCCGAACCACGAGAAGTCGCGCGTGCGCCAGCGCTACGCCGAGGGCAAGGCCAGCCGCGACGAGCTGCTCGCGGCCGAGTCCGCGAGCTACCACAGCCCCGGCACCTGCACCTTCTACGGCACCGCGAACTCGAACCAGATGTTCATGGAGATCATGGGCCTGCAGCTGCCCGGGTCGAGCTTCGTCAACCCCGGCACGCCGCTGCGCGACGCGCTGACCGAGGCCGCGGTCGAGCAGGTCTTTCGCATCACGCACGCGGCCGGCGACGCGCGGCCGATCGGCGAGGTCGTCGACGAGCGCAGCTTCGTCAACGCCATTGTCGGCCTGCACGCGACCGGCGGCAGCACCAACCACCTGCTGCACCTGGTGGCGATGGCCGCCGCCGGCGGTATCCAGCTGCGCTGGGACGACTTCGATGCGCTGTCGCGCGCCGTGCCGCTGCTGGCGCGCATCTACCCGAACGGCAGCGCCGACGTCAACCAGTTCCACGCCGCGGGCGGGATCGGATTCGTCATCCGCGAGCTGGGCGGCGCCGGGTTGCTGCACCTGGATGCGCGCACGGTCTGGGGCCTCAGCCTCGCCGACTATGCGCAGTCGCCGCGGCTCGACGGCGCGCAGCTGCGCTGGCAGCCGCTGCAGGCGCCCAGCGGCGACGACAGCGTCCTGCGCCCGGCGGCCAGTCCGTTCCGGCCCGACGGCGGGCTGCGCCTGCTCGACGGCCCGCTCGGGCGCGCGGTGATCAAGGTCTCGGCGGTGCAGGACGATCGCTGGATCGTGCAGGCCCCGGCGCGCATCTTCCACGACCAGGACGAGGTCAAGGCCGCCTTCCAGCGTGGCGAGCTGGACCGCGACGTCGTCGTCGTCGTGCGCTTCCAGGGCCCGGCGGCCAACGGCATGCCCGAGCTGCACAAGCTGACGCCGCTGCTGGCGGTGCTGCAGCAGCGCGGATGGCGCGTCGCGCTGGTCACCGACGGCCGCATGTCGGGCGCATCGGGGCAGGTGCCGGCGGCCATCCACTGCACCCCCGAGGCGGCGCATGGCGGCGGGCTCGCGCGCCTGCGCGACGGCGACCTGGTCACCGTCGACGCGGTGCGTGGCCGGCTCGAGGTCGGCATCGAGGCGGCCGAGTTCGCCGCGCGCGAGCCGGCCGCGGCCGACCTGTCGCCGCATCGCGCGGGGTTCGGGCGCGAGCTGTTCGCGGCATTCCGCGCCGCGGTCGGGCCCGCCGACCTCGGCGCGAGCGTGCTCGCGTAGCGCGCGCTGCAGTGCGACTCGTCTCGTGGCCGGGCCTACCCCAGCGCGGCGAAAGGGATCGCGCCACGCCGCGCTCGCATGCCGCCCGCGTGCCGCCCGCATCGAGCGTTTTTCCCGCGTCCATCCTGCGCTGAGCCCGCCGACGACCCGCACGCCGCAACCCGTACCCGAGCCCCCGCGATGAACCTCGTCGACGCCCACACCCAGCGCCTGGCCGGCATCCTCGGCCTGGCCCCCGTGCTGCCGGTCGTCGTGCTGCGCGACGCCGCGCAGGCGGTGCAGGCCGCGCGCGCGCTCGTCGCCGGCGGCATCCCGGCGATCGAGGTCACGCTGCGCACCGCGGCCGCGCTCGATGCGGTGCGCGCGATCGCCGCCGAGGTCGAGGGCGCGGTGGTCGGCGTCGGCACCGTGCTCGACCCGCGGCAGCTCGACCAGGCGCTGCGCGCCGGGGCACGGTTCGCGGTTTCGCCGGGTGCGACGCCGAATCTGATCGCGGCGGCGCGCCAGCATGCGCTGCCCTGGCTGCCGGGTGCGGCGACGGCCAGCGAGTGCATGGCGCTGCGCGAGCAGGGCTATAGCCTGATCAAGTTCTTTCCGGCCGAAGCCGCCGGCGGCGTCGACGCCTTGAAGTCCTTCGCCGGCCCCTTGCCGCAGCTCGGCTTCTGCGCCACCGGCGGCATCGGCGCCGGCAATGCCGCCGGCTACCTCGCGCTGCCGAACGTGCGCGCGGTCGGCGGCAGCTGGCTCACGCCCGCCGCGGCGCTGGAGGCCGGGGATTTCGCGCGCATCGAGGCGCTGGCGCGCGCGGCGGCGTGCTCGAGGCGAGTCACGCCGCCGGCGGACGCGCCGCCTCCGGCACCGTGCCGCCAGGCCCCATCCGCACCGCGCAGTACTTCAGCTCAGGGATCCGCGCCACCGGGTCCAGCGCCGGATTCGTCAGCCGGTTGATCGCCGCCTCGGCCCAGCAGAAGGCGACGAAGACCGCGCCCTCGGGCGTGCCCTCGTCGGCGCGCGCGTACAGGCTCACCTCGCCGCGGCGCGACCGCAGCGTGACGACCGCGCCCGGCTCGACGCCGTGGCGCGCCAGTTCGAGCGGGTGCACGAGCGCGACCGGCTCGGGCTCGATCGCATCGAGTGCGGCCGACCGGCGCGTCATGCTGCCGGTGTGCCAATGCTCCAGCTGGCGCCCGGTCAGCAGCACCAGCGGGTAGTCGGCGTCGGGCTGCTCGTCGGGCGGCAGCATATCGGCGGGGACGAAGCGGCCGCGGCCGTCGGCGGTCGGGAAGCGGTCGCCGAAGACGATCGCCTGCCCCGGGTCGTCGGCGCTCGCGCAGGGGTAGGTGATCGCGCCCTCGCGCTGCAGCCGCGCCCAGCTCAGGCCGGCGATGCTCGGCATCAGCGCGCGCATCTCGTCGAAGACGGCCCCCGCTGCCGCGTCGCAGTCGGTCGGCGTGGCGCCGTAATGCGACCAGTCGAGGTCGAACGCGCGCGCGATCTGGACCAGGCACCACAGGTCCTGCCGCGCCTGCCCGGGCAGCGCGAGCGCGCGCCGGCCGAGCTGGACCAGGCGGTCGGTATTGGTGAAGCTGCCGGTCTTCTCCGGGAAGGCGCTCGCCGGCAGCACGACGTCGGCCAGCGCCGCGGTCTCGGTCAGGAAGATGTCCTGCACGACCAGCGCCTCCAGCCGCGCCAGCGCGGCGCGCGCGTGGTCGGCGTCGGGGTCGGACATCGCCGGGTTCTCGCCCATGATCAGCATCCCGCGCACCAGGCCGCGGTCGATTGCCGCGATCGTCTCGACGACGGTCAGCCCGGGCGTCAGTGGCAGCGTGGATTCGGGCACGCCCCAGGCGGCGGCGAATCGCGCGCGCGCCTGCGCGTCGCCGACGCGCCGGTAGTCGGGGTACATCATCGGGATCAGCCCGGCGTCGGACGCCCCCTGGACGTTGTTCTGCCCGCGCAGCGGGTGCAGCCCGGTGCCGGGGCGGCCGATCTGCCCGCTGGCCAGCGCGAGCGCGATCAGGCAGCGCGCGTTGTCGGTGCCGTGCACATGCTGCGACACCCCCATGCCCCACAGGATCATCGACGCCCGGCTGCGCGCATAGAGCCGCGCGACCTCGCGCACGGTATCCGCCGCGATGCCGGTGACCGGCGCCATCGCCTCGGGCGAATAGGCCGCCACCTTGGCCGCCAGCGCGTCGTAGCCGCTCGTGCGGTCGGCGACGAATCCCGCGTCGGCCAGCCCCTCGGTGACGATCACGTGCAGCATCGCGTTCAGCAGCGCGACATCGCTGCCGGGGCGGAACGCCAGGTGCTGCGTCGCGTGGCGCGCCAGCGCGCTGGTGCGCGGGTCGATCAGCACCAGCCCTGCGCCGCGCCGCACCGCGTTCTTGATCCAGGTCGCCGCCACCGGGTGGTTGACGACTGGATTGGCGCCGATGACGACGATCAGCTCGGCATGCTCGACATCGCGCACCGGGTTGCTGACCGCGCCCGAGCCTATCCCCTCCAGCAGCGCCGCCACGCTCGACGCGTGGCACAGCCGCGTGCAGTGGTCGACGTTGTGGCTGCCGAACCCGAGCCGCACCAGCTTCTGGAACAGGTAGGCCTCCTCGTTGCTGCCCTTGGCGGACCCGAAGCCCGCGAGCGCCTGCGGCCCGTGCGCGTCGCGCAGCCGCCGCAGCATGCCGCCGGCGCGTGCCAGCGCCTCGTCCCAGCTCGCTTCGCGGAACGCGGCGCGCGCCGCTGCCGGGTCGGCCGCCAGCGCCGGGTCCTTGGGCGCGTCGTCGCGCCGCACCAGCGGCACGGTCAGCCGCTGCGGATGCCGCGCATAGTCGAAGCCGTAGCGCCCCTTGACGCACAGCCGGCCGCGGTTGGCCGGGCCGTCGCGGCCCTCGACGTAGAGGACGCGGTCGTCGCGCACATGCAGCGTCAGCGCGCAGCCGACGCCGCAATACGGGCAGACGGTGTCGATCGAGCGCTCGGGCGTGGGCCGTGCCGCCAGCTCCGCGGGCGGCACCGCCTGCGCGTCAGCGTGCGCGTCACCCTGTGCGGCCGCCCCGGCGGGTGCCGCCATCGCCTCGGCCAGGCTGGCCGGCGCCAGCGCGCCGGTCGGGCAGGCCTGCACGCATTCGCCGCAGCCGACGCAGCTCGACGCCCCCATCGGGTCGTCCTGGTCGAAGACGATTCGCGCGTGCTCGCCGCGCCACGCCAGGCCGATCACGTCGTTGACCTGCAGGTCGCGGCAGGCGCGCAGGCAGCGCGTGCACTGGATGCAGGCGTCGAGTCGGACCGCGATCGCCGGGTGCGAGCGGTCGGGCGCAGGTTGTGCGCGCGGCGCGAATCGCGGCCGCGCCACGCCCAGCCACTCGCCCCAATTGGCGACCTCGTCGCGCGGCGTCGGCCGCGCCTCGGGCGGCAGGTCCGATTGCAGCAGCTCCAGCACCATGCGCTGCGAGCGCCGCGCGCGGTCGCTCGCGCTGGCCACCACCATGCCCGGCGTCGGCGCGCGGCAGCACGATGCCGCCAGCGTGCGTTCGGTCCGGCCGTCGACCTCGACCTCGACGACGCAGGCGCGGCAGTTGCCCGCCGCCGGCAGCCCCTCGGCCCAGCACAAATGCGGGATCTCGACGCCGACACGGCGCGCGACCTGCAGGATCGATTCGCCGGCGCGCGCGTTGATGCGCCGGCCGTCGAGCGTGAACTCGACCTCGGCGCTGGCGGTGCCGTCGGCCGCGGGTGCGGCCGTCGTGGCCGCCTTCATGCGACGACCCTCCGCATCGCGCGCAGCGGGATCGGCGCCAGTGAGCGGCACGGCCCCCTCACGACGATCCCCTCTGCGCCGCGGCCGCGGGCCCGGCCGCGCCCGCGCCGCCCTCGTCACCCGCCGCGCCGACCTCGTGCCCGAAGTGCGCCAGCACGCCGTCGGCGACATTCGGCGCCGCCTGCCCGAGGCCGCAGATCGACGCCTCGCGCATCACCGCCGACAGGTCGGCGAGCAGCGCGCGGTCCCACACCGGCGCGTCGAGCAGCGCCACCGCCTTGGCGGTGCCGGCGCGACAGGGCGTGCACTGGCCGCAGGACTCGTCGGCGAAGAAGCGCATCGTGTTGCGCGCGGCGTCGGCGGCGCAGTCGTGCTGCGACAGCACGATCACCGCCGCCGAGCCGATGAAGCAGCCCTGCGGCTGCAGCGTATCGAAGTCCAGCGGCAGGTCGGCCAGCCGCGCCGGCAGGATGCCGCCCGACGCGCCGCCGGGCAGGTAGGCGTACAGCGCGTGGCCGTCGGCCATGCCGCCGCAGTATTCCTCGACCAGCTCGCGCAGCGTGATGCCGGCCGGCGCCAGCTTGACCCCCGGCTCGCGCACGCGACCGCTGACGCAGAAGCGCCGCAGCCCGCGGCGGCCGTGGCGGCCGTGCGACGCGAACCAGTCGCCGCCGCGCTCGAGAATCTCGCGCACCCAGAAGAGTGTCTCGACGTTGTGCACCAGCGTCGGGCGGTCGAACAGCCCGCGCTCGGCGACATACGGCGGGCGCAGCCGCGGCATGCCGCGCCGGCCCTCGATCGATTCGATCATCGCCGACTCCTCGCCGCAGACGTAGGCGCCGGCGCCGCGGCGCAGCTCGATCGCCGGCAGCGGCAGCGGTGCGGCGCGCTGCAAGGCGTCGATCTCGGTGGCGAGCATCGCGCGCAGCCCGTGGTACTCGTCGCGCAGGTAGATCCAGACTGCGTCGACGCCGGCGGCCCAGGCGGCGACCAGCATGCCCTCCAGGAGGCGGTGCGGGTCGCGCTCCAGGCACCAGCGGTCCTTGAAGGTGCCGGGCTCGCCCTCGTCGGCGTTGACCGCCATCAGCCGCGGGGCCGGCTGCGCGCGGACGATGCGCCACTTGCGCGCGGCCGGGAACCCGGCGCCGCCGAGACCGCGCAGCCCGGCGCGGTCCAGCTCGGCGATCACGACGTCGACACGGCGCCGGCCCTCGGCACAGTCGCGCGCCAGCGCATAGCCGCCGGCGGCGAGGTAGGCGGCCAGGCCGACATGCCCTTCGACGCGGTCGAGCCGCTTGCCGCCGCGCACCGCGTCGTGCACCACCTCGGGCGTCGCGTGCACGACCGGATGCTGGTGCACGACCGCCACCGGCGCGCAGTCGCAACGGCCGACGCAGGGCGCGCGGACGACGCGCACGCCGGGGCCGAGCCGCGCCGGCAGCCGCGCGAGCAGATCGCGCGCGCCGGCGAGCTCGCACGGCAGGCTGTCGCAGACGCGCACGGTCAGCGCCGGCGCGGCGCCTGCATCCTTGCGCCGCGGATCGTCGTCGCGAACGACCTCGAAGTGGTGGTAGAAGCTCGCGACCTCGAACACCTCGGCCTGCGACAGCCGCAGCCACTCGGCGAGAGCGGCCAGGTGCGGCGCAGGCAGCCGCCCGAGCCGGTCGTTGACGAGGTGCAGGTATTCGATCAGTCGGTCGCGCTGCGGCGGCGTGTCGCCGCAGGCCTCGGCCAGCCAGCCGCGCAGCTCGGCGCGCACGACGGGGTCGACGCCGCGGCCGCGCGGGGCGCGGCGCTTGCGCAGGCGGTCGGCTTCGGCGCCCGAGGCGGCGTCGGACGGAGCGGTCGGGCTGGATGGCGGCACCCCCGCAGCGTAACGCAGCGCGGTGTCGGCCGCGTAGCTCGCCGCCGCCGGGCTTGACGAGGGCAGGGGCGGCGCCCGAGCGCGGTCAGCGCCGCAGCACCTCCATCCACGCCCGCTGCGCCGGCGTCAATGCGTCGTCGGGCGTCAGCACCGCGCTGGCCAGCGCGGTACGGATCTCGGGCTCGGGCGCGGGCAGCGGCGCCGCGAGCATCGCCTGCAGCACGCGCCGCGCGCCGTCCAGCGTGCGTCCGTAGCGCTCGAAGATCGCCGCCACGCTGACATGCGCGGTCGGGTCGTCCATCCAGCAGTCGTAGTCGGTGACGAGGCCGACGGTGGCGTAGGCGATCTGCGCCTCGCGCGCGAGAAAGGCCTCGGGCACGTTGGTCATGCCGACGAGCTGGCAGCCGGCACCGCGCAGGAAGTAGCTCTCGGCCTGTGTGCCCAGGCGCGGGCCCTCGACGCAGGCGTAGGTCAGGCCACGGTGCACGTCGACCCCGACGCTGCGGCCGGCGGCGACGAAGGCGTCGACCAGCGCGGCGCTGACCGGTTTGGCGGTCGAGATATGCGCCGCGACGCCGCCGCCGAAGAAGCTGCGCTCGCGCGTGCCGCGTGTCCAGTCGAAATACTGCTCGGGCATCGCCAGTTGCCCGGGCTCGACTTCGATCGCCAGACTGCCCACGGCCGAGAAGCCGAGCAGCATCGTCGCCCCGGCGCGCTTGAGCGCGAACACGTTGGCGCGATAGTTGACCTCGTGCGGCAGCAGCTTGTGCCCGGCGCCGTGGCGCGCGAGGAACAGCAGCGGGTGCCCGTGCATCGTGCCGCGGACGATCTCGCCCGACGGCGCGCCGAACGGCGTATCGCCGGCGAGGCGGTCGTCGACCGTCAGGCCGGGGAGTTCGTACAGGCCGGTGCCTCCGACGATGGCGAGCATGGCGGTCCTCGTGGCGTGGATCTGGCGGATGAAGCCCGTCGAGGCGGGCGGGCGGGCGGGCGGGCGGGCAGGCTTGTGGCGGTCGCGGCGGCGATGGTAGTGGGAGGCGAGGCCCGGCCGGGCGCGCGCCTTAGCGCGGGGGATCATGCCGGTCGGGGTCCGCGGCATCATCGCCCGCCGCGTCGCACGATGCCACGATCCACGCCGCGACCTCGTCCGGCACGCGCGTCAGCTCGACACCGACGATCGCCGGCAGCGCGTACGAATGCAGCGCGCGGATCGCCGCCTCGGCAGCATCGGCGCAGCGCGCCGTCGTCTTGACGAGCAGCCGCCATTCGGGGTCGCTGCAGACGGCGCCCTCCCAGCGGTAGACGCTGTCGATGGCCGAGATCTGCACGCAGGCGGCGAGCCGGCGCTCGACCAGCGCCTGCGCGATGCGCTGCGCCTCGCCGACGCTGCCGCAGGTCACGAGCAGCGCCAGCGCGCGGTCCGCTGCGGCCGGGCTGTCGGGGCGGGTTGGCATCGTGCGGTCCTCCTCGATCGTCGCTCATCGTGCGCGGGTCGATCGCCATCATCGCGCAAGCAGCGGCGCAGCGGCCCGCCCGGTGCGGTCAGCCGCGCCGCCAGCTCGCTGGCAGCCGCGCCAGATCGGCCGGCTCGTCGATGTCGGCCACCGGTGCCAGCTCGGCCCAGCGCAGCCCGGCGGCGGCGGCGCGCTCGCGCGTGGCCGCCATCACCGCCGGCGTGCTCCACGCGATGCCGTCGAACAGCGTCGGCGCCGGGCGGCGCAGCCCGACGAGCGCGTAGCCGCCGTCCAGTGCCGGGACGAAGACCGCATCGTGCTCGCGCAACGCCGCGGCCGCCTCGCCCAGCCGCTCGGCAGTCAGTGCGGGCGCGTCGCTGCCGATCAGCAGCGCCGCCGGCGCGTTGGCCAGCGCGCGTGTCAGCGCGCGGTCCATGCGCGCACCCAGGTCGCCCGCGCCCTGCGCGCTCCATTGCCAGCCCGGCCGCGCGGCCCAGTCGGCGAAGGCCGGGTGCGCCGGATCGGGCGCGACGCACAGTTCGCGCTGCGCAGGCGCCGCCGCCTCGGCCTGCGCGATCGCATGCGCGAGCAGCCGTGCCGCCAGCGCGGCCGCGCCTTCTGCGCCCAGCGCCGGGATCAGCCGCGTCTTGGCCAAGCCTGGCGCCGGCGCCTTGGCCATCACGATCAGCCGCCAGGGCATAGCGCCCGCAGCGTTCATCGCCGGTAGGCCTCGGCCAGCGACTGCGGCGATTCGCCGCGCCAGTAGCGCCAGCGCAGCCGCCACATGAGCCGGATCGTGCGCCACGCGCCGTGCGCGTCCCAGCGCCGGCCGGAGGTGACGACGCGCGCGCGCAGGCAGGCCGGCCAGCCGATCGCGCGCAGGCGGCGGCTGATCTCGACATCCTCCATCAGCGGCTGGTCGGGGAAGCCGCCGATGCGGTCGAAGGTGTCGCGGCGCACGAAGACCGCCTGGTCGCCGGTGGCGATGCCGGTCAGCCGCGATCGCAGGCTCATCAGCGCGGCGACGAGGGGCAGCCAGCGCGAGCGGCCGTCGATGCGGACGTCGAAGCGGCCCCAGGCACGGCCCTGCAGCGCGCGCAGGACGAGCGCGTCGGCAGCCGCGGGCAGCCGCGTGTCGGCGTGCAGGAACAGCAGCCGCGGCGCGCGCGCGACCGCCGCACCGGCATTCATCTGCCGCGCGCGGCCGCGCGGCGCGGCGATCACCTGGTCGGCAAACGGGGCAGCCAGCGCCGGCGTGCCGTCGGTGCTGCCGCCGTCGACGACCACCAGCTCGACGCCGCACGCACGCAGCGGCTGCAACGCGCCGAGCGCGGCGGGCAGGGCCGCGGCCTCGTCGAGCACCGGCACGACGATCGACAGCGCAGGGGCCCGGCCCGAGTCGGGTGCGGCGGCCAAAGGTGTCATCGGCGGCAGCCCATGCCGCGGGCGCGAGCGAGCTCCGTGACCGGCGCCCCTGCGACGATCGGCATCGGGGGCGCGATCCCCATATTCCGGATCGCTCAGGCCGCTCGCGCCGCCGGCAGCGGGTCCAGCGCGCCGCCGCAGCTGCTGCCCTGGCCGGCGGTGCAGCCCCAGCAGTGGTCGGCGACACGGATCGGCGCGCCATGCGGGTCGGTCGTCAGCAGGTCGCGCAGGTGGGCGCGCGGGCGCCGCCCGGGCAGCGCGGCCGGCAGCCCGAGCATCTGGTTGAAGTCGCAGTCGTGCAGCCAGCCCTGCCAGTCGACGCTGATCAGGTCGCGGCACATGACGCCGTCGAGGTTCTCGTCGCGGTGCGCGCCGCGCAGCAGCGCCATGTAGCCGGCGAACTCGCCCTTGCTGACCAGCGTGCTGCCGAAGCGCTGGATCGGCATGTTGGCGATCGCGAACAGGCGGTCGAAGCGGATGCCGAAGTTCTTCATCAGCTCGCGCTTGTAGTCGGCCTCGAGCGCCGCCTGCGGCGGCGGCAACGACGCGCCCTGCGGGTTGTAGACCAGGTCCAGCACCAGCCCGCTGCGGCCGTCGCCGTAGCCGAGCACATTGAGCCGGCGCAGGCCTTCGATGCTGCGGTCGAAGACGCCCGCGCCGCGCTGGCGGTCGACATTGCCGGCGGAGTAGCAAGGCAGCGAGGCGACGACCTCGACGCGATGCGCGGCGAGGAACGCGGCCAGGTCCTCCTGCCCGGGCTCGGACAGGATCGTCAGGTTGCAGCGGTCCATCACGCGCAGGCCGAGCGCGTGCGCGTCGCGCACCAGGCGGCGGAACCGGGGGTGCAACTCGGGCGCGCCGCCGGTCAGGTCGAGCGTCTCGATGCGGCGCACTTGCAGGACCTGCAGCACGAGCGCCAGCGTCTCCTCGTCCATCGCCTCGGTGCGATCCGGGCCGGCGTTGACATGGCAGTGCAGGCAGCGCTGGTTGCAGCGGTAGCCGAGGTTGACCTGCAGGGTCTGCAGCGGGCCGCGGCGCAGCGCGGGGAAGTCGGTCTCGACGAGCAGGGGCAGCGTGGCGTGCATGGGCGGCAAGTATCGGGGTCGGCGGGCCGGCCGGCGGCGCCGGCGCTGCATGAACCTTACGACGCGCGCGGCCGTGTGGTTACACGCGCCGGCGCTGGGCCGCTCTGCCGCAGCGTCGAGGCGCAAGGCGCGGCGGGCAGGTCGGGGGTCGCGGCCCCCTACCAGCGCAGCACGCGCGGGCCCAGCAGCGCGCCGAGCGCGCCCGCCGCGCCGACGCCCAGCGTGTACCAGACGGCGACGAAGGCGGGCGACAGCTCCGGGCAGGTGAACGCATAGGCCAGCGCGCCGACCGCACCGCCGGCCAGGCCGGCCGCCGCCCCGGCCGCGCGCGGCCGCGTCGGGGCCAGCCCGCGCAAGGCCCACAGTGCCCCCGCCAGCGCCGGCAGCGACAGCAGCAGCACGTCGCGCGGGCAGGTCTGCCACGATTCGCCGAGGATCGGTGCCAGCCGCTGCCCGGCCGGTGCCAGCAACACCGCGGCCAGCCCGAGCAGCGCGATCGCGGCCAGCGCCACGGCGAGCGCGCGCAGCGGCGTGCCGATGCGCGCCAGCGGCCGCCCCAGGCGCGCTGCGAGCCAACCGCCGCCGGCCGCCAGCGCAGCCGCATAGCCGAGCTTGAGCAGCATGCCCGGCGCGACGAACAGCGCCGCCGGGACCGGCGGCCTGAG
>JACPVA010000093.1 GCA_016191995.1 Burkholderiales bacterium | reverse complement strand
GCGCAAGTGCTCGCGGAAATCCGCGATCTGGCCGCCGCGCGCGCTGGCGGCGCAGGCCGAGGCCGCGGGCGAGGCCGCGCGCACCGCGCCCGACGACATGCAGCTGCAGGCGCCGCGCGCCGGCACCGTCACCCGCACCCATGCCGAGCCGGGCGAGACGCTGGCCGCCGGGCGGCCGGTGCTGACGCTGACCGACCTCGAGCGGCCCTGGGTGCGCGTCTACATCCCCGAGCACCAGATCGGCCGCGTGCGGCTCGGCGCGCCGGCGACGATCACGGTCGACAGCCACCCGGGCGAGTCGATCGACGGCCGCGTGCGCTATGTCGCGCCGCAGGCCGAGTTCACGCCGAAGAACGTGCAGACGCAGGAGCAGCGCGTCAAGCTCGTCTTCGCCGTCGACGTCGAGGCCGCCAACCCGCGCGGCATCCTCAAGCCCGGGATGCCGGCCGACGTGCGCATCGTCGACCGCACGCAGGACGCGTCGCGAGCGCGCCGCGCCACCCCGACGGCGAAGACCGCAGCGCGCAGCCCGGAGGTCCGGTCGTGAACAAGGCCGCCGAGGCCGACCTGGCGATCGACGCACGCGGCCTGGGCCGCGCCTTCGGATCGCTGTGGGCGGTGCGCGGGATGGAGCTGGCGGTGCGGCGCGGCGAGATCTTCGGCCTCGTCGGCCCCGACGGTGCCGGCAAGACGACGACGCTGCGCATGCTCGCCGGCGTGCTCGCGCCGACCGAGGGGCAGGCGCAGGTCGCCGGCCACTCGGTCACGCGCGACCCGGAGGCGGTCAAGTCGCGCATCGGCTACATGTCGCAGCGCTTCGGGCTGTACGGCGACCTGACGGTGCTGGAGAACCTGCGCTTCTACGCCGAGCTGTACGAGGTCCCGCGCGCCGGGCGCGCGGCGCTCGAGCAGCGGCTGCTCGGATTCAGCAAGCTCGAGCCGTTCCGCGACCGGCTCGCGCGCGACCTGTCCGGCGGCATGAAGCAGAAGCTCGGTCTGGCCTGTGCGCTGGTGCACCGCCCCGAGCTGCTGCTGCTCGACGAGCCGACCAACGGCGTCGACCCGGTCTCGCGGCGCGACTTCTGGCGCATCCTGTATGCGATGCGGCAGGAGGGGGTGACGATGCTGGTGTCGACCGCCTACCTCGACGAGGCCGAGCGCTGCACCCGCGTCGGGCTAGTCGACGGCGGGCGGCTGGTCGAGGTCGACACGCCGCAGCGGCTGCGCGCGTCGCTGCCCGGCGCGCTGCACGAGTTCGAGGTCGACCAGCCGCGCGCCGCGCAGCAGGCGCTGGCGCGCGCGCTCGGCGCGGCGCGCGTGTCGCTGTTCGGCGGCAAGCTGCACCTGCTGGCCGACGACGCCGCGCAGCTCGCCGCCGCCGAGCGCGTGCTGGCCGAGGCCGGCCACCCGCCGCGCGCGCGGCGCGCGATCGCGCCCAGCCTCGAGGACGTCTTCATCGCGCGCCTGGGCGCGCAGGAGCCGGCCTGATGGACACCGCGGTCTCGGTGCAGGGGCTGACGCGCCGCTTCGGCAGCTTCACCGCGGTCGACGCGCTGACGCTGGACGTCGAGCGCGGCAAGGTCTTCGGCTTCCTCGGCCCGAACGGCGCCGGCAAGTCGACGACGATCCGCATGCTGTGCGGGCTGCTCGCGCCGACCGAGGGCCGCGGCAGCGTGGCCGGCTTCGACATCTCGACCGAGCCCGAGGCGATCAAGCGCCACATCGGCTACATGTCGCAGAAGTTCTCGCTCTACGACGACCTGACGGTGGAGGAGAACATCGACTTCTTCGCCGGCATCTACCGAGTGCCGCGCGCACGCCGCGCCGCGCGCAAGGACTGGGTGCTGCAGATGGCGGGGCTGGCCGACAGGCGGCGCAGCCTGACGCGCGAGCTGGCCGGCGGCTGGAAGCAGCGGCTCGCGCTGGGCTGCGCGGTGCTGCACGAGCCGCCGATCGTCTTCCTCGACGAACCGACCTCGGGCGTCGACCCGCTGTCGCGGCGCCGCTTCTGGGACCTGATCGCGCAGCTGTCGGGCCAGGGCACGACGGTCTTCGTGACCACGCACTACATGGAGGAGGCCGAGTACTGCGACGCGCTGGCGCTGATCTACCGCGGCCGCATGATCGCGCACGGCACGCCGCACGCGGTCAAGACCGAGGCCATGCCCGAGGACGTCCTGGAGCTGCGCGTCGACCGTCCGTTCGACGCCCTGGCCGCGATCGAGGGATCGGGCCTGGTGCGCGAGGCGGCGCTGTTCGGCGACGCGCTGCACGCGGTCGTCGCCGACGCCGCGGCGGCCACCGATGCCCTGCGCAGGTTGCTCGTCGAGGCCGGCTTCGCGGTCGAGTCGCTGCAGCAGGTCACGCCGTCGCTCGAGGATGCCTTCGTCTCCCTGATCGAAGCCGAGGACCGCGCCGAGGCCGGCCGCCGCGCGGCGGCGCAGGGGGCGCGATGAGGCCCGCCCCGGCGCGCACGCGACGCTTCGCCTGGCGGCGGCTGGCCGCACTCGCGCGCAAGGAGTCCATCCACCTGCGGCGCGACCCGCGCAGTCTCGCGATGGCGTTCGCGATGCCGCTCGTGCTGCTGGTGCTGTTCGGCTGGGCGATCACGATGGACGTGACGAACATCGACCTCGTCGTCGACGACCAGGACCGCAGCGCGGCCAGCCGCGACTATGTCGAGCGCTTCCGCGCCTCGGGATACTTCACGATCGTCGACCAGGTCGATTCGCCGGCCGCGCTGCGCGAGGCGATCGACGGCGGCCGCGCGCAGATGGCGATCGTCGTGCCGCGCCACTTTGCGCGCGACCTCGACGCCGGCCGCGGCGCGCAGGTGCAGGCCATCGTCAACGGCAGCGACGCCGCCGCCGCGACCGTCGCGCTGGCCTATGCCGAGGGCGTGACCGCGCGCTTCGACGAGGCCCAGCGCGCGCGCCACGGGCTGCCGACGACGCTCGCGATCGACCACCGGCTGCGCGTCTGGTACAACCCCGAGCTCGAGAGCCGCTGGTTCATCGTCCCCGGGCTGATCGCCGTCATCATGACGGTGATCACCGCGCTGCTGACCTCGCTGACGGTCGCGCGCGAGTGGGAAAGCGGCAGCATGGAGCAGCTCGTCGCCACTCCGGTGCAGCCGGTCGAGCTGCTGCTGGGCAAGATGGCGCCGTACTTCGCGGTCGGCATCGTCGACGTGCTGGTGTCGGTGGCGATGGCGGTGTTCGTCTTCGGCGTGCCGCTGCGCGGCAGCCTGGCGCTGCTGCTGGCGGTGACCGCGGTCTTCCTCGTCGGCGGGCTCAGCCTGGGGCTGCTGATCTCGACGCTGGCGCGATCGCAGCTCGTCGCCAGCCAGGTCGCGATGGTCGTGACCTTCCTGCCGGCCTTCCTGCTGTCGGGCTTCCTGTACGCGATCGAGCACATGCCGCCGGCGCTGCAGGCGGTGACCTACGCGGTGCAGGCGCGCTACTACGTCGCGGTGCTGAAGGACATCTTCCTGAAGGCCAACCCGCCCGCGGTGCTGGCCGGCGAGCTCGGCTTCCTGGCCGCCTTCGCGCTCGTCGTGTTCGCGGTCGCGCTGGCCAAGTTCCGCAAGCGGATCGACTGAGCGAATCGACTGGGAGGCCACCGTGGGCGAACGCGTCTGGCGCATGCTCGTCAAGGAATTCATCCAGGTCCTGCGCGACCCGCTGATGCGCGCGATGATCTTCGCGATGCCGCTGATCCAGCTGCTGATGTTCGGCTACGCGGTGACGACCGACGTCGAGCATGTGCGCACCGCGGTGCTCGACATGGACCGCAGCAGCGCCAGCCGCGCGCTGGTCGATCGCATCGAGGCCTCGGGCTATTTCGACATCGTCGCGCGGCCGGACGACGCGCGTGCGCTCACCGGGCTGCTCGACCGCGGCGAGGTGACGCTGGCGCTGCAGCTCGACGCCGGATTCGCCGATGCGCTGGCGCGCGGCCAGCCGGCCCTGGTGCAGACGCTGGTCGACGGCACCGACTCGACCACCGGCACGGTGGCGATGGACTACATGCAGCGCATCGTCGCCGCGCACGCGCAGGCGCTGGCGGCCGAGGCGGCGGGTGGCAGCCTGCCGTGGCAGCCGATCGAGCTGCGATCGCGCGCCTGGTTCAACCCGGCGCTGGAAAGCCGCGTGTTCAACGTCCCCGGCGTGATCGCCGCGATCGTGCTGCTGACCTCGCTGCTGCTGACGGCGATGGCGATCGTGCGCGAGCGCGAGATCGGCACCCTCGAGCAGCTGATGGTCACGCCGATCCGGCCGCTGGAGCTGATCCTGGGCAAGACGCTGCCGTTCGTCCTCATCGCCTACGTCAACGTGCTGCTCGTGACCGCGGTCGGCGTGGCCTGGTTCGGCATCCCGATCGTGGGCAGCTTCGCGCTGCTGCTGGCCGGCGCGGCGCTGTACCTGATGTCGACCGTCGGCGTCGGCCTGTTCATCTCGACCGTCTCGCGCACCCAGCAGCAGGCGCTGATGTCGTCGTTCTTCTTCTACCTGCCGGCGGTGCTGCTGTCGGGATTCATGTTCCCGATCGCCAACATGCCCGAGCCGGCGCAGTGGGTGACCTACCTCAATCCGCTGCGCTACTTCCTGGTCGTGATCCGCGGCATCTTCCTCGAGGGTGCCGGCATCGACGTGCTGTGGCCGCAGTTCGCCGCCCTCGCGCTGCTCGGCACGGCACTGCTGACCGCCAGCGTGATGCGCTTCGGAAAAAGGCTGGCATGAGGGACACGCGACGATGACGCCCGCGACGCACGGGACCCGCCCGATGGCCCTGCCCGCCGCGCCGCGCGTGCGGCCTGCCGCCGACGGCGGCTTCGACGACGCCGTCGTCGCGCGCTGGTGGCACGTCACGCTGCAGCTGTGGCTGGGCGCGCCGTCGGCGCACGACGCCGCCTGCGCGGCGACACTCGCGGCCCGGCCCAACGAACCGAGCGAGCCCACCCGATGACCGAGACCCGCGTGCCGCGCCAGCGGCTGAGCACCGAGCAGCGCCAGGACGAGATCGTCCGCGCGACCATGGACCTGGTCGGCGAGCAGGGCGTCGAGCAGGTCACGACGCAGGCGATCGCCGACCACATCGGGCTGACGCAGGGGGCGATCTTCCGCCACTTCGCGTCCAAGGAGGCGATCTGGCTCGCCGTCGTGCGCTGGATCCGAGAACGGCTGCTGAGCGCGGTCGACCGCGCCGCGGCGCCGGCGCGCGACCCGATGGACGCGCTGCAGCGCATCTTCTTCGCCCATGTCGACTTCGCCGAGCGCCACCCCGCGGCGTCGCGCCTGCTGACGACGACGAATGCGGCCGTGCGGCGCGTGCTGCGCGAGATGCTCGACGGCTACGAGGCGCGCATCGCCGCCCTCGTCGAGGAGGCGCAGTACCAGGGGCGGGCGCGCGCCGACCTCGACCCGGGCGCGGCCGCCGCCGCCTTCACCGCGACGATCCAGGGGCTGGTCGTGCGCGTGCTGGTGCTCGACACCAGGCCGTCGATGAGCGCCGAGGCGCGGCGCATCTGGCCGCTGCTGGCCGCCGGCCTCGCGGCGCCGGGTGCCAACCCGGCGGGCGACGCCGACGCCGGGACGTGATCGCGCGCGCCGCGCTGATCGCCGCCGCCGCGCTGGCCCTGCAGGCGCCGGCGGTGGCCGCCGACTGTGAAGGCCGGGCCGCGCTGGGCTGGCGCGGCGCGACGCTGCGCGTCGAGAACGACCTGTTCATCGGCCGCGACCGCGACTACACCAGCGGCGTCGCGCTGACGGCGATCTCGCGCGACCTCGTCGCCGGGACGCCGCCGCCGTGCCTGCCGTGGCCGCTCGCACGGTCGCTCGCGCTGCTGGGGCGCCTCGACCCGGCGCTCGGGCCCCTCGCCCGGGCGGACGCGAACGCCGATGCCGCGGCCGACTTCGCGCAGGGCGTCGCGTCCGGCGCGGGCAGCGCCCGGCGCGCCGCGCCCGGTGCAGGCAACGCCGGCGCCATCGACGCCGGCGCGGCCGCAGTGCCGGCAGCCTCGCCCGTGGTCGCCAACGCCGTGCTGCGCGTCAGCCAGTCGATGTACACGCCGCGCGACCGCACGCGCACCGACCTCGTCGCCGACGACCGCCCCTACGCCGGGCTGCTCGCGTTGTCGGTGGCGTGGAACCTGCGCCACGCCGAGCCCGCGCGCGCGCGCGACTGGCTCGACACCTATGAGCTGACGCTGGGCGTGATCGGACCGGCGTCGCTGGCAAGGCAGGCGCAGGACGCGGTGCACGAGCTGATCGGCGTCGACCGCTTCCTCGGCTGGGACCACCAGCTCGGCAACGAGCCCGCGCTGCAGCTCGCCGTCGAGCGCCGCTGGCGGCCGCGGCGCGGCGACGCGATGCAGCTCGAGGGCTTTTCGACCGAGGCGATCCGCTCGGCCGGGCTGCGGCTCGGCAATATCCAGACCTCGGCCGCGGCCGGCATCGAGTTGCGCGCGGGCTGGAACCTGCCGAACGACTTCGGCGCCTACCCGCTCGGCCCGGGCGCCGAGAACCGGCCACCGGCGCCCGGGCCGAAGAGCGGCGCCGTGCGCCGGCTGCCTGGCGCGCAGGTCTTCGCCAGCGCCGAGCTGCGCGCCGTGGCCTGGGACTTCTCGCTCGACGGCAACCTGCTGCGATCAAGCCACAGCGTCACGCGCGAGCCGCTGGTGGCGCAACTCGCGATCGGCTGGGGCGTGCACGGCCCGCTGGCCGGCCGCGGCTGGCGGCTGACCGCGATGCGGGTGTGGCGGTCGCGCGAATTCGCCGGCGACCGCTCGCATCACAGCTTCGGGTCGATCGCGCTGGGGGTCGAGTGGTGAGAAGGTGGTGGGGAACGCTCAGCCGCGCTGCGCGGAGCCACCCGGCTCGGGCTCGACCTCGTCCCAGCCGGTGATCATCGCCTTGATGTGCGCGAACACCGTGTGACCGGTCGTCGTCAGGTAGACGTGGGCGACGACGAAGGTCAGCATCATGAAGGCGCCTGCGGTGTGCGCCCACGCAACCCACTCCAGCGTCAGCCAGCGGTCGATGCCGATCGCGCCCCAGTAGGGACGGAACAGATAGAGCAGCCCCGACCCCCAAAGCAGTGGCGAGATCATCACCAGCAACGCCAGGTAGGCGAGCCGCTGCAGCGGGTTGTGCTTGCGCAGCACCGTCTTGCGGTAGGGGTGCGGCGCGTCGTGGAACATGCCCCAGGCGTAGTAGCGCGCCATCGCGACGACCTTCTTCGTCGTCGGGATGTACTGCCGCCACTCGCCGGTAGTCAGCTGCCAGAACAGCGCGAACACCCACAGCGCCATCAGCGCCCAGGCGGCACCGGTATGCAGCGCGACCGCGCGCCCGAAGCCCAGCAGCGACCAGCTCCCGTGCACCTCGAAGCCGGTCGCCAGCAGGGTCAGGATCAGCAGCGCCTGCGTCCAGTGCCAGAAGCGCTCGAAGCGCTTGAAGATGTAGATCCGCTCGTGGCCGTGCGCAGCGGCGCCACCGCGGCCCGCCTCACGACCCTGCGTCGCGGCGCGGTCGCCCCGGTCAGCCATGCCGCCCTCCCTTGCCGAGCGCGCCCCGGGCCACCCGCACCGCGCCGTGCAGCAGCACCCCGGCCAGCGTCGCGATCGCCGCGAGCCAGCCGAGGCGGTCGATCCAGGGCTGCGCGTCGCGCCCCGGCACGTAGACGCCGGCGACCTGCGCCAACCGGCCCTGGTCGGCATGGCATTCGCTGCAGCGCACCGCCTGCGCCGCCGGGGCCACCATGTGCGTGATCGGCCACAACATCTCGGTGCGCACGAAGCCGTACTCGCCGCTGAAGGGCTTGCCGGTGGCCTCGGCGCCGGCGCGCAGCGCCTTGGGCCAGTCGAAGTTGAACCAGAACGCGGTGTCGTCGGGCACCGCGGTGTGCGGCACCAGCAGCTGCCGGTACACCTTGTCGTAGGGCTGCTGGCCGCTGAAGCGCTTGACCGGCCAGATGCGCGACCCCGCGTCGCCCGGCGTGCCGTGGAAGCGGTTGATGCGCACCATGTCCGACGGGTCGATCGTGTCGGCCTGCAGCGTATAGCTGACGGTGCCGTCGAACCAGATGTAGTCGGGCACGACGTTCTCACCCAGCGCGAAGTCGCCCTTCTTGCTGTCGTAGACCACGTGGCCGTGCTCGTCCTTCTTCTGGAACGGCTTGCCCTCGGGGCTCAGCTTGCCGGCGGTCGACCAGTCCCAGCCCATCTTGGTCGGCACCCCGCCGCGCGCGAACGCCGGCACGTGGCAGGCCTGGCAGGCGAGCACGTCGGTGTGGTTGTTCAGCCGCTGCACCGCCAGCAGCGACTCGTCGTGCGGCTTGTGGCCGTGGCAGGACTGGCAGGTCGCGGCGCTGAGGCCGTCGTCGGCGCCGCGCAGCGCCGGGCCATGCGGGTCGACCGCGGTGACCTGCGCCCGGCTGCCGGCGATGCGGTGGCCGTCGGCCTCGTGGCAGGTCGAGCATCCGAAACCGGCACCGCCGCGCGACTTGGGCGCCATGTGGACGTCCAGGTCGCGGTCGGCGCGGGTCAGCGAGCTGTCGAGGTCGCCGTGCTTGACGCCGTCGCCGCCGCCGCCGTAGAAGTGGCAGGCACCGCACTGCGCCACGCCGGTGCTGCCGACGCCCTGCGCCACCTTCGCCAGGTCGATCGGCTCGACGAACTTGCCCGACCCCGGCGGCAGCTCGGTGCGCACCGTCGGCACCTCGCCGGCCATGCCCGCGGGCTTGGCGTAGCCGCCCTGGTGGTGGCAGACGAGGCAATCGACCCTGGTCTGATCCTGGAAGTCGAAGCTCGCGTCCTTCCAGCCGTAGCCGACGTGGCAGGACTGGCAGAAGGGCTCGTTCGACTGGTCGCCGATGCAGAAGCTGTTGAGCATCGTGCGCTTGCCCAGCCGCTGCCCGGTCTTCGGGTGCACATGGTCCCAGGTCCAGTGGCGCGTCGCCATGACCTGCCGGGCGGCCTCGGTGTGGCAGCCCAGGCAGGCGCGCGTGACCTCGGCGCCGCTGGCGAAGGGGCGCTTCAGGGCGTCGAACTTCGAATGGTCGGCCGTCGTCGTCGTCGCCGACACGAATATCGGCAGCGCGGCCAGCACGACGGCGAGCGAGCGGCCCAGACGGCGCCAGCCGCGCGCGACCGGCACCGAGCCGACTGTGCCACCGGCGGGCGCCCGCTTCGCGTGCCCTGCTCGGCATCTGGCCGCTCGCGAAGCGCCTGGTCGGCGCGCAGCGCATCGCTCATCGATTCCCCCATGGGTATGAAGATGCCCGAGCCAAAAAATCTCTCCTTGTGCTGGATCAATCACCTTGCAGCATTGCACAGACAAATGCGCTTTGTCCTCGGGGGCAGCGATTGCACTTGCGCTCAATCAATCGCGCCCCGCAAGCCGAGCGCGACGCAAGACTGCCTGCGGCACGACGGACAGACGACCGGCGAACGCGAAACCGCAGCGGCCGAACCGGGCGGCGCGCCTGTCGAATCGATCTGGCAGGCGAGGTGGCGAAATGAGCTGCGTCAATTGCAGCGCAATTGCGTCCTGTCCAATTCGCAATCTGCATCGCGGGAGCATCGGCGCCCTCGCCGAAGACCCCGACATGCGCATTGACTTTTCTGCCGATGCCAAGGAAGAATCGGCCCCGTTCGGAAGTCGGTGGATCGATCGATTCATCGATTTGCAGCCGGCAGAAGGGGTCTTGAATGGATTTCCCTCGGGTGATGGCCGCTTCCGTCGCGGCCTCCGCGATGGCGCTGACGCCGACTGTGAGCCAGTCGGCCGGTGGCGACGAGATCTTCAAGAAGAGCTGCACGAGCTGCCATTACGTCGACGGACCGGCGAAGGAGAAGTCGATCGCCGACCAGCTCGCCAAGAAGGGGCCCGAGCTGTGGTACGCGGGCAGCAAGTTCCAGAAGGTCTGGCTCGTGGCCTGGCTGCAGGACCCGAAGCCGATCCGCCCGCTGGCCTACAACTCGATCAGCGAGAAGAACAAGGGCGATCATCCCAAGGCCTCGGCCGCGGATGCTCAGGCCTTGACGGACTACCTGATGACGCTGACCTCGACGGTGGTGACCGCGGGAGCGGTGAAACCCGGCGCGAACGTGCGCGGCCGCGCGACCTTCACCAAGAAGATGCCGTGCACCGGCTGCCACATCTACGGGAAGGAAGGACAGGGCGGTCAGAGCGGCCCGAGCCTGGCAGGCGCGTCCAAGCGGCTGAACCCCGACTGGATCCTCGCCTACCTCGCCAATACGAAGACCTTCAAGCCGGTCCGCGACATGCCGGACTTCGGTCAGGTGCTCAACGCGAAGGATCTGCAGGACGTGGCGGCCTACGTCGCCTCGTTCGAGTGAGCCCGACGAACCCACGCAGGAGGCACCCGTGCCGAGACTCTTCTTCAGGAGCGCCGCCGCGCTCGCCCTCGCCCTCGCGGCGGCGAGCGCGGTGCAGGCGCAGGACGCGAAGCAGCTGTTCGACTTCTACTGCGCGCAGTGCCACGGCGTGAAGGGCGACGGCAAGGGTGTCAACGTGACGAAGGACTTCGCCACCGACCCGCGCGATTTCACGAACAAGGCGGAGATGGAGAAGCGCACCGACGCCGACATCCGCGCCGTGATCAAGGACGGCGGCCCGGCGATCAGCAAGTCGCCGCTGATGCCGCCCTGGGGCCATACGCTGGCCGCGGCGGAGGTCGAGGCCCTGCTCGGCCACGTCCGCAAGCTGTGCAACTGCAAGGGCCCGGGCGGCTAGGCGGGAGGCCCGGATGAAGCGCTTCAGCCGGGAATCCCTGGCCGACGCGGTCATTCTCTCGGGGCTGCTGGTGAACGTGCTGGTGATCGGACTGATCCTGGTGCACTACGTTCTCTGATCGGCGGAGGATCCCCGTGCGGCAGCGGCCGCATCGGGCTGCGCCGACGAACGGAGGGGAGGCGATGGGCGCGGAAGTCGGCAGGTCGGGGCAAGACGGGGCGACGCGATTCCCGTGGGCGGGGCCGGCGCTGTTCGTCGCGGTGGCGCTGGCGCTGCTCGCCTTCTTCGTCTGGTTCCTGGGGGCCTGAAGCCATGCGCGCGCGCCTGTTGCCGTTCCTGGTTTCGTTGCTCGTCTTCGCCGCCGTCTTCGTCGGCCTGGATTTCATGATCATGAAGCTGCACGGGCTGAGCCTCGTCTTCCCCGGGTGAAGGTCCGCATGAGATCGCTGCTGCGGATGCTGCTGCTCGCCTGCGTCGCGACGCTCGCGCTCGCAGCCCTCCCTATCGGTGGGGCCGCCTGCGCGGCGGAGACTGCGGCGCCGACCCAGCCCGACCCGGCGGCAGCCGCGTCCCCGGCTGCCGCGGCCGCCGACGCACCGGTCTACGCCCCGGCGCCGAAGCTCGGCGCCGCCGACTACCCCCGGATCCGGGGCGTCAATTCGCGCGTCGCGGTGTGGCTGGTCGCCCAGCTGCACCTGTGGTTCGGCGCCTTCGTCGTCGCGGTGCCGCTGTTCGTCCTCATCATCGAGGCCGCGGGCATGGCCACGCGCGACCAGCGCTACGACAGCATGGCCTACGAGTTCATCAAGGTCACGATCACCGCGTATTCGCTCACCGCGCTGCTCGGCGGGCTGCTCGCCTTCAGCCTGGTCCTCTTCTACCCGCATCTGTTCGGCTATCTGGCGGTCATCTTCAAGGGCAGCATGTTCGCCTACGCGCTGCTGTTCTTCGCCGAGAGCGCGGTGCTGTACGTCTACTACTACGGCTGGCACTGGCTGCAGGGCGGCAACCGCAAGTGGGTCCACCTCACGCTGGGGCTGCTGCTGAACGCGATCGGCCTGCAGCTGATGTTCCTGGCCAACGCCTGGACGACCTTCATGATGAGCCCGGCGGCGGTCGATCCGGCGGGGGTTTTCAGCGGCGACGCCTGGGCCGCGATCCACAACTTCCTTTGGAACCCGATCAACATCCACCGCGCGGTCGCCAATGTCGCCTACGGCGGCTCGATCGTCGGCGCCTATGCCGCGTTCAAGTTCCTCAGCTCGTCCGACCCGAAGGCGCGCGCCCATTACGACTGGATGGGCTACAGCGCCAACTTCATCGCCATCGCGGCGCTGCTGCCGCTGCCGTTCGCGGGCTACTACCTGACGGCCGAGATCTACGCCTACAGCCAGCAGATGGGCATCACGCTGATGGGCGGGGTCTTCGCCTGGCTGTTCATCATCCAGGCGGTGCTGATCGGCGCGCTGTTCCTGTCGGCCAACTACTACCTCTGGTGCGGCATGGGCCGCAGCGAGGGCGCGTACCGCTACAACCCCGCGATCAAGTACATCGCCGTCGTCCTCGTCGGCGCGTTCCTGGTCTGGTTCACGCCGCACACGCTGGTGCTGACGAACCAGGAGCTCAAGAGCCTGGGCGGGCCCTACCACCAGTACCTCGGGCCGCTGGGGATCATGCCGGCGAAGAACACCGCGGTGAACTTCCTGATCGTGTTCACCTACCTGAGCTTCATGTTCTACCGCCGCGCGAACAAGGTCCCGACCGTATCCTGGGCCGCCGCCGGCAATGCGGCGCAGGTCGCGCTGTTCGTCGCCGGGCTCGTCAATATCGTCGCGCTGGGCGTCTATTACGGCTACTTCACGAATACCGTCTACAAGGTGGCGTCGTCGGTGCCGCAAGTCCTCACGACGCTGACCGTCATCGTCACGAGCGTCGTCATCGATGCCTTCATGTACCGCGGGGCCAAGGACGTGGCGCCGCTGCGCTGGGGGCGCATGCCGGACCGCTCGCAGTACGCGCTGTTCCTGCTCGCGGTGGCCTTCACCTGGCTGATGGGGCTGATGGGCTATGTGCGCTCGGGGATCCGCCAGCACTGGCATGTCTACGGCATCTTCCGCGACGGCTCGCCCGACGCCTACACGCCCGGGCTGGGCTACGCCGCGAGCGTGGTCTCGGCCGGCACGATCATCTTCATGGCGATGGTCATCTTCGTCTTCTGGCTGAGCGTGGTCGGCGGCCGGCACCCGGTGGTGAAGGGCTACTGGAAGGAGGCGCCGGCATGATGCACTTCCTCAAGGTGGTCGTCTTCACGCTGCTCGTGATCGGCGGGTTCTGGGGTTTCTCCAACTTCGGCATCCCGCAGATCGTCCCCGAGCCGCCACCGGCGGAGGAGAAGCTCGACCTCGGCGCGATGACGATGGAGACCTTCGTCGCGCTGGGCGAGAAGATCTTCCAGGGCAAGGGGACCTGCACGCTGTGCCACAACAAGATGGGCCGCGCGCCGATGCTGGACCAGGCCGGCGCGGCGGCGGCCGAGCGCCTGAAGGACCCGCGCTACGCGGGGGCGGCGAAGACGGCCGAGGAGTACCTGCACGAGTCGATGGTCAAGCCCTCGGCCTTCGTCGTCGCCGGCTTCGGCAAGTCGGGCAGCAACGACACCGAGAGCCCGATGCCGGACGTGACCGGCGGCGGCATCGGCCTGTCCGGGTCCGAGGTCAAGGCGGTGATCGCCTTCCTGCAGGAGTCGAGCGGCGCCGAGGTCACGGTCGAGATCCCGAAGGATGCGCCCGCCGACGCCGCCGCGCCAGCCGCGCCCGCCGATGCGCCGGCGAGCACGCCGGAGGCGGTGGTCGCGAAGTACGGCTGCGGCGCCTGCCACATCGTCGCCGGCCAGGAGGGCGCCGTCGGCCCCGACCTGACCAAGGTCGGTGCGCGGCTCGGCAAGGACGCGCTGCGCCAGTCCATCCTCGAGCCCGATGCGGTCGTGGCCAAGGGCTTCGAGCCGGGCATGATGCCCGGCGGCTACGGCGAGCAGTTCAAGGCCTCCGAGCTCGAGCTGCTGGTGAACTACCTGGCGGGGCTGAAGCCATGAGCGCGCCGCGCCGCCCCAGGGGCGAATACCGGAGGGCGCAGCCCGAAGGGTCCCCGGTGAGCGCGCCGGGCCGCTCCCGGGCGCTGATCCCGCAGCGCGCAGCGCGGAGGGTCGACCGATGAGCACCGACGGCAAGCGGCGCGTCCCGCGCCTGCTCCTGCTCGCGCTGGTCGTGTTCGGCGCCTACTTCGGCTTCGTCCTCGTCTTCGACGTGCTGCTCGGGCATTTGATCCCGAAGAGCCTGCTGACGATGTACATGGTGTTCGTCGTCGCCGGGGCGCTGATGGCGTTCACCTTCACCGAGGACGGGGCGCGGGAGCTCGTCGCCCCGATCAAGGCGCTGGTGGAGGACCCGCGCCGCAAGATCGCGCGCAACGTCGTCTTCACCGCGCTGCCGCTGCTGGCCGGCTACTACGCCTATGCCAGCCTGCAGCCGAGCTACGAGGCCCCGGTCGAGCTGCGCAGCATCCACCCGGCCCCCCCGGCCCGGTTCAAGGCCTTCGGCAAGAGCCACGAACTGCAGAAGCTGGAGAACCCGTACCGCAAGTTCGAGAAGGAGGATCCGGCGAAATTCCGCGCGCTGGTCCGGGAAGGCGGCGAGGTCTACATCCGGAACTGCCAGTACTGCCATGGCGACAAGCTCGACGGCAAGGGGCCTTATGCCGCCGGCCTCAACCCCACCCCGCTGAACTTCCAGGACGTCGGCACGATCGCGCAGCTGCAGGAGTCGTTCGTGTTCTGGCGCATTTCCACCGGGGGCCCCGGGCTGCCGAAGGAGGCGGCGCCCTGGATCTCGTCGATGCCGGTGTGGCAGGACTTCCTGACCGAGGACGAAATATGGAAGGTGATCCTCTTTCTCTACGACTACACCGGCCGGGCGCCGCGGTCGTGGGAATGAGCACCGGGGCCCGGAGCCGGCCATGACCCGCAAGGACGGACTGGCGCTGCTCGCCTTGGCCCTTGCCCTGGGCGTCGGCGCGCCGGCGTCGGCCCAGCCCGGCAACGCGGACAAGGGCAAGGAGATCTACGACCGCCGCTGCACCTGGTGCCACGGCGCCGAGGGCGACGGCGGCGGCGCGTCGAAGGACTTCCTCAACCCCCCGCCGCGCGACTTCACTTCCGGCAACTACAAGATCAAGACCTCCTGGTTCGAGGAGATGGCGCCGGCCGACGAGGATGTCTTCCGCATGATCCGCGACGGCATGCCCGGGACCTCGATGCCAGGCTGGGGCGACATCCTCGGCGAGCAGGATATGTGGGACCTCGTCGCCTACGTGAAGAGCTTCGCCGGTTTCGACGCACCGCCGGCCAAGATGGTCGATTTCGGCACCCAGGTCCAGAGTTCGGCGGAGAGCATCGAGCAAGGGCGCAAGCTGTTCGAGGACGGCGACCGCTGCGTCGAGTGCCACGGCAAGTCCGGCAAGGGCAGCCTGTCCAAGCGCCTGAAGGGCGACGCCGGCGAGCGCACCTGGCCACGCAACCTGACCAAGGCCTGGACCTACCGCGGCAGCGCCGAGCCGAAGGATATCTTCACGCGCATCGCCACCGGCATCGCCGGCACCGAGATGCCGTCGTTTGCCGACCCGAAGAGCTCGAAGAAGCTCTCGATCGAGGAGATGTGGCACGTGGCCAATTACGTCGCCTCGCTCGCCAAGACCGGCAAGCCGGTGGACCCCGGCAATACCGTGATCAGGGCCAGCAGGCTCGATGGCGCGCTGCCCGCGACAGTCGACGACGAACGCTGGGGCGGCTTCGCGCCGACGACCTTCTACATGGTCCCGCAGATCATCGGCAAGGAGCGCTACTTCCTGCCCTCGAACGACACGATCACCGTGCGCGCGGCCTACAACGACGAGGCGATCGCGCTGCTGCTCGAATGGGACGACCGGACGAAGAGCATGCCCGGCGACGCGGCGGCGGAGAAGATCGCCGACGCGCCGATCGCCGAGGATGCGGTCGCGGTGCAGCTTCCGGTGGTGATCCCCGGCGAGATGGAGAAGCCGTATTTCGGCATGGGTGACGCGGCGCGGCCGGTCAACATCTGGCACTGGAAGAGCGGCCCGGCGGGCGGCACGGAGACGGTCGGCCTGCTCAGCAGCCGCGGATTCAAGGAGATCGAGAAGCGCGATCCGGCCGCGGTCGGGCTGGTCGCGAAGTCCGCCTATGCGGACGGAACCTGGCGCGTGCTGATGGTCCGGCCGCTTGCCACGCAGGAGGGCGGCAACGATATCCAGTTCGTCCAGAGCAAGTTCATTCCGGTCGCGTTCGCCGCCTGGGACGGCAGCAACAACAGCGAGAAAGGATCCAGGCACACGATGACGACCTGGTACTGGCTGCTGCTCGAGCCCGCCGCCGGTGCCCGGCCGATGATCGCCGCGCTGCTGACCGCGCTGCTCGTCGGCGCCGGCCTGGTCTGGTGGGCACGCAGCGCCGCGCGCGGCAGGAGCACGGCGTCGTGATCGGGCCGGACGTGACGGCGACCCCTGAGCGCGGCAGGCCGGGCGTCATCCTGAAGCTGATGGGGGCGATCCTGATGATGCTGGGGACGCTGGACAGCCTGCTGACGCTGCGCGGCGGCATCCCGGCGCACGAATTTCTGATCCTGATCGCGATCGGTGCGGCGATCTTCGGCGTGGGCGCGGTACGCGCGCGCTACGGTGCGGCCGATCGCGACACCGCCGTGGCGGACGAGTCGGACGCACGACGGGTGCAGGAGCGCCCTTGAGCTGGATCAACGGGGAACTGCCTTCTGTACACGACAAAGCGATCGTCGATCTGGCTTGTATGTCTTTGGCCCTTATGTTAGTGTGGAAAAACTGGCGGCCGCGCCCTGACAGTGATCGTGCGCCGCGCAGCTTCTTGCAATTCGATCCGTGCCGATGGAGGTGATCGTGGAACGCAAGTACAAGCTCGTGACCGCCAGTGCGCTATGCGCGGGCCTGCTGGCGCTGACGCTCCCGCAAGCCATCGCCCAGCAGGGGCGTGGCGCCGCGGAGAAGGGCAAGGAGGGCCTGCCGGGATGGCTCAACGCCGATCCGGCGGTCCGGGACGTGCCGCTGCGCGACCCGATGCTGCTTTACGCGGCCGGAGGCCTGGACGGCCGCGTCGCCGTGATCGGCGTCCCGAGCATGCGCACCTACCGCCACATCGAGTGCGGCGTGGACCTGCACGAGAACCTGTTCAGCGGCCTGCCGGCGGGCAACAAGAACGGCAGCCCCGACGGCAAGTACATGTACGTCAACGACAAGGGCGCCAACACCATCTGCGAGCTGAACCTGCAGACCGGGATGATGGAGCGGATCATCGCGCTGCCGTTTCCGTTCGGCGTCCACCACATCACGCTGAGCAAGGACGGCAAGACGCTGTTCGGCACCGGTGAATACAGCGGCAAGATGTCCAAGACCGACATCGCCACCGGCAAGACCGAGATCATCGACTGGGGCCCGGCGCCGAGTGCGCCCGACTACCTGGACGCGAGCAAGGACGGCAAGTACGTCTTCGCCGGCAACTACTACCACTCGACGGTTGGCGTCTTCTCGACCAGCCCGTTCAAGCTGATCAAGGAGATCCCGGTCGGCAAGAACCCGCACGGCGTCGACGCGATCCCGGAGGGCACGCTGGTGCTGGTGAGCGACAAGCTGTCGGCGACGATGACGATCATCGACACCGAGAAGCTCGCGGTGAAGAAGGTCCTGCCGACCTGCGCCGGGCCGCTGCATTCGGTCATGGACGTCTACAACAAGGACGGCGCAGCCTACCGGCCGGGGATCGACAGCCCCGAGGGGCTGACCTCCAAGTACGCCTACGAGAGCTGCTTCGTCGCCGACGCCAACGTCAAGGTGGACCTGAAGAAGCTCGAGGTCGTCGACGAGATCCCGACCCACTACCGCACCGGCCACATCGCGATCAGCGCCGACAACTCCTACGTGTTCGCGCTGAACAAGTTCTCGACCGGCCTGTTCAGCCCGACCGGGATCGTCTACCCGGTCAACTTCGAGATGTGGGACGCGCGCGAGAAGAGCCCGACCTACGGCAAGACGCTCAAGATCACGCCGGTGGACGGCGAGCCGCACAACGCCAAGAGCCTTCACGCCTACCAGGTCAAGGACTGGACGCGCGGCGAGGCCGAGCGCGAGGCGCTGCTGAAGCCGGGCATGACACCCGCGCTGGACCCCTCGCACCGGGCGCACATCAAGCGCTACTACATCCCGAAGAGCGACGCGCCGCCCGGCGTGCGCATGGTCGACGGGGTGAAGGAAGTCCACATCAAGGCCTTCAGCTACGGCTACATCCCGCGCCAGGTGCGGGTGAACAAGGGCGACAAGGTCAGGCTGTTCGCGACCAATATCGACAAGGCGGCCGGCATCACGAAGAACCCGGACGTGACGATGGGCCTGGTCATCTACGGCCCGTACGGGCTGCGAACGAACATGGACCTGCCGCGCGGCGTGACCTCGGTGCACGAGTTCACGGCCGAGATCGCCGGCGAGTACGAGATCTTCTGCTCGCACTTCTGCGGCCCGCTGCACCTCGAGATGCGGGGCACCTTCTTCGTCGACGATCCGAAGGCGGGCCCGTCCAACCTCGAGGTCGGCGAGTACGCGCAGGCGCAGAAGCTGCCCGGCCTGCTCGAAGAGGGGCAGTTGACGATCGCCGAACGGGTGAAGAGCCAGTAAGGCGTTGCGGATGCATGGTGCCGAACGACACCGGTCGCTCCCCGGCAGGGGGGCTTTCCAGCGAGGAGACCTGACGTGAAAGACGGCAAACTGAATGCGCACATGACGGCGCTGGCGGCGCTGGCTGGGCTGGGCCTGACATGGGCGGGCGCGTCGGCGGTCGCCGCCGAGCCGGAGAAGCGTTGCACGGCCGGCGGGGTCAAGGTCGTCTGCCCGACCCAGAGCGATGCCGAAGTCCGAAAGGCGGCGGAGGCCTACGCCAAGGAAGCGTCGAACTACGAGCGCGGCAAGGGTGGCAGTACCTACGGCGTCGCGCCGTTCGACTACCTGACCGGTGTCGGCAAGCGCGCCAACACCGACACCGCGACCTACCAGACCGAGAGTGGCTACGGTGATGCGCAGGGCTCGTACAAGACCGAGCTGTGGGACCGCGTGCGCAAACCCGCGGCGGGCCCGGAAATCTACGACCAGTGGACCAACAACTGGTCGCCGAAGTTCGGCACCACGCTGGTCGCCGGCGCCGACCCGAACCACGGCAAGATGTACTACTACTCCTACTGCATCGCCTGCCACGGCTGGATGATGCACGGCGACGGCCCGAGCGCGGCAGAGTTGAACCCGCGGCCGCGGACGCTGACGCGCGGCGACTACATGAACAAGAAGAGCAACCTCGAGCTGTTCATGGTGGTCAAGGGTGGCGGCGAGGCGGTGGGCCTGTCGTCGTCGATGCCCAGCTGGGGCAACGTGCTGCAGGACCAGGATATCTGGAACATCGTCGCCTTCATCCGCGCGATGCAGGATGTCCCGCCGCCGAAGGCCCTGGCCGAGTACCTCGCGCCGAAGTCGACCTTCAAGCCGATCGCCGGCGATGTCGACGCGCTGAACGCGTCGACGAACAAGGACTTCAAGGATGCGCAGGAGCTGCTGGAGTCCGAGATGGCCGGGCGCGGCGGCTCCATCCTCGTCGGTGGCGGATTCGTCGAGGGCGGCAACCGCAAGAAGGCCGCCGACGTCTCGCTCAAGGTCAGCCAGTAGCGCGGCCCGCGCAGCCTCGCGAGCATCCAGGGCGGCGCAGCGCCGGCGCGCGGAATCCAGGGTGCGGACGAGGTTTCTGCGCGGACGCGCGTGGCCGCGGCGCGAGGCCGGCAGGGTCCGCATGTGATATCGCCCTTGCTTGCAGACCTCGCGGCAACGCCTTCGTCGGCGCTCGACGCGCATCTATACCGGCGTATCCTGATCGCCGTCGACTCGTCCGATCACGCCAACGCGGCGGTGCGCGACGGCGCGGCGATCGCGGCGCTCGCCGAGGGCGCGTCGGTCACCGGCACCCATGTCTACGCGGCCCGGCTGCACGACATGCGCTTCCGGCAGATGGAGGGCGGCCTGCCCGCGCCCTACCGCGAGGAGCCCGAGCTCGAGCGCCAGCGCGAAGTGCACGACGACCTGATCACCCGCGGGCTGTCGATCATCACCGATTCCTACCTCGACCAGGCCGAGGCGCAGTGCCGGTCGCGCGGGATCGAGTTCCGGCGCCGGTCGCTGGAGGGCAAGAACTACCGCGAACTGGCGCGCGAAGCGAATACCGGCGCCTACGACCTGCTCGTTCTAGGGGCCCAGGGGCTGGGGGCGATCCGCGGCAACCGGATCGGCACCGTCTGCCGGCGCGTCGCGCGGCGCGCCACGATCGACACGCTCGTCGTCAAGGACCCCGCGCGCGCGCTCGCCGAGGGCCCGATCGCCGTCGCGCTGGACGGATCGACGCGTGCCTACGGCGCCCTGCTGACCGCGCTCGCGCTGGCGCAGCGCTGGCAGCTGCCGGTGCATGTCGTGGCCGCGTTCGACCCCTACTACCACTACGTCGCCTTCCGCCGCATCGCCGGCGTGCTGTCGGAGCAGGCGGGCAAGGTCTTCCGCTTCCGCGAGCAGGAGAAGCTGCACGAGGAGGTCATCGATTCAGGGCTGGCGAAGATCTACGAGGGGCATCTCGCGGTCGCGCGATCGATCGCCGATGACTTCGGCGTCACGATCCAGACCCGGCTCCTCGCGGGCAAGCCGCACGATGCGATCGAGGCCTTCGTGCGCGAGACGAGGCCGTCGCTTCTTGTCGCCGGCAAGCTCGGCATCCACGCCGACGACGGGCTCGACATCGGCGGCAACGCCGAGCAGCTGCTCGAGGACCTGGACTGCGCGGTGCTGCTGGGCATGCGCGAGCATCAGCCGGCGGTCGACGTCGTCGCCAGCGTCACGACCGCGTGGACGCGCGAGGCCGAGGCCCGCATGGCGCGCGTGCCCTCGTTCGTCCGCAACATGGCGCGCATGGCGATCCTGCGCTATGCGCACGAGCGCAGCCACACCGTGATCACCGAGCGCATCGTCGACGAGGCGACCGCGCAGCTGATGCCCGGCCACGCCGAGCGCGCGATCGGCGAGATCGTCGCCGCGCACGACGCCGGCGAGCTGGCCCGCAAGCCGCCCGCCGACGACGCGCTGCGCTGGTCGCCCGAGGCAGTCGCGCTGCTGCGAGGCGTCGAGGATCTCGCGGTGCGCGGCACGCTCAGCCTGCGCGCCGAGAAGAAGGCGCGCCAGGACGGATCCGGCGTCGTCGAGGCGGTGCATGTCCGGCCCTTCCTGCAAGCCGCCCCGCACTGGCAGGCGGCCGCGCTCGCGCGCCTGATGCGGGTCCCGGAAGGCTTCATGCGCGATCGCAGCCGCGAGAACATCGAGGGCTACGCGCGCGAGCACGGCCACGCCGAGATCACGCTCGAGGTCGCCGAGGCCGGCCTCGCGCTCGCCCGTGGCCGCTGCCCCTTCGGCGCCGGCGGCCGCGCGGGCGGATAGGGCGCGTGCGATGCAGGCTGGCGGCGGCGCGGTATCGGGCGCAAACGACCTGTACCTGCTCGCCGTCAACCTGACACGGCGCTGCAACCTCGGCTGCGCGCATTGCTACCTGGACGCGGCGACGCTGAGGGACGGCGACGCCGACGAGCTCGGGACCGCCGAGCTGCGCGCGCTGCTCGACGATCTCGCCGCGCGCAGCCCGCAGACCATGGTCGTACTCACCGGCGGCGAGCCGCTGCTGCGCGCCGACCTCGAGGATCTCGTCGCGCATGGCCGCTCGCGCGGGCTGGCGATGGTCGTCGGGACGAACGGCCTCGGGCTGAGCGATCGCCGTGTCAGCTCGCTCGTGGCCGCCGGTGCGATGGGGGTCGGGATCAGCGTCGATTCGCTCGACCCGGGCCGGCACGACCGCTTCCGCGGACTGCCCGGCGCCTGGGCGCGGACGATGGACGGCATCGAGGCCTGCAAGCGGCACGGCCTGCCGTTCCAGATCCACTTCTCGGTCACGCAGGCGAACGCCGATGAGGTGCCGTCGATGATCGACTTCGCGCGTGCCGCCGGGGCGCGCGTGCTGAACGTCTTCTTCCTCGTCTGCACCGGGCGCGGCGAGTCGATGTCGGACATCGCCCCCGAGACCTACGAACGCGTGCTCGGCGAGCTGGTCGCCGCGCAGGCGACGAGCCGCGACCTGCTGATCCGCGCGCGCTGCGCGCCGCACTTCAAGCGCGTCGCCTACCAGCGCGACCAGGCGTCCAGCCTGACGCGCGCCGCCGGCTACGAAGGCGGGGGCTGCCTGGCCGGCATCCACTATGCGCGCATCGCCCCCGACGGCGGCGTCACCGCCTGCCCCTACATCCCCGAGCCGCAGGGCAATATCCGCGACGCGGGCTTCTGGACCATCTGGGACCACGCCCCGCAGTTCCAGGCGCTGCGCGCGCCGGCGCTGCACGGCAAGTGCGGCGCCTGCGAGTTCAGGCTGCTGTGCGGCGGCTGCCGCGCGCGGCCGCTCGCGCTCGGCGGCGGGCTGATGGATACCGACCCCTGGTGCGTCCACGCGCCCGACGGCAGCGCCGTCATCGAGCCGCTGCGCGACCAGCCGGGTGCCGTCGCCTGGAGCGAGGCCGCGCAGGCACGGCTGGAGCGGGTGCCACCCTTCCTGCGCAAGATGGTGCGCAAGCGCGCCGAAGACCATGTGCGCGGCCTCGGCGAGGACCTCGTCACGCCGGAGCATCTCGCCACGCTGTCGGCAAGGCGCTTCGGCGCCGAGCCGCCGGGGCCGCGCGCGCCGCAGCCATCGCTGCCGTGGAGCGAGCAGGCGCGCGATCGGCTGGCCGCGATGCCGGCCTTTCTGCAGCCGGGCGTGCGCGCGGTCGCCGAGGATGTCGCGCGCGCCGAGGGCCGACTCGAGGTCAACGTCAAGCTGCTCGACCGGCTGCAGGCCGAGGAGGCGCCGGGGCGCAGCCTGCCGTGGACCGCGGGCGCCGACGCCCTGATCGCCGCCTTCGTCGCCACCAAGCCGCCGCAGGCACGGGCCTTCGTCGCCCCCGCGCTCGAAGGCGCGGCCGAGCAGGCCGCCCGCAAGCGCCGCACCGGCCGCGTCGACGAGGCGGAGGCCCAGGCCGCGATCGCCCAGCTCAGCGGCGGCGTCGAATGGGACGAGGATGCGCTCGCGCGCGTGCTCGCGGCGCCGGACTTCAACCGCGCCGGGATCAAGAAGGCGGCCGAGTTCAACGCCCGCCGCGAGGGCCTGACGCGCATCACCTCGGGCGACCTGACGCGCTACCGCAACCGCGCGATGATGCGCGCGGTGCAGCGCATGAAGAGCTTCGGCATGCGCGAGCTGAGCTTCGACGCCTACGGGATCGCGCGCGAGCGCGTGCCGCGGCTGAAGGACAACCCCGAGGCCGACCAGCGCTTCGCGACCATCCGGCGCTTCGTCGCCGCGCGCGAGCATCCGGGCGAGCTGCTCGGCAAGGACCTGCTCGACCGGATGAAGGCCGAGCTGCGCGACAACCCGCGCGCGCCGACGCGGCCGGACGGCGCCGGGGCCGGGATCGCCGTCGATGGAGAGGACTGAAGTCCTCGTCGCCGGTGGCGGCATCTCGGGGCTCGCCGCCGCCTGGTGGCTCGCGCGCAGCGGCGTGCCGGTCACGGTCTGGGAGTCCGACGCGCGCGCGGGCGGCAAGATCGCGAGCACGCAGCGCGACGGCTACCTGATGGAGCGCGCGGCCTGCATGCTGCTGAACTTCCGCCCCGAGGTCAGCGCGCTGCTGCGCCAGGCGGGTCTGGAGCCGGCCAAGGCCGCGCGCACGCGCGATGCGCAATCGCAGCGCTACCTGCTCCAGGGCGGGCGGCTGCGGCCGGTGCCGATGCGCATCGGCGCGCTGGTCGCCTCGCCGCTGTGGAGCCTGCGCGGCAAGCTTCGACTGCTCGCCGAGCCGCTGGTCTTCTCGCGCGCGCCGGACGGCGAATCGGTGAGCGCCTTCGTCACGCGCCGGCTCGGCCGCGAGATGCTGGACAAGGCGATGGAGCCCTTCGTCGCCGGCACGCTGGCCGCCGATGCCGACCGGACCTGCGCGGCCGCGGCGCTGCCCAGGCTCGCCGAGCTGGAGCGGCGCTACGGCAGCCTGGCCGCCGGGGTGCTGGTCCACCGCGTGCTGCGCCGGCGCACTGCCAGCCGCACCGAGACCTTCTCGTTCCGCGGCGGCATGGCCACGCTGGTCGACGCGCTGGCCGCGAGCCCCGGCGTCGGCCTGCGCACCGGGCATCGCGTCGTCGAGGTGGCGCCCGACGACGGCGGATGGCGCGTCACGGCGTCGGCGCCGCAGGGGACACGCACGCTGCGCGCGTCGCAGCTGATCCTCGCCACCCCCGCGCCCGCCGCGGCCGCGCTGCTGGGCGGCATCGATTCCGAACTCGCCGCGCTGCTGCGCGGGATCGACTATGCGCCGCTCGCGCTCGTGCACGCGGGCCTTGCGCGCGAGTCGGTCGGCCATCCGCTGGACGGCACGGGCTTCCTCGCGCCCAGGGGCGAGAGCGCGGTGCTGACCGGCAACCTGTGGATGAGCGCGCTCTTTCCCGATCGTGCCCCGGCCGGCAAGGTGCTGCTGAGCTCCTACCTCGGCGGCGCGCGCGCGCCGCAGGTCGCCGACTGGGACGACGCGCGGATCGCCGACGAGGCGCTGCGCACGCTGCGCCCGCTGCTCGACCTGCGCGGCGACCCGGAGCTGCTGCGCATCGACCGGCACGCGCAGGCGCTGCCGCTGTACCACGGCGCGTATGCGGCGCGCATGCAGGCGGTCGAGGCCCGGCTGCGCGATCACGCAGGGCTGCACCTGGAGGCGAACTACCGCGGCGGCGTGTCGGTGCGCGACCGGCTGCTGCGCGGCCACGCCGTGGCCGAGCGGATCCTCGCCGCGCGGCCCTCGCCTAGCGCGGCGCGTCCTCGTCCGACAGCTTCTCCATGCCCAGCACGATCGTATTGACGAGCTCCTCCTCGAGGTCGAAGACAGGCCCGGCCTGATTCGCCTGCGCGAAGTAGCCGCGCCGCGCGCGGTCCTTGGCGCCGATCGCGAGCCGCTGCACGGCGCCGAGCCGTTCCTCGTGGATCGTCAGCCGCAGCATCGGCGGGTCCAGCCCGTAGGGCGCGAGCGCGGGGGGATCCTCGTCGACGAAGGCCTTGGCCTGGCCGTTCTTCAGCGCGTACAGCAGCTCGAGCACCTTCGCCATCGAGGCGCGAGCGGCCACCGGCTGCAGCAGGTTCCATCGCCCCTGCTCCTGTTCGACGACCACCTCGGGGGCCCCTTGCCTGGCGATCTCGAGCCGACGCATCTTGACCGGATCGAAGGCCAGGATGGTCTTGTCGCGCAGCGCGAGGACATCCCGCGTCGCATCCATGCGCAGGTCGGCGTGGATGCGGTAGACCTCGGGCCGGCCCTCGAACATGACGTAGGCGACGTTGTTGGTCGGCCCGCGCGCGCCGAGCACCAGCACGGTCTCGCCGGCCGCGGTGCGCAGCCCCATCTCGGTCGCCCTCGCGTCGAGCCCCAGCTCGGCGAGCTTGGCGGGGTCGGCCTGCGCGAAGAGCAGCGCGTCCTTCCTCGCGCCGACGATATTCGCCAGCAGCTTGCCGATCGCCTCGGCATCGCCCTTCGCACGCAGCGGCTGCACCAGTTGCCAGCCATCCGGCCCGCGCACGGCGCGGATCCGCGGCCCGTCGCCGGCGCTGTCGATGCGGAACTCGCGGACCTCGTCGGCCGCGAACGGCAGCAGCCGCAGTTCGGCCTCCTGCGCCTGCCGGCTCGCCTCCTGCCGGCGGTCGAAGAGCTGGAATGCGCCGCCGAGCACGATCAGCACGATGAGCCAGAAGACCGTCTTGCGGGCGAAGTTCAAGCCGCCCTCCGCCGCCGCGCGGCCACGCCCAGCCCCGCCGCCAGCACCAGCGACGGCAGGATCACGACCGAGAGCCAGAAGACGACCCGGCCCTGGACGGCGGTCAGCATCAGCGGCGTCAGCCCCGGCTCCTGGCGCCGGATCGAGATCAGGATATGCTCCTCGGCGAGCCAGTTCAGCATGTTCTGGACGAAGTCGCGGTTGCCCGCGGTCTTGAGAAACTTGTTGCTGGCGAAGTCCGAATCCCCCGTGACGAGGACCTTGCCCCAGGTCTTGACGCCCTCCGGCCCCGCCGCCGCCCCGGCCTGGCCGACCGCGGCCTCGACCGCGGCGACCCCGACCACGCCGACCGGCCCGCGCGTATGGCGGGCCGGGTCGAACTGCTCGTCGTCCTTGGCCAGCGGCCCCTTGGTGGTCCAGCTCTTGTCGCTGGTCAGGGCGAGCTCGTGGCGGCCGCGCGCGGGGTCTTCCGCGATGCGGACCGAGCGCGCGACCGGGAAGAAGGTCGCCAGGTCGAAGTCGCGCGTGACCGGGTGGTCCTTGTAGTAGGCGACCACGACCGGCATCAGGAAGTTGGCGCCGTAGACCTGGCTCATGCGATCGACGATCAGGTCCTCGCCTAGCTCGAAGCCGAAGCCGGCGAGAAACTGCGCCAGGCGCGGGAATCCGCCCGGGTCGAGCATGACGAGGACCCGGCCGCCCTTGCGGACGAAGGCGTCGATGCGGTCGAGCTCGGCCGGCGCGTAGTCGCTCTGCGGCCCGGCGACGACCAGCACCGCGGCATCGTCGGGGACCTTGTCGGCGCTCATCAGCAGCAGCTCGCGCACCTGATGGTTCTCGCGCTCGAGCGCCTCGCGCAGGTAGGCGTAGCCGTTCTCCTCGAGGCTGCCGATGCGCTTCTCGCCATGGCCCTCGACGAAGTAGAAGACCTTGACGTCGCGCGCGATCAGCTTGATCAGCGCGTTCGTCAGCTTGTTCTCCGACTCGGTGCCGACCGTCTCCTGGCGGCCGCCGTACTTCAGCAGCGTCGTGCGGTACGAGGTGACGCCATGCTTCATCGTCTCGGCCGGGTCGCGGTCGGGGTCGACGAAGCGGAAGCGCAATCGCGGCGCGTGCTGCGCATACTCGCCGAGCAGGTCGGCCATTGCCTGCCGTGTTCGCTCGTCGCTGCGGTAGAAGGCGATCACCTCGACGTCGCCGGGCAGCGACTTCAGGACCTTGATCGTCTGCGTCGACAGCGTGTAGCGGCTGTCGGCGGTCAGGTCGACGCGCAGCTTGTACTTGACCGACATCGCCGCGACCAGCGCGACGATGAGCAGAAAGACGCCGACCATCAGCGCCGCGTTCAGCGCGTGCCGCGTCGAGCGCTGGACGACGAAGTCGCGGATCTCGGGAAAGAAGGCGTGGAAGAACGCCAGCAGCGCGAGCAGCCCGGCCCAGATCAGCGCCAGCGGGAGGTTGCCCATCTCGCCGCTGATCGCCCAGGCGATGCCGCCGGCGGCGAGCAGCAGGGCGGACGCCGCGCCGAGCGGCACGAGCCAGCGCGGGCGCCGCGTCACCGCCACCGTTTCGCCTCGAGGCTGCGCAGCGTCAGGAACAGGAATACGGCGACGAAGCACAGGTAGTAGACGATGTCCTCCGAGTCGACGACGCCCTTGGACAGGCTCGCGACATGCCCGTCGATCGACAGATAGCCGAGCAAGCCCCCCAGGCCGGCGGGCGCGAGCGGCACCGAGTAGCTCAACAGCCAGAACAGGAACAGCACGCCGAAGGACATCGACGCCGAGACGATCTGGTTCTCGGTCAGCGACGAGGTGAACAGCCCGAGCGCGAGCGCGGCCGCGCCGAGCAGCACGAGCCCGAGGTAGCCGGTCACGATCGGCGCGGGCTCCGGGCGGCCGAGGATCAGCAGCAGCGCCGGGTACGGCACGGTCAGCGCGATCATCACCAGCAGCACCGCGAGGCAGGCGAGATATTTGCCGAGCACGACCTCGGCATCGTCGACCGGGAAGGTCAGCAGCAGCTCGATCGTGCCGGTCTTCTTCTCCTCGGCGAGCAGCCGCATCGTCAACAGCGGCGTCATCAGCAGCAGGATGACGCTGACCGTGCCGAACAGCGGCCGCACGACGCTCTCGGTGATATTGAGCAGCTGGTACTGGCGCGCCAGCATCGGATCGGCCTGCGCCTGCATGCTGACGACCGAGAAGGTCGCCAGCAGGTTGTAGAAGAAATAGCCCGTCATCAGCAGGAACATCGCGATCGCGATGTAGACGGTCGGCGAGCCGAAATACGACCGCAGCTCGCGGCCGAGGATCAGGGCGACGTTCCTGACGATCATGTCGGCTCCGTCGTCACGAGCTGGATGAAGATGTCCTCCAGGCTCGCGTCGAGCGGCCGCATCTCGACGAGGCTCCAGCGGTTGCGGTCGATCGCCGCGCGGAGGCCCTCGCGGCCGCGCGGCTCGTCGTCGAGGACGACGACCCAGCCCGCGGCGCCGCCGGCGGACGGCTCGCGCTCGACACCGCCGACTCCCGGCGCGCGTCGCAGCTCCTGCTCGATGCGCTGCGCGTCGCCCTCGATGCGAAGGAAGATCCGCCGCGCAGCGCCGGCGGCGAGGCTGTCGGGCCGGCCCGCGGCGACCAGCCTGCCCTTGTCGATGATGACGACCCGGCCGCACAGGATGCTGACCTCGGGCAGGATGTGGGTCGACAGGATGACCGTGTGCCGGCCCGCGAGATCCTTGATCAGCTTGCGGATCTCCTTGATCTGCCTCGGGTCGAGCCCGACGGTGGGCTCGTCGAGGATCAGCACCTCGGGGTCGTTGACCAGCGCCTGGGCGATGCCGACCCGCTGCCGGTAGCCGCGGGAGATCGCGCTGATCGGCCTGCCGGCGACCTCCTGCAGGCCGCAGTCGGCGATCACCTTGGCGGTCTTCGCCGCGACCTCGCGCGCCGGCGTGCCCTTGATCGCGGCGACGAATCGCAGGTAGTCGGCGACGCGCATGTCGTCGTACAGCGGCACCCGCTCCGGCAGGTAGCCGACCCTCCTGCGGACCTCGATCGAGTCCTCGAAGCAGTCGTAGCCCGCGACCCTGACCCTGCCCCGCGTCGGCGGGAAGAAGCAGGTCAGGATCCGCATCACGGTCGTCTTGCCGGCGCCGTTCGGCCCCAGGAAGCCGAGGATCTCGCCCTTCTCGACATGGAAGCTGATGTCGTCGATGGCGCGGAATTCACCGTAGTCCTTGACCAGATGCTCGACTTCGATCATCGGGGCACTTCGCGCTCGCTTTCATGAACCGGGGCAGCGCCGCGGACCATCGAAGACTTCCGCATCGATCCGGGGTTCGCGTACCATCCCGGCGATGGGGGCCGCGTGCGCGTCGCGCGCGGTGGCCGGTACGGATGGGCACGCAATATAGGCGAATTCCGGCGCCGCGATCGGGCCGGAATACCCTCGCAGCGATGAAGCTCGTGACCTGGATCAGGACTTGCGCGGAGGCCTTTCTCGTCGCGGCACTCGGCTCGGGCTGCAGTCCGCAGCAGGCCGGGGTCGCGGCCGGAGCGGGCGGCGCCGACGCGCCGCCGATCGGCCGCATGAAGGTCTCGATCATGCCGGAGTACGACGACGCGAGCGTGCTCGTGATCTACGAGGGCCGGTTCGAGGACGCTGCGCGCTATCCGATCCATGCGAGCTTTCTGGTTCCGCGCGGCTCGATCGTCAACGACGCCTGCAGCCTTTCGGTCGAGGGCCGGCATTTCTGCCAGCTCTACCAGACCGTCGACCGCGGGGGCGAGGACGAGGTGCGGATGCTGCTGCCTTATCCGAGCTATTACCTCAGCTTCCACACGCCGCCGCTCGACCTCGCAATCGGCGACAAGTCGATCGACTACCGGATCCGCCCGCGCCACGCCGTCAAGCGCATGGAGGTCGATATCCAGCAGCCGCTGCGAAGCACCGGGTTCCGGGTCCTCGCGCCGGCGGCCGGCGCAGGCGCCAGCACCGGCGAAGAGGCCTCGACCACGGTCGTCGACGGCTTCAACCATCTTCTCTACCGGCTCGACGAGGTCGCCGCGGACGAGCCGAAGGTCTTCCAGATCCGCTACCGCAAGACCGACCCGACGCCGTCGGTCAACGTCAAGTACGCCTCGATGCGCGAGTCGCAGATCCCGTCGGCGCCCTACGATGCGCAGCGCAGGGTGCGAACGATCGTCTATGCGCTGTTCGGCACCGGCGCGATCGGCACGCTGGCGCTCGCGGCCTGGATCCTGCGCGCGCGCAGGGCCAGGCGCAGGGCGGCGCGATGACCGGTTTTCGCGCCCTGCACCGGCTCGTCCTCCTCGCCCTGCTGGTGGCGGCGGCGCAGCTCGTGGCGCCGTCGCGCGCGCTGGCCTTGACCGTCGCCGAGGTCGCACAGGATCTGGCCTGCCCTTGCGAGTGCCCGCTGATCCTGCAGGACTGCAACATGAGCTGCGGCCTGGGCTGGAAGCGCGAGATCGGCGAGCGCATCGCGCAGGGTTGGAGCAAGCAGCAGATCGTCGACGACTTCATCGCCCGCTATGGCAACGACGCCCGGCTCACGCCGCTGCAGAAGGTCAACGGCAAGATCTACCAGTACACGCGCGGATTCGACACGCTGGACTGGGTGCTGCTGTGGGCCGGCCTGGCGACCTGGATCCTCGCGATGTCGCTGGCGGTCTACCTTGGCGCGAGACGGCTTTTCCCCGACAAGCTGCGCGATGCCTGAGCGCGCCGGTGCCGCCCGCAGCCGGCGGGCCGCCGCGTGAGCAGCCGGCTGAAGGCGCTGCTGGCCACCGCGGCGATCGTCGTCGCGCTGGTCGCCGCGGCGGCACTGGCGGCGATCCTCGCCCTCGCGGAGCAGAGCCCCGCGGCGGCGCTGGATGCCGCGCGCCAGATGGCGGCCGTCTTCCTCTACGAGCGCGGCGTGGTCGGCGAGCTGACGCCGGGGCAGACCGCGCGCCTGTACCGCGACCGCTGCACGCGCAAGTGCCACGGCAAGGACGTGATCGAGGGCAAGCCCCGGACCGCGGCCGAATGGGATGCGGTGGTGTCGCGCATGGGCGCGCCCGACCGAGCGGGACTGGGCGATCGCGCCGCGGGCGCGGTCACGCGGCATCTGCAGACGCATTTCCTCAGCAATGTGCCGACGGTGCTCCCGGATGCGGTCATGCGGTTCGTCCGGCAGCATCTGTGGCGCAGCGACTTCGGCGAGGGCGACCTCTTCCTCGACCTCATCCACGTCCCGCGCGAGCACGCGCGCTTGCTGCCGTACCTGGGCGTGCGCGAGATTGGGCCGCAGTCGGGCGGCGCGATCTTCGTCGTCTTCCTGAATACCCATCGCGGCTCGGTTCCGCCCTGGGACCTGGCGCAGATGGCGACGCTGCAGGCGGGCGACGGCCGGTCTAGCCGCGCCAGCGGCTGGAAGGTCCTGTACGGCGACGCGCAACAGCATCACCGCCAAGGCCTGCTCAGCTTCGACGATGCTAATATCCCGCAGGCCGGCGAATTCGAAGTCAGGATGGAATTGCCGGGGCTGGGAACGAGGGCGTTCCTCTGGCGTCTTCCGATTCCTGCGCCGCCGCCCTAGGCCGCCGGCATCGGTGTCCTCCCGACAAGGAGGGTCGCGTCGCGCGATCGGCAAGTGCTGAACCCAGGGTTCTACAGGCTGGTCTTCATCCTGGGCCTCACCGGCCTGGTGGGCGCGCTCGTGATCGCTGCGCTGCTGATCGCGCAGCCCTTCTCGAGCGGCGACTCCGGGTCGCGCCTGCCGCAGTCGCCGCAGCCCGCCCCGGCGTTCAGCCTGACCCTGCTCGACGGCGGGAGCCTGAAGTCCCAGGACCACCAGGGCAAGCCGCTGGTCGTCAACTTCTTCGCCTCCTGGTGCCTGCCCTGCCATGTCGAGGCGCCGGCGCTCGAGAAGATCGCGCGCGAGTACGGCCCGAAGGGCGTGGCGGTCCTGGGCATCGCGATCGACGACACCGAGGACAAGCTGCGCGAGTTCGTCGGCAAGCACGGCCTGAGCTTTCCGGTCGGGCTCGACGACGGCAAGGCGATCCAGCAGGCCTTCGGGCCGTATGGCGTGCCGACGACCTACTTCATCGACCGCGGCGGCATGATCCGCTACTTCCATTCGGGGGCAGTGACCGAGGAGCTGCTCAGGCATGAGCTGGACAAGCTGCTCTAGGCGCAGCGCCGCGGCCTTGCTCGCCGCCATGCTGCTCGGCGCCTGCAGCGAGGAGCCGCGCACGCTGCTCGAGGTGGGCGCGCCGGCCAAGCCCTTCGCGCTCGAGCTCGTCGACGGCAGGGTGAGCCGGCTCGAGGGCTACGCGGGCCGCGGGCTGGTGCTGACCTTCATGTCGTCGTGGTGCCCGTGCTCCAACCAGTCGCTGCCGCTGATGCTGCAGGCCTACGAGCGGCACCGCGGCGACGGCGTCGGCTTCCTGATGGTCGGGATCCAGGACTCGCGGTCGAACTTCCAGCAATTCGTCGGCAAGTGGCGCGTGCCCTTCGATGCCGGCTACGACAAGGGCGACCGGATCGCGAAGGACTACGGCGTCAGCGTGCCGCCGAGCACCTTCTTCATCGCCCGCGACGGGACCGTCAAGCGCGCCTTCTACGGCAATATCGCCGAGAAGCCCGAGGACTTCAGGCACTGGGTCGAGGAGATCCTCTGATGGGCAGCACCTCCGCGCTGGCGGGCGGCTTCTCGTCGTTCTTCTCGATCTGGCAACTCTGCATCCTGCAGATCAGCCCCTTCTTCGTCGCCTTCCTCGTCGGCAGCTACCTGCCGATGCTGGAGGCCGGATCGGGCCCCGGCGTGCTGCGCTGGACGCTGCCGCCGTGGCTGGCGTTCACGCTGTCCTTCTCGCTCGTCTATGCGCTGCTGATCGCATCCGGGCTGAGCCTGAGCCGCCCGATCATCGCCAACCTCGGCACGCTCAGGATCGCCGCCGCGATCGTGATCCTGGCGGCGAGCGCGCAACTGCTGCTCGTCGACCGCGTGCCGGCGCTGCACCGCCTGCACCGTCCGCCCGCGCTGAGCGTGCTGGCGATGCTGCTGGGCGTCGCCTTCGCGCTCGTCTATTCGCCCTGCATCACGCCGATGCTGTCCGAGATCATGGGGCTGGCGACGCAGCGCGCCACCGCGGCGCAGGGTTTCGGGCTCGCATTCTGGTATGCCTTCGGCACCTGCCTCGCGCTGTGGCTGGTGTCGGCTGCGCTGATCCTCGTGGCCCGCGGGGTGGCGGGCATCCGGCGCCGCGCGGCCGGGATGACGCTCGCCTGCGGCGTGGTCGTGCTGGCGCTGGCCTTGCTGAACCTGAGCGGGCTGATGACGCATTACAAGGCGTTCGCGCTGGGGTTCGCGTTGTGACGGCTCCATCGTCGACGACGAGGCGGCGGCTGCTCGGCGGCGTGCTGGCCCTGGGTTCGGTCGCCGCCGCGGTCATCGGCTGGCAGGCGAGCCGCCAGACCGCGCTGCGCGCGCCGGCCGAGATCGAGGACTTCGTCTACTGGCAGCCCGAGGACCTGGCCGCGTTCAGCCTCGCCGGCGCCGGCGGCCGCCCGATCGCGATCGCCGACCTGAAGGGCAAGTGGAGCTTCGTCTTCTTCGGCTACACGCACTGCCCGGACATCTGCCCGACGACGATGTCGGCCCTCGCGCAGGCTTTCCGGCTGCTGGAGACGGACCCGGGTGTCGCGGCCGAGCTGCAGGGCATCTTCGTCTCGGTCGACCCGGCGCGCGACAGCCCCGAGAGCCTGAAGGACTATGTCGCCTTCTTCGACCCGCGCATCGTCGGCGTCACCGGCGGCGCCGAGCAGCTGGGTGCCTTCGCGCGCCAGTTCGGCGCGCTGTACACGATCCACGCGCCGCGGGCCGGCAAGGCGGCCGACGACTACCTCGTCACCCACAACTCGACGATCTTCCTCGTCGATCCGCGGGCCAGGCTGCACGGCCGCTTTCCGGCCCCGCACGAGCCGCGCGAGATCGCCGAGGCCTTCCTCAGGATCCGCGACTTCGACAGCGACAGGAGCAGCAGGCGATGGTCGATCCTCTGAGCCCCCCCGGGGGCGGCCGGCGCCCGGCCCGCCGGCTGCCGGCGACGCGCCGTCGCGGCGCGGCGCGCGGC